>VBKG01000203.1 GCA_005879585.1 Deltaproteobacteria bacterium | reverse complement strand
CACTGGGAACGGTTCGGGAACAAGGTGCGGTAGCGATCGCGGCGACAGTCGTCGGTCGCGGTGTGGTCGTGCTCGCCGATGGTGTTCACGCTGACCGGCGCGTGCGGTGGTTCCTCGGACATTCCGCGTCCGCGTCGACGAGACCATGGCGGCGCCAACCGACGGCGGCCAACCACGTGCGCGCGGCGACGACAGGCGACGGGGCCGGCGACGTTGCGACCGGGTTGCGCCAACCGCGGAACCACGGCGCCGACGAGCAGGGATCAAGACCGCGTTCTCCCGCACGATGTTTTCGTCAGCGCGTGACGGACGGCACGCGGAGAAGTCAGCGCACGGGCGTGATAGCGATCCGTGCAGACGGCGCCGCGGCGGCCCAACGCGCGGTTCACCGCTCGCGCGACGCGGATGGCCAGCCCGCGGACGCCACGCCCGAGCGAAGCGCGGTCATCGGCTTCGGCGATCAGATGAAGGTGGTCACCCTGGACGCTGAAGTGGACGACGCGAAAGCCGCGGCGTGACGACGCGGCTAGCGCGCCGCGGACGCCCGGAAAGACGTGCGCGGCCCGCAGACAACCGATGGTGGGCCCGGTCCGAATCGTGACGTGGACGGGATGTCCGGCGTGGTGCGGAGGGCGCGTAGCATGTGGGACTCCGGGGCGGTGCCCGGGCGCGGGCTTACGACCGGCCCCAGCGCGCCGTCCTCCCCAGGTTCGCGGAGCGGGGAAAGCCAGTTGTTGCAAAGCACGCGCAAGCGATCAGTGAAAATAGTGGCCGGCGTTGACGTCGAGCGCCTGGCCCGTGACGGCGCGCGACAGGTCGGAGGCGAAGAACACGACGGCGGCCGCGACGTCGTCCGACGTGGGGATGCGACCGAGCGCCGTGCGCGAGGCGACCTCCGCGTACACCGCCGCCGGCGTCGTCCCGCGTTGCCGCGCGAGGTCGGCGAAGTAACGTTCGAGCGCCGGGCCCCAGATGTAGCCGGGCACGACGGAATTGACGCGAATGCCGGAGGTGCCGAGCTCCTTCGCCATCGTCTGCGCGGCCGTGAGCAGCGCGCCCTTCGACGCCGCATAGCTGCCGAAGTGCGGCTCGATGATCCGCATCGACATCGAGTTGATCATGACGATCGAGCCGCGGCCCGCGGTCTTCATGAACGGAATGACGGCTTGCGAGAGCGCGAGCGTGCCGAAGACGTTCACGTCGAACACCGCGCGCCAGTCTTCGAGACGCGACGCGTCGACGGCGTCGTAGGGGCCGCTCCGGAAGGCGTTGTTCACGAGCACGTCGATGCGACCGAAGGCGGCGTGCGCCGTCTCGGCGAGGCGCCGGCATTGCTCCGGCTGCGCGAGATCGGTCGGGACCGCGAGGGCGCGACGGCCGACAGCCTCGACCTCCGCGGCGACGGCATCGAGCGCCGTAGCCGTGCGCGCCGCGAGCACGACGTCGGCCCCTTCGCGGGCGAGCGCGAGTGCGATCGAGCGGCCGAGACCCGGCCCGATCCCCGACACGAGCGCGACCTGGCCGGCGAGCAGCATCAGAGGTGCGGCGCCACCTCGCGCGCGAAGGCGTCGATCT
Organism: Deltaproteobacteria bacterium; assembly: GCA_005879585.1. Taxonomy (GTDB): domain Bacteria; phylum Desulfobacterota; class Binatia; order DP-6; family DP-6; genus DP-3. The sequence goes on along the minus strand of VBKG01000203.1, from coordinate 7,248 downwards.
GCTCGAGCAGCTCGTCGACGGAGCGCGTCCGGAAGCGCACGCCGACGTGGCTCACGCCGAGCGCCTGGAGGTCGCGCAGCAGTGCGGCGATGGCCTCACCGCGGCCGCTCCGTGCGTTCGGTCCGAGGTCGAAGCGCGGCGTGCCGACGTAGAGCCACGGGCTGTTGGCTCCGATCTCGATCGGCTCGTCGCCGCGGATGCGCCGGATGTACGCGATCGCCTCGGCGAGTCCCATCTGCGGCACGCCTTGCGGCAGCCAACCGTCGCCGCGCTCGGCCGCACGCCGGAGCGCGCCGCGCGTCGACCCGCCCACCCAGATCGGGGGCCGCGGCTGCTGATGCGGCCGCGGTGCCACGGCCATGTCACGAATCGTCCACGTGGGGCCCGTGTGCGCCGGGAACTCGTCGAGGAAGGCCTTGACGATCACGTCGATCGCCTCGTCGAGCAGCCGGCCGCGACGCGCGAACTCGACGCCGAGCGTCTGGAACTCGGCCTCGAGGTGCCCCGCGCCGGCGCCGAGGATCACACGGCCGCCGGAGAGGGCATCGAGCGTCGCGAACGCCTTGGCGGTCGCGAGCGGGTGGCGATACGGCAGCACGTAGACGTAGGAAAGGAGCCGCACGTGCCGCGTTGCCGCGGCGAGGAAGCCGAGCGTCGCCACGGGGTCGTACCACACGGTCGACATGGCGGTGGCGCGGTCGCGCGGGATGCAGACGTGGTCGGAGACCGCAAGGTAGAAGAAGCCGGCACGGTCACACGCCTGCGCGATCCGGACGACGTCGCCCGCGTCGGCGCCCGCCTCCCACGGCTGCGCGAAGATCGGGCTCTGGGCGACGATCGGCAGCTGCATGCCGTACGCGAGCCCGCCCCGCGGGACGACCTGCACGGCGGGCCAGGCGCGCGGCATCTACGTCTCCCACGCGGTCGTGTCGACGCCGAGCGCGCGGATGCCGGCGATGATCTTCTCGGGGCGGATGTAGTCGGGCGCCCGGTCGTATTGCCACATCCGCGCCTTCCCGGTGGGCGTCACGAAGCGCCGCGCCTGCTCCATGGTGAAGCGCACGCCGCGACGGCCGAGCACGGCGTCGTACCTTCCCGCGTGCGTCTCGTCGAGGACGAAGTTCATGCTGTCGCACATGGCGACGATGTCGGGCAGGTTCCACTCGCGCGGACTGGTGCTCACGTGCACGAGGAGCGACCCGGGTTCGTGGGCGAGCGTCTCGCCGTCCTTCGTGATCACGTGTACCGGCGCCAGACAGCACGCGCAGTACGACTCGACCCGCACCTCCTTCCCGGCGAACGGCGGCATCATGCAAGCCGCGAGCGACTCCATCGCGCAGCCGGCCCACGAGTGAAACCGGCCGTCGACGTGGAGCTCCGCCTGCGTCGGGTAGCTCGAGAACGGCGGTGCCTTCAACAGGTTCACGTTCTGGGTGTGCGGGTGGACGGTGCACATGATGCCGAGCTCGAGCTCCTGATACGCCGCCACGATCCGCTCACGTGAGAGCCCGGTCGCAGCGTGCACCGCGCGAAGGTTCGGTCCGCGGCCGTGCGTGCACCAGTACTCGTACACGACCTGTCGGAGCCGCAGCGCGTCGTCGCCGAAACGGAACTCGGGCACGTTCTGCGCCATTGCGGGCGGGGTGGCTGTACCCGGGCCCCGCGGCGATTGTCAACGCGCAGCGTTCACGTCCCCCGCTGGGAGAAAAAAACATGCCGTCATACACGCGCACGACAGGGGGGATGAAAATGGCGCATCGTACGCTCGTCCAGATCGTGGCGCTCATCATCGGGCTGATGCTCCGGACCCAGGTCGCTGGTGCCGCCTGTGGCGACGGCATCCTCGACCCCGGCGAGGAATGCGACCCGGGGCCCGACGTGCCCGGCGACTGCTGCACGAGCGGGTGCACGCTCATGGTCACGTGCCCGGCGACCGACGAATGTCACGACGCCGGCACCTGCGACGTCACGACCGGGCTCTGCTCGAATCCCGCGAAGCCCGACGGCACGACGTGCAACTCGATCGGGGTCTGCCGTGACGGCCGCTGCACGACCCCGATGGCCATCCGGGTCGTGTGGCTACGCGGCTACCAGAGCGACGCCCACCGGGGCGCCGTCTGGGTTTCCGGCAGGTTCCCGATCGTGGATCCCGACTCGGTGAGCGTCGGATCCGGAATCGCCGTGCGGGTGCAGGACGCGGCCAGTCTCGACCACACGATCCACTGGCTCCCGGAAGAGTGCCATCCGCGGCTCCGCGGGGTGCTCTGCATCACCCGGCCGGCCGAGAAGATCCAGCTGCCGGTCCGCCCGGGCTATTACGGCGTGAAGCTGCGGCTTCTGGGACTGCCCATCTACGCGCCGTTCCAGCCGCCGGTGACGGTCACCATCATGCAGGACTCCGGCGTCGATCGTGTCGGCACGATCAGCGACTGCACTCAGCGGGCGAACGGGGGGCTCAACTGTCAGCAACAAATCGGCCCGTGATGCTCTATCGGAGATCGTTCAGAGGAGGCAGGGAGAGGCGTGCGCCGTGCGGAACGCGCCTGCGCCGCTACTCCGCGCCGGCCGCGGCCGGACCTCGGGCAGCACCGAGGTCCCCGATCCCGGCCGCCTCGGCGAGCTCCCGGAACGAATCCTCGATCGCGTGCACGAACTCATTCAGGTCCGGCACGAGGTCCCAGTCGGCGTTGAAGCCCCAGCAGAGCTGGCCGGCATAGCTGAACGTCGCGACGCCGAGACCCTGGTTCTCGAACAACGGGACGGTCGGATAGCCCGCGCGGAGCCGCGCGCCGAGCATGTACAGCGGGAGCTGCGGGCCGGGAATGTTGGTGACGATCAGGTTGTAGGGGGCCATCCGCGAGGCGAACCGCGTGCCGAGGCTGACGGCCGCCGAGCCGACCCACTCGGCGAGCTGGGTCAGGACCTCGACGCCCGACGCCTGGTTCGATTCCTTGAGGCGCTTGGTCGTGGTGCGCACCTTGGAAAGCCGCCGGCGCGGGTCGCGCTCCTGGATCGGCAGCGACATGATCCAGCCCGACGCGCGGTTCGTGAACCGGCCGCGCTCGTCCTCCGAGCGCACGCTCACCGGCACGACGATCCGGAAATCCATCCCCTCGAGGCTGAGCTGCCGGTGACGCAGGAAGCGGCGCACCGCACCGGCAACGGTGGCGAGCACGACGTCGTTCACCGTGCCGCCGAACCGTTCCTTCACGCCCTTCACCTCGCCGAGGTCGAGGGTCAGCCAGTCGAACCGGCGATGCGGGCCGATCGGCTGATTGAGCGGCGTCCGGGCTGCACCGCGGAGCCCTGCGCCGATGGTTTCCCACGCGGCCGTCGCCCGCTCGAGCAGTCGGCTGGGATCGAGGTCGGATCGCTGGACGGCGTTGCCGAGCCAGCGGACAAGGTCGAGCGGCCGGCGCACCTGGCGCAGCGCCTCGTCCCGGAGCAGCGCCAGCGGCGCGGGAGTCGGCCGCGGCTCCCAGGGCGGTGCCTCCTCCTGCGGGTGCTCCGGCGTCGGGCTCAGAAGCACGGCGTTCAGGTCCACCGCCGCGACCCCGTCGACCATGCAGTGATGGGTCTTGGTGACCATCGCGAAGCGGCCGCCTTCGAGCCCCTCCACGATCCAGATCTCCCAGAGCGGTCGGCGCCGATCGAGGCGCTGCGACATGATCCGCCCTGCCAGCCGCTTCAGCTGCTCCTCGTCGCCGGGGCGCGGGAGGCTCGTGTGGCGGACGTGGTAGCTCAGGTTGAAGTGATCGTCGTCCACCCAGACCGGATGGCGCTCGAGGGGAACGTAGGCGACCCGCTGACGGTACCGCGGGATCCAATGGAGACGCGACTCGACGTGGCGGCGGATGCGCTCGATGTCGACGCCCCCGTCGGCGGTGGCGAGCGGACCCGGGTCGAAGATCGCAATCCCACCGAGGTGCATGTGGGTATTCGGGTCCTCGAAGACCAGAAAGGAGCTGTCCTGGGCGGAAAGGCGTTCGTACCCGGCGCTCATCGAGGTCGCGCTCTATCTACCCCCGGGCCGCGTTGGTGTAAATGTCCGTCCCGAGGAGGAAAATCGGCATGCACAGAGTCCTGGTCTTCATGATGGTTGGCGCGATCGTCGGCGCCGTGGCGGCGTCGTTCATCGTGCCGCCGGTGCTCGGCTGGTACAACGAGCCGGGCGCCATCTCGCCCGGGAAGCCGATCGAGACGCTCTGCAACGTCCCCGAGCTCATCCGCTACACCTCGTCGCGGCTGCTGCGCGGCCAGCTGATAGGCGCCGTGGTCGGTGCGGTGCTCTTCCTCTTCCCTGGTGTCCTGTCGGCGCGACGGCAGGCGCGCGCCGTGCCCGCCGTCACCCGTTGACTCGGCGCCGCCGCGCGCCTACGGCTCGCGCATGACGGACGCTCGCCTTCCGGTCATCGATGCCGACGGCCACGTGACCGAGCCGCCCACCGTGTGGGCCGAGTACGTGGAGGAGGCGTACCGCGGCCGAGCGCCGCGACCGGCGCTCGACGAGCATGGCCACCCGTGCCAGGTGGTCGGCGATCAGATCGCGATGCGCGACGCGCTCCTCCTGACGCTCGGCCCCGAGCGTCGCTTCTCGGGATACACGCCGCGCGCCGGCGGCTTCGACCCCGAAGCGCGCCTCGTCGACCTCGACAGCGAGGGGATCGACATCGCCGTCCTCTATCCGTCGGTCGGGCTCTACTTCAGCGACACGGATGACGTCGGGCTTCAGGCCGCGCTCTGCCGCGGCTACAACCGCTGGCTCGCGGATTATTGCCGTGCTGCTCCCGCCCGGCTGATCGGCGTCGCCATGCTGCCGCTCCTCGATGTCGAGGAGTCGGTGCGCGAGCTCGAGCACGCGGTCAACCGACTCGGCTTCCGCGCCGCCTTCGCGCGGCCGAATCCCTACGGCGGTCGCCCGATCCATCACCCGGTGTACGACCCGCTCTGGAACTGCGCCGAGACGCTCGGCGTGCCGGTCGCCGTGCACGAGGGGCTCTCCGACACCATGCCGACGCTCGGGCGCGACCGGTTCGAGAACGCCGCGATGCGCCACGTGCTTTCCCATCCGTTCGAGCAGATGGCGGCGTGCGCCGGGTTCGTGCTCGCCGGCGTGCTCGAGCGCCATCCGCGCCTGCGCGTCGTGTTCCTCGAGTCGGGCTGCGGCTGGCTCCCCTACTGGCTGGAGCGCATGGACGAGCATTTCGAGACCTGGGGCGCGCTCATGCCGCTCGTGCGGCGACCGCCGTCGGAGTACTTCCGCCGCCAGTGCATGGTGTCGATGGACCCGGGCGAGGCGATCGTCGAGGCGGTCGTCCGGCACGCGGGCGAGGACCTGCTCGTCTGGGCGTCCGACTACCCGCATCCCGATGCGACGTTCCCCGGCGCGGTGACGAAGACCCTCGGCGTGCTCGAGGCCGTCCCGGCGTCGGTGCGACGGAAGATCCTGGCCGAGAATGCGGCGCGGTTGTACGGGCTCGACCTCGCGGCCGCGAGCGCGGGCGCCCGACGCGCGCGGGACTAGCGGCGCGCCATGATCGGTACGTGTCCCGGCTCCGCGGCGACGCGCGACAGCCAGGCGCGGATGTTCGGGTAGGCCACAAGATCGAAGCCGCCCTCGTGCGCGACGTGCGTGTAGGCGTACAGCGCGATGTCCGCGATCGTGTACCGCTCGCCGACGAAGAACCGCCGGCTCGCGAGGTGCCGCTCCATGACGTCGAGCGCCTGGTAGCCGCGCTCCATCTTCTCCGCGTCGACGGGTTTGCCGAGATAGTGGGTCCAGAAGCGGGCGACGGCGATGTACGGCTCGTGGCTGTACTGTTCGAAGAACATCCACTGGAGCATCTCGGCGCGCGTGAAGCCGTCGTCGGGGAGGAACGGCGTCCCGTCGGCGAGGTAGAAGAGGATGGCGCCGGACTCGGCCAGCCGGCGGCCGTCCTCGAGCTCGAGCACGGGGATGCGGCCGTTCGGATTGATCGCGAGGAATTCCGGCGTGCGGGTCTCGCCCTCGAGGATGTCCTTCTCGACCAGCCGGAACGGTCGGCCGAGCTGCGACAGCAGCAGCCGGACCTTGTAGCCGTTTCCCGACGGCAAGTAGTCGTACAGCGTCAGCACGTTCGGCGTCTAGCACGCGTGGACGCCGTCCGGAACCGCGTTCTCCCCTCGTAGAAAGATTCACTCCTCGAGCGGCGCGAAGCCCTGCCGGATCGTGTTCTCGGTGATCACACGCGGCTCGACGAACTGTGAGAGGTAGTCGGGACCGCCCGCCTTCGAGCCGACGCCCGAGAGACCGTAGCCGCCGAAGGGCTGGCAGCCGACGAGGGCGCCGGTGATGCTGCGGTTGATGTAGACGTTCCCCGCCCGGAGCTCGTCCGCGGCGCGGCGGATGCGGACGGGCGAGCGCGAGAAGAGCCCCGCGGTGAGCGCGTATTCCGTGTCGTTGGCGAGAGCGAGGGCGTGATCGAAGTCGTCCGCGCGCATGACGGTGAGGAGCGGCCCGAAGATCTCCTCGGTCGCGATGCGCGACCGCGGCTGGTCGGTCACGACGACCGTCGGGCCGACGTACCAGCCGCCGGTGGGGACGTCGTGGCGCTCGAGCACGACCTGGCCTTCGGTGCGCGCCACCGCCTGGTACTCGCGAACGCGGCGATACGCGTCCTCGTCGATGAGCGGCCCGACGACGGTCCGCAGCTCACGCGGGTGGCCGACCGGGACGACCGCCGCCGCACCGGTCAGGCGCTCGACCAGGGGGCCGAACACGGGGCCGACGCCGATCACCCGTGCGGCCGCGGAGCACTTCTGGCCGGCGTACGTGAACGCGCTCGTGATGATCGCGGGCACGGCCTGGTCCAGGTCCGCGTCGCTGTCCACGACGATCGCATTCTTGCCGCCCATCTCGGCGATGACCCGCTTCACGTGCCGCTGACCCGGTCGGTGGGCGGCCGCATCGGCGATGATCGAGAGGCCGACCGCCTTTGATCCGGTGAAGACGACGAACGCGACGTCGGGATGCCGGACGAGGTGCGCGCCGACGTCGCCGAACCCGGGCAGGAACGCGAGCGCGCCCGGCGGCACCCCCGCCTCGAGGAGGATCTCGACCAGGCGGAACGCGATGCCGGGCGTCTGTTCGGCCGGCTTGAAGACGACGCAGTTCCCCGTGACGAGCGCGGCCGTCACCATGCCGGCCGGGATCGCGAGCGGGAAGTTCCATGGCGCGATGACCGCGCCGATGCCACGCGGCTGGTAGCG
>VBKG01000202.1 GCA_005879585.1 Deltaproteobacteria bacterium | reverse complement strand
CCTCGACCTCGGCCCTCACATCGGCGTTCTCCACGGGCAGTATCCTGAACTCGCCGGAGACTTTCAGCTCCAGATGACCCGCTAGGAGCGCGGCCAGGACCACCGCCAGCACGGCGAGAAGCTTTACCGCTCTCTTCGGGGAGGGGAGGACGCCTCGCCCGCGTCCAGACACTGCCCGGACTCGAGCCACTCCTCGCACGAGGGGTTTCCGGAATACCCCCGCGGTGGCGGCGGCGAAGAGGACGAATCCCCACCCCTGGTAGCGGGCAACCAGAAAGCCTGCGGTGTTCGAAGCGATGACGGCGAGAAGCGAAATCGAGTACACCGCGGCCAGGATGCCATAGGCGAGGTATACGCGGCGTTCACGCTGCGTGGTCTCGCCGGGCTCCTCGGTCGCCTCACCCCACCAGGATCTTATTCGCCCGCGGAGATGACCCAGAGCCCTCTGTCGCAGATTCGGGAGCTCGAGGTAGTCGCTCAGCAGGTAATAGCCGTCCAGCTTGAGCAACGGGTTCAAGTTGAAGCACTTCTTCGCGGCGGAACTCACCATGACCACCAGCGCCACGTAATTCGGCGGGGTGCCGGGATCGGTCACGCGCCACACGACGGTGGCCAGCGCCCAGAGGCACAGATCGAAGTACGCACCGGCAAACATCACCCAGAGCCGCCTCGACTTTTCCGGGAAGAGCCACGCGTCGCTCACATTGCAGTAGAGCGCGGGTTGAAGGTAGAGAAGCAGAAAGCCAATCTCGTGGACCCTGCCGCCGAAGCGCTTGCAGGTCAGGCCGTGGGCACACTCGTGGGCGGCCGTGGCGGTCAAGATGCTGAACCAGGCGAGGAGCAGGGCCTGGAAGCGGTACAGACGTGACACGTCCCGCCCGAGCTCTTCCCAGTGCAGGACGCAGATGCCGAGCGCCAGGAGGATGAGGCCGGCAGAAGAGACCAGGAAATAGGGGGTGAACAAGAACCCGACCTTGCCAACCAGGCGGTCAAAGAGGCGGTCGGGGTCGAACGCCTTGAGCCTCAGGTAGAACAGGCTGCCCCGAATCCTCGCCGGCCCATCGGAGCGAGCGCCCGGAAGGTCCAGCAAGCCGAGCCCCCGGAGTTTCCCGACGAACCGGTCGAGGGCATCCCGAGAGATGGCGGCCGCGAACCGCTCCTCGACGTTCCGCCGGGCGACCTCGAGCGGCGTTCGGCCGTCGAGCTGCTGGGCCAGGCAGAACTCGGGTTCCCGCAGACGGAAGAACCGCAAGCTGGTGGGGTCCTTGACGATGAAGATGGTGCCGCCGGGGGTTTCCTGCCGGCTCACGACGAGACCGCTTCTCAGCTTCATGTGCTCCGGCGACATGAGAAGGGAAAAGACGCGAGGAGGCCGCCACGTACCGCAGTGGCCTCCTCGCCGACACGTCTGACGGACCGCCCGTACGCGGCTACACGATCACCTTGGCTGCGGGTTGGCGCCGTTCGGCACCGGGTTGTTGTGGCCGCCACCACCGCTCGGCTGCGGGTTCTTTCCCGCCGGAACGGGGTTGCCGATGGCCGATGGTGCGATCCGCTCCTCCAGCTCCTCGATGTCCAGCTGAAGTTCCGACATCCTGCTCACCTCCCTTTTCATTCGTTACCGTTTCTCAAGCGACTCTATGCGCGCGTCAACGGCCCGCGCTGCAGTGGCGCCACCAGCGCGCGCCGCCCGACGGGCGACAAGGACGAGACCGCCGATACCGCGGTAGCAGGAAGCGGGTCAACATCCAGAGTGCCTAAAGGCCCAGTCGGTGCGCCCAGTATGTAGCCTGCTAAGTCACCTGCGCTGCTACAAAGCCTGTGCTCTATACCTTGACCCCCACGGCGCGGCGGCGCTATGTGTCCGCGCGCTGTAAGCGCGTGACGAGAAAGGAGGGCGAACCATGAAGGAGCTTCAGCTGGACATCGAGGAGCTCGAGGAGCGCGTGGCGCCGAGCCTCATCGGCGTCAACCCACCCGGGCAGCTCGGCAACGGGCAGCCTGGTCCGCCGCCGGGCCAGCTCGGTCAGGGGCAGCCCGGTCCACCGCCGGGGCACCGCGGGTAGGACGACCTCGCGGGGTGGGAGAGGCTCCTGGAGCAGGGGAGGCCTCTCCCCCTCCCGAGTATGCTCGAACAGACTCAGACTCGTAGCGCTCCTTGACGGCTAGCTGGCAAGAAGGCGGCCCTCTTCCAAGACCGATAGGCCGGAGCGCGACTGAAGCGGCGCGTCGGCGAGCACGCTCCAGAAGCGCCCCGCTTCGACGCACGTCCCCTTCACGATCGGTACCCGCTCGGGGACGGTCCACTCCACGTACGCTTCGGACTGCTCGAGATAGCTGCCGGGGAAGGGCTCCGTCGGCGCAAGCGTCCCCTCCTCCGCCCAGCCCGCTAGGGTCTCCGCGGCCGATTGGGTGCCGGCTTCGATACCAGTCTCCTCGGCGATCCCGTCGCTAAGGCGGCGACTCTTCTCTGACCCGTCGAGGCGGGCTAAGAGGGCCGCATGTCAGCCGCCGTGATCGATATGTGGGCGCCGATCGTCCCCGTCCCCGAGGTGATGCGTCACACCGTCGACAACTTCCCGGACGAGATGCTCGGCTACCTCCGGGTCTTCTACAAGACCGAGCCGACACAGGCCGCATTCCGGGCGCGGGCCGGCGCCATCGCGACGCCGCTCGACGACGTCATCGCCGCGCTCGACGCGGCCGGCATCGCGCGCACGCTCATCACGGGCTTCGACGAGCGCTCGAGCTGCGGGAAGACGTTCATCCCGAACGAGATCGTCGCCGACCTCGCCGCGCGGCGTCCCGACCGTCTGATCCCGTTCGCCGGCGCCGATGTGCTGCGGGGCAAGGCGGCGGTCGCGGAGTTCGAGCAGTGGGTCCGCGGGCGGGGCTTCAAGGGCCTCAGCCTCCGTCCGTTCATGATCGGCCTCCCGGCCGACGACCGGCACTGCTATCCGTTCTATGCGAAGTGCGTCGAGCTCGGCGTGCCGCTCAGCATCCACACCTCCGCCAACTGGACCACCACGGCGGTCAACGACCTCGGGCACCCGCGCCACATCGACGTCGTCGCGCGCGATTTCCCGGAGCTGAAGATCGTGATGAGCCACGCGGGCTACCCGTGGGTGCTCGAGGCCGTGCTGCTCGCGTGGAAGTACCCGAACGTCTACCTCGAGCTCGCCGCCCATCGCCCGAAGTACCTGGCGGAGCCGGGCACCGGCTGGGAGCCGCTCCTCCGCTTCGGGCAGAACACCATCGCCGACAAGGTGCTGTTCGGCACCGGGTGGTTCCTCCTCGGCCGTCCGCCGGTGGACATCGTCGCCGAGTTCCGTGCGCTCCCCGTGAAGCCGGCCGTGATGGATCGCTGGCTCGGGGGAAACGCCGCGCGGCTCCTCGGCGCGGTGTGAGACGCCTCAGCGGCCGCGCGCGGCGGGGACGACTTCCTCCGCGAAACCCTGGATCTCCTCGAGGAAGTAGGGCGCGAAGACCATGAAGATGAAGTGCGTGACGCCCGCCTCGACGTACCGCGCGACCGTGTCGAGACACTCCTGCTTGTCGCCGATCATGATCTCGCGACGCACGAGCTCCGGCGTCGTCTCGCGCATCGACGCCATGAGCTGGCAGATGAACTGCTCGCGGGGCGGCGCGGCGCGGTAGCAGAGCGGCAGCAGCACGGTCTTCTCGATTGCGTCCGCGTCCCGCCCGACGGCGTCGCCGTGGCGGCGGATCACGCCGATCAGGTCGCGCATCTCCGCGGCGCTCGCGCCGATGTTCCACATGTCGGCGTAGCGGGCGACGATCCGCAGGAGGACCTGCCGTCCCTTGCCGCCGATCATGATCGGCGGGTGCGGCTTCTGGACCGGCTTCGGCAGGCCGATCGCGTCGGTCACCGTGTAGTGCTTGCCGTGAACCGTCGTCCGGCTGTCGGTGAACATGCCGAGGATGATGCGGCAGGCCTCGTCGAGCGCCGCCAGGCGGGCGGCGGTGCTCTTGAACTCGATGCCGAACGCCCGGTGCTCGACCTCGAACCAGCCCGCGCCGATGCCGAGGTTCAGGCGGCCGCCGCTCACGTGATCGAGCGTCGCCGCCATCTTCGCCGTCACGCACGGGTGGCGGTACGAGTTGCCGGAGACGAGGAGCCCGATGCGCGCGCGGCGGGTGGCCTGCGCGAGCGCGCCGAGGATGGTCCAGCCCTCGAAGCACGGGCCCTCGGGGTCGACGAAGACCGGGTAGAAGTGGTCGAAGCCCCACAGCGAGTCGTAGCCCCACGCGTCGGCCTTCTGCCAGAGGTCGAGCAGCTGGGGCCACTCGATGCCCTGCTGCGCGGTCTGGATGCCGAAGCGGATCGGGTGTCGAGCCATGCGCCTCCCTAACAGGATGTTTCCGGCCGGCGCCAGCGGGGTTGTATGGCCCCGTCCCACTTTGGGGTGAGACGGTCGCCGACCGTCGCAGCCGGCTGCGAATGGCGCGATGAGTCGCAGCCCGTTGGCGGCCGCACGCCGCAGACGCCTGCGAGCCGTAGTCATGATTTCACAAAGTTATTTTCCTGTCTTGACACTACAGGCGGGCGCAGGTGAATGAGATGGTACGCCGTGGTGACATCCGCGCACACCGCACAGCCTCGTTTTGCCCGCCATGCCTGCGTGCTCGCGCTGCTCGCGGGGGTCGTGATGCTGCGCGCCGGCAGGGCCGAGGCGCCGCCGACCGAGGTCCTGAGCTTCGCGTCCGCCGCGGACACCTACGTCGACGCGGTGGTGCCCGGGAGCAACTTCAACGCGAGCACCCAGCTCAAGGTGGACGGCTCGCCGGTGCGCATCGCGTACGTGCGCTTCGCGGTGACAAGCGTCGCCGGACGTCCCGTCCAGCACGCGCGCCTGCGCCTCGGCGCCACCGGGACCACGGCCGGCAGCGGCGGCAGCGTGCACCTGATCTCGGACACGGCCTGGGACGAGACGACGCTCATCTGGGCGAACCATCCCGCCGTCGACGGACCCGCCGTCGCCACGCTCGGCCCGATCACCACCGCCGGCGCCGTCGTCGAAGTGAATCTCGACGGCGCGATCAGCGGCGACGGCGTCTACAACCTGGCCATCGACAGCACGTCGCCCGACGGCGCCGGCTACAATTCGGCGGCGGCGACGAGCGGGCAGAAGCCCACGCTCGTCCTGACCGTCGCGAGTGCGCCGAGCCCGATGGCGCACATCGTCCAGCCGCCGACCGGCGCCACGTTCTTCGACGGCGACCCGATCACGCTCCAGGCCACCGCCGTCGACGCCGACGGCAGCGACCTCGGCGCCGGGGTGACGTGGACGTCGAGCGTCCAGGGTCTGCTCGGCACCGGCGCGACGCTGACGACGCCGCTGTCGGTGGGCTCCCACACCGTGACGGCTTCGGTGACCGGTAACGCCGGGACCCAGGCGATGGACCGCGTCACGGTCACCGTGCGTCCGCCACCGGCCGCCGACACCGAGCCGCTGGTGGCGATCACGGCGCCGGCCGATGCCGCCGTCGTCCTGGCCGGCAGCCCGGTGACGTTCAGCGGCACGGCCAACGACCTCGAGGACGGGCCGCTCGGCGCGCGCCTCGTCTGGACCTCGGACCGCGACGGAACGCTCGGCACCGGCGCGAGCATCACGAAGGCGCTGAGCCCGGGCCCGCACCGCATCACGGCCGCCGTGACCGACACCGGCGGGCTCGTGGGGACGGCCACGGTCGGCGTGACCGTCGTGCGCGTCGCGACGCTCGAGGTCGCGCCCGCGGCCGATGCCTACGTCGACGCGGGTTCCCCGTCGGCCAACTTCGGGACGAAGCCGCTCCTCCGCGTGAACGCGAACCCGGCGCGGGTACCGTACCTGCGCTTCGTGGTGGCGGGCGTCGGGAGCCAGCGCGTCGTGCGCGCGGTCCTTCGCCTCCAGGCCGACGCCTCCTCGGCCGCCGCGAGCCCGAGCGGCGGCGTGGTCCGCACGATCTCGAACCATGCCTGGCAGGAGTCCACCGTCACCTACACGACGCGTCCACCGGTCGACGGGCCGGTCGTGGGCACCATCGGCGCCGTGCGGACGGGGCAGTCCGTCGAGGTGGACATCACCGGGGCGGTCACGGGCGACGGCACGTACGACCTCGCCCTGGTCGCGAGCTCGCCGGACGAAGCGCTCTACCGCTCGCGCGAGACGACGACGCCGCCGAAGCTCGTGCTGACGCTCACCGGCAACCCGCCGACCGTCGCCATCACCGCGCCGCCGACCGGCGCCGTCTTCTTCGCCGGGGCGCCCGTCACGCTGGCGGGCACCGCGCGGGACGTCGAGGACGGCGACCTCACCACGCGGATCCACTGGACCTCGAGCCTCGATGGGCTGCTCGGCGACGGGCCGAGCGTGACGGCGTCGTCGCTCCAGGTGGGCACGCACACGATCACGGCGGCGGTCGCCGACTCCGACGGCCGCGCCGCGCAGGCGCAGGCGACCGTCCGCATGCGAGGGCCGAACCTCCCGCCGCGCGTCACCATCACGGCACCTGCCGACGGCTCCGCGGTCCCGGCCGGGACGGCGGTGACCCTCGCCGCGACGGCGGCCGACGACTTCGACCGCGATCTGGCGGTCCAGTGGACGTCGAGCCGGGACGGCGCGCTCGGGGCCGGTGCGACCGTCAGTGCCGTGCTCACCGAGGGCGCGCACACTCTCACCGCGGCGGTGACCGATTCCGACGGCGCGACCAGCAGTGCCGCAGTGACGCTCACGGTCACGCCCACGCCCCCGGTCGTGACGATCGCGACGCCCGCGCCGGGCACGCGGGTCTTCGTCGGCACGAGCCTGACGTTCAGCGCCACGGCACTCGACGCGACCGATGGCGACGTGTCGGGCGCCATCCGCTGGACCTCCGACCTCGACGGGCCGATCGGCGGCGGGGCGAGCGTCACGACGAGTGCGCTCCGTCCCGGCACGCACACGGTGACCGCCGCGGCGACCGACAGCGGCGGGCTCGTCGGCCTCGCGTCGCGGACGGTCGTCGTCAGGCCGCCGAACGTCGCGCCCACCGTGACGATCGACGTGCCCGCGGATTCCTCGGGCGTGCTCGCCGGCCGCCCGGTGCTCCTCGCCGCGACGGCCGTCGACGCCGAGGATGGCGACCTCGGCGCGGGTCTGCGCTGGACGTCGAGCGTCGACGGACCGCTCGGCACCGGCTCCGTCGTCGTGGCGGCGGGACTCTCGCCCGGAACACACGTGCTGACCGCGAGCGTCACCGACCGCGACAATGCGCCGGGGAGTGCGAGCGTCACGGTGACGGCCTCGCCGACGACGCTCGTGTTCCCCGCGGTCGCGGACACGTACGTCTGCTCCGCCTGACCGTCGGCACCGCGAGCAGCGACGGCAGCGCGTCGGGTGGCAGCGTCTCGACCATGACGGGCGGGGCGTGGTCGGAGAGCGTGACGGCATTCGCCAGCCGGCCGGTGATCGACGGCCGCGTCCGCGCGACGCGCGGCAAGGTGGCTCCGAAGCAGGTCGTCGACTTCGACGTGACCGGCGCAGTCGTGGACGAGGACGTCTACGACTTCGCGGTCACGAGCACGTCGACCGACCCCGTCCGCTACCAGAGCCGCGAGGGGCTCGCGAAGCCGCTCCTCGTCGTCGACCTCACGCAGAACACGGCGCCGATCGTCCGTGTGACGGCGCCCGCGTCGCGGACGAAGATCGCCCCGGGCGCCGCGTTGACCTTCGCCGGCACGGCGCTCGACGCGCAGGACGGCAACCTGAGCGCGCGCATCCGCTGGGTCTCGAGCCGCGACGGCATGCTCGGGACGGGATCGTCGGTCACGGCGACGCTGTCCGAGGGTATGCACACGGTGACCGCAACCGTCACCGACGCGGGCGGGCTCGCCGGCACGGCGACGGTCGTCGTGCGGGTCGGCACGACGAACGCGCCGCCGGCTGTCACCATCACCGCGCCGCCGCCGGGCTCTTCGGTTCCTGCAGGCACCCGCGTGACGCTGACGGCGACTGCCGCCGACGACTTCGAGGGCGACGTGGCCGGCGCCGTGCACTGGAGCTCGGACCGCGACGGGCCGCTCGGCGCCGGCGCGACGCTGTCGACGGTGCTCTCCGAGGGTGTCCACACGCTCACCGCCGCCGCCACCGACTCCGACGGAGCCACGGGGACGGCGCAGGTCCGTTTCGCGGTGACGCCGACGGCGCCCGTCGTGACGATCGCGCAACCCGCGCCGGCGGCGCGGCTCTTCGCCGGCTCGCCAATCACGTTCACGGCGAGCGCGATCGACGCGACCGACGGCGACGTCTCGGCGGCGCTCACGTGGACCTCGGACCGCGACGGGCCGCTCGGGTCGGGGGCGACGATCACCGCCGTGCTGAGCCAGGGCACGCGTGCGGTGGTGGCGGCGGCGCCCGACGCGACCGGACGGATCGGGAAGGCGCAGCGGACGGTGATCGTGCGCCCGCCGAATGGGGCGCCCGTCGTCACCATCCTGACGCCGGCCGCGGGCGGAACGGCGCTCGCCGCGCAGCCGGTGCTCCTCTCGGCTGCCGCGATGGATCCCGAGGACGGCGACCTCGGGTCCGCCATCCAGTGGACGTCGGACCGCGACGGCGTGCTCGGCGGCGGCGCGGCGGTGTCCGTCGCGACGCTGTCGGCGGGTACCCACACGCTCACCGCCACGGTGCGCGACCGCGAAGGGGTGGCGAGCAGTGCGACCGTCGTGCTGACCATCGTACCCTCGACGCTGCACTTCGCGGCCGTGGCCGACACCTACGTCGATGCGGCGAACCCGAGCGCGCGGTTCGGGAGCGCGCCCGCCCTGCTCGCCGGCGCGGGACCCGAGCGCCAGGCACTCCTCCGGTTCGCGGTCGGCGGGGTGGCGCCCTTCGGCGTCGACCGCGCGGTCCTGCGGCTCACCGCCGGGCCGGGCAGCGGCGACGGGAGCAAGGTGGGCGGCACGATCCGGAGCCTCACGAGCAATGTGTGGTCCGAAGCGGCGTCGACGTATGCGACGCGGCCCGTCGTCGACGGCCCCGTCGTCGCGACCACGGGCGCCGTGCTGCCCCGGCAGGTCGTCGAGTTCGACGTCACCTCGGCGGTCCACGGTGACGGCACCGTCAACCTCGCTGTCCTCAGCACGTCGAGCGACTGGGTGAGCTATCTCAGCCGGGAGTCGCCGGCCGGTGCGCCGGAGCTCGTGGTCACGCTGCGGCAGCCGACGCCGCAGGTGACGATCTGGCAGCCCGAGGCCGGGCGGCTTCTCCTGAACGCCGCGCCAATCGCGCTCGTCGCCACCGCCGTCGACCCGACGGACGGCGACGTCGGCGCGAGCATCGTCTGGACGTCGGATCTCGACGGCCCGCTCGGCCGCGGTCCGTCGGTGACCGTGACGGGCCTCCGGCCCGGCGTGCACACGATCACCGCGCAAGCGAACGATCGCGCTGGCCTGATCGGCGTTGCGACCGTGAGCCTGCCCGTGCAGGTGGGCATGCTCACGTTCTTCCCGATCGCGGACACGTACGTCGACCAGCTCTTCCCGCTCACGCCCTTCGGGGCGGCGAACAGCATCGTCGCCGTCGGCTTGCCGGCGTTGAAATTCGCGCTCCTCCGCTTCGCGGTCGCCGGGATCGGGACCGTACCGGTCGCGGATGCGCGTCTCCAGCTCTTCGTCGGTTCCTCCAGGACGGCGTCCGGCGGTGCGGCTGGTGCGGTGCGCCTGATCAGCAACAACACCTGGTCCGAAGCCACGACGACGTACATGAACCGCCCGACGATCAGCGGCGCGCTGCTGGACGCGCTCAGCACGCCCGTCGTGCAGGGGCAGCGCGTCGATTTCCGGGTGGGGGCGGCCGTCACGCGGGACGGCACGTACAACTTCGCTCTCACCAGCGTGTCGGCCGACGCGGTCAAGTACCAGAGCCGCGAGTCGGGGAGCCCGCCGCGGCTGGTCGTCACCTTCCGACCGCTGCCGTCGCGTCTGCCGCAGGTCACGATCACCGCGCCCGCGACGGGTACGCCGGTGTTCGACGACGACGTCGTGGCCCTCGCCGCGACGGCCGTCGACGCGCACGACGGCGTCCTCACGCGCGCGGTCGCCTGGCGCTCGAGCCTCGACGGCGCGCTCGGGACGGGCGGGGCGCTGAACGTGCCGCATCTCAGCCGCGGAACGCACCTGCTCACGGCGTCGGTCAAGAATCGCGCGGGGCTCGTCGGCACCGCGGCGGTCACCGTCACCGTCACGGACCGGCCGCCCGCCGTCGCGGTCACCGCGCCCGCGAACGGCCGGCTGTTCCCGGTCGGCTTCCCGATCACGTTCACCGCGACGGCCGTCGACCGGACCGACGGGGACGTGGGATTCCGTCTCGTCTGGATGTCCGACCGCGACGGGCCGCTCGGCTCCGGCCAGTCGATCACCGTCCCGCGTCTCTCGCCGGGCGACCACCGCGTCACGGCGAGCGTCACGAACCGACTCGGCACGGCGGGCAGCGCGTCGGTCTCGGTGTCGATCGGGAACGCCGCGCCGCGGCTCGCGATCTCCGCGCCGGCGAGCGGGAGCACGATCGCAGAAGGGACGCTGCTCACGCTCGTCGCCGCCGCGACCGACGTCGAAGACGGCGATCTGACGAGCACGATTACCTGGACCTCGGACCTGCAGGGGCCGCTTGGCGTCGGCGGGAACGTGCCCGTCGTCCTCTCGAACGCCGGCACGCATCACATCACCGCCACCGTCACCGACAGCCACGGCGCGATGCGCGCGCAGGAGATCGACATCACGATCACGCTCGCGCCGCCGGTGCTCACCGTTCTCTCGCCCGCCGACAGCAGCTCGGTCGCCGGGCCGGTGACGCTGACGGCGAAGGCCGTCGATTTCCGGGACGGCGTGCGCTCGGCCGCCATTCGCTGGACGTCCGACGTGGCCGGGAGGCTCGGCACGGGCCCGTCGGTCACGGTGCCGCGTCTCGCGGTCGGCCGCCATGTGATCACCGCCAGCATCACCGACAGCGACGGCCTCACCGCGACTCAGAGCGTCACGATCGTGGCGGGCAACACGCCGCCGACGGTGACCGTGCTGGCGCCCGCGAACGGCACGACAGCGCCGGTGTGGACCCCGATCACCTTCCGCGGCTCGGCGACGGATGCGGGCGACGGGGACCTCGGCGCGAACCTCCACTGGAGCTCGAGCCTCGATGGGGCGATCGGCACGGGGGCGACCGTGACGGCGGCTCGCCTGTCGCGCGGCGTCCACGTCGTGACGGCGCAGGCGGCCGACAGCCGCGGCCTCACCGGCACCGATTCGGTCGTGGTCGTGATCACCGGCGGTCCACCGACCCGCGCGCCGGACGTGAGCATCGTCGCCCCGGCGCCCGGGGCGGAGCTCGCGCTCGGCGCACCGGTCACGTTCACCGCGATCGCCGCGGACGACTCCGGCGATCTCTCGGCCCGCATCGTCTGGGTCTCGGACGCGGACGGGGTCCTCGGCGTCGGACGCGAAATCACGACGAGCGGGCTCTCCGCCGGCGCACACCGGGTGACCGCGTCGGTCGTCGACCCGAGCGGTGCGCTCGGCACCGCGAGCGTCTCGGTGACCGTCGTGCCGCCGCCGCTCGTGTTCCCGGCCGTCGCGGACGCGTGGACCGATCAGCTCGCCCCGGCGTCCAATCAGGGCGGCGGGCCGACGCTGGAGCTGGACGGCCAGCCGACTCGCCGCATCTACCTCCGTTTCGCCGTGCAGGGCTTCCCGACGACGCCGGTCGCGCGCACGGTCGTGCGGCTCAGGACCACCGCCGCGGCGCAGGCGGGCGGCGACCTCGCCGGAGAGCTTCGCACGGTCAGCGGCGCGTGGGACGAGCTCGGGGTCACGCACCTGAACAAGCCGGCGATGGACGGGCCGCTGCTCGCCAGCGCCGGCGCCGTCGACCCGTCGGCGAATGTGGACTTCGACGTGACCGCGGTGGTCGCCGCCGACGGCGTCTACAACTTCGGGCTCCGGACACCATCGTCGAACGGTGTCGAGTACGTTGCCCGCGAGGGCGGGACCGGCGGCCCGGCGCTGCTCGTCTTCCCCGCGCCGCCGGCCCGGTCGCGGCCCCGGGTGCAGATCACGGTGCCGGTGGACGGCGCGAACGTCGTCGCGGGCACGCCGGTGATCCTCGCCGCGACGGCGACGGACCCGCAGGACGGTGACCTCGGCGGCGCGCTCGTCTGGCGCTCGGATCGGGACGGTACCCTCGGCACCGGGCCTTCGATCACGCCACGGCTTTCGGCGGGCCCGCACGTCATCACCGCGAGCGCGGCCGACTCCGCTGGCGACACCGGGTCGGACGCCGTGCCGGTCTTTGCGGGCAGCGCACTCCCGCGCGTGACGATCGTCGCCCCCGCCCGCGGCGCGGCGGCGCCTCTCGGTCAACCGATCACGTTCAGCGGCACCGCGTTCGACATCCCGGACGGCGATCTCTCGTCGGCTCTCCAGTGGACGTCCAGCCTCGACGGCCCCATCGGGACGGGCCCGACGTTCAGCCGCGCGCTCAGCGGCGGCACCCACACCATCACGGCGAGCGTCACCGACAAGGACGGGAACACGGTGCGTGCCACCACGACGTTCCAGGTGACCACCGTGCGGGTGGGTTACGAGGACTTCAGCTACGGCCCGAACATCGAGATCGGCCTCGACAAGGCGACCGCGACCAAGGCGCAGAGCAAGCTCTGGTACCAGGACGGCACGTGGTGGGCGACCCTTTTCGTGCAGGCGAAGAGCGAATACCACATCCACCGCATGGACCTGGCGACGCAGTCCTGGATCGACACCGGCGTGTTCGTCGACGAGCGCGGCAAGAGCCGCCAGGACGTGCTCGTGGACGGCCAGAAGCTCTACATGGTGTCGCGCTACGGCTTCGACAACGTCGCGCCCGTCGGTAATCGGCTGCTCCGCTACACGTACTATCCGTCGGTCCAGACCTACGTCCTCGACGCCGGCTTCCCGGTCGCCGTTCCCGGCGGCGGCGCCGAGGCGCTGACCGTCGCCAAGGATTCGCTCGGGCGCCTCTGGATCGCGTACGCGCTGAACGGGCTCGTGAACGTCGCGCACACGATCAGCAGCGACACGGACTGGAGCGCGCCGTTCCAGCCACCGGTCCCGGAGGGGACGACCGCGCTGCCCGACGACGACGCCGCCGTCATCGCGCTGCCGGGCGGCCGGATCGGCGTCTTCTGGTCGAACCAGCTGACGGGCAAGGACTACTTCGCGGTCCACACCGACACCGCGCCGGACCTCGCGCCGACGGCATGGCGGCTCGAGATCGTGTCGGCCACCTCGGGTGTCGCCGACGATCACTTCAACCTGAAGCTCGCCTCGGATGGGCGGCTCTTCGTGGCGATGAAGACCGGCCGCACCGCGCCCGGCGAGACGCTGGTCGGGCTCTTCGTCCGCGCGCCGACGGGAGTCTGGGCGCCGCTCGCCAAGGTGACCAACACCGAGTTCGACCCGACGCGGGTCCTCTGTCTCCTCGACGAGACGAATCGGCGGGTCTACGTGCTCTACTCGTCGTTCTCGTCGGACATCTACTACAAGTCGAGCAGCATGGACGCGATCGCGTTCCCGCCGGCCGGCGTCGGCACGCCGCTCATGGTGAGCGGCACGCACCCGGACCCGCTGCTCACCGGTGGCATCAACAACCCGAGCAGCACGAAGCAGAACGTCGACCCGAGCACGGGCATCCTGGTCATCGCCTCCACGTCCGAGACCGATCACTACTGGCACAACTGGATCTACCTCCCGTCGCCGCGACCGACGGTGGCGATCGGCGCTCCGGCCGATGGCCTGAAGGTCCGTCCGGGAGAGCCCGTCGCCTTCGCCGCGACGGCGACCAGTGCGACGGAGGGAGTCGTGAGCGCGCGGCTCCGCTGGACCTCCAGCCGCGACGGTCAGATCGGTACCGGCGCCGGCTTCACGACCACCGGTCTGTCGCCGGGGGTCCACCAGATAACCGCGTCGGTGACCGACGGCTCGAAGCTCGCAGGGAGCGCCACGGTCACGGTCACCGTCGAGGCCGACCGGCCGCCTGACGTGACGATCCTCCAGCCGCGCCCGGGTCAGCGGCTGGTATCCGACCAGCGGATCACCTTCGCGGCGAAGGCGGTGGATTCACTGGAGGGCGACCAGGGCGCGACGCTGAGCTGGACGTCGGACGTCGATGGTGCGCTCGGCACCGGGTCGTCGTTCAGCCGGACTCTGACGGCCGGGCGCCACACCATCACGGCCGCGGCGACGGACACCGGCGGGCTCACGGCCGCCGCTTCCGTGATGATCGACGTCGTCGACCCCGGTCCTCCGCTGCTCGCCCGCACTGCCCCGGACGACGGGGCGGTCTATGCCTTCGGCGCGCCTGTGACGTTCGCCGCGTCGGCCTCGGATCCGCTCGAGGGCGATGTGACGGCGCGGCTCGTCTGGGCCTCGAGCCGCGACGGCGCGCTCGGCACGGGCGGCACCTTGACGCGCACGACGCTCAGCCAGGGCACGCACACGGTCACGGCGACGGTGACCGACGGTGCTGGTCTTTCCGCGAGCACGAGCTTCACGGTCACGGTCGGCACGGGTTCGTAGCGGCATCGGCCGCTCGATCCTTCCGTATCGAAGGCAGCCGACTGGCGCGAGCCGGGTTCGAGCGGCTGCGGCCCGATGGCACGCCCCGCCGGCGGATCGCGCCCCGCTGGTGAGCCGTGCGGCAGACGAGCACGGATCGGTTCCGGTCGCGTGGTCCAGATGCTTTCGGAATTGACTGTCACAACCGGAGGCGTACCGCGCGACGCAATATATGTCTCCCGATAGGCGCCCTGATAGGCGCCCTCTCCGGAGAAGGGCGAGGTTGACGGCGCGCCGCGAGCAGATGGCGAGACCGTGAGCGTCGCTTGAAAATCGCCCGGCCTGAGCCGCGATCAAAAGTCGTTTTCGTCGTGAACGCTCGTCCGCCGTCACACCGTGCGTTTGGCGAGGGCGCGAGCCGTTTGTGCCACATCGTTCGATGACACGAGCCGGCTTGACAGTGGTGAGCTAGAATGGTAATATCGCCTAATCAAAGCCGTATGGCGCGTCCTCCTATTCAGCTTCTCCTGCCCGCGCCACGCACGCGGGGCGGTCGACGCTCCGGCGCCGGACGGAAGGTCACGCCCGGGCGGAGGCCCGGTGTCCCGCATCGCCGGCGCCCGGTACACGTCGCCGCGCAGCCCGTCCACGTCACGCTGCGCGCGGTGGAGGCAATCCGTTGCCTCCGCGCGGCGCGTGTTTTCCCGCACGTGCGCCGCGCCCTGGCAGTTTCCTCTCGCGAGGATTTCCGGATCATTCAGTTTACGGTCCAGAACGATCACATTCATTTGATTGCAGAGGCGGATACGGGCCGGGCTCTCTCGAGCGGTGTGCGTGGTCTCGTCATCCGCATTGCACGCGCCGTCAACGGGGCGCTCCGCCGCAGAGGGCCGGTCTGGGGAGACCGATACCACGCCCGTGCGCTCACCACGCCGCGCGCGGTACGCAACGCGCTGGTCTACGTCGTGACTAATTTCCGGAAGCATTTGAAGCACGTGACTGGAATCGATCCGTGCTCGTCTGCGGCATGGTTCACCGGATGGCGCGAACCGCCGGCGGCTGGAGTGGGTCCGCCGCCCGTCGCTGCGGCCCGAACCTGGCTCGCACGGGCCGGATGGCTCCGACACGGGACGATCGAACTTGACGAGGGACCGAGGTGACATCCGCAGCGCGCGGCGCGCGCACGGCTCGAGCAGGACGGAGAAGA
>VBKG01000201.1 GCA_005879585.1 Deltaproteobacteria bacterium | reverse complement strand
GCTGTTCCAGAGGGGCACGATGCGCGCGCCCACGAGCTGCACGGCGACGATGACGGCCACTGTGATGACGCCGATGGCGATGGCGTACTCCGCAAGGCCCTGACCTCGCTCGTCCCGCCGGAGCCGTGCCCTCGTCGTGACGGTCTTCATGTCGGGGGCGGACGGAAGCAACTTCGATGCCGACGCCGCGCCCGCAAATTTCCGTCGCCACGTGTTTAACGCGTGTCACACTCGCGTGCCACAGCGGCACGCCGTTAACTCCAGCCGTACATCGCGAGGAACCGGCGGAGCCGCGGGTCGTCGGCGGAGAGCGGAGGGATCCAGGGGCCGAGCGCTGTGCGCTTCCACCAGGCGCCGGTCGGGTCGTCGGGCGGCGCAAACTCGTAGCGGAAGAGCCGCGCGCGGATCCAGCGCGGCGGAGCGTCGGGAAACGGGTTCGTCGCGAGCAGGCTGAGCGCGCCCGGATCGTTGTGCAGCAGCTTCCAAAGCAGATGCAGCGTCCAGGGATATCGGTCCGCCGTCGACATGGCCGCGA
>VBKG01000549.1 GCA_005879585.1 Deltaproteobacteria bacterium | reverse complement strand
GCGGGCGCTGGCCGGGCTTGCGGACCCGGCCTTCCGGGCGGGGCTGGCTACGTAGAAGTCCCACTTGCGTCGCGCGCGGCGCCGGGGCGAGAATCGAGGCGGTGATGCAGCTCCGCTTCGTCGTGCTGGCCGGCGCTCTCCTCGCGGCCGGCTCCGCGCACGCCACGACGGTGGCCGATTGCGAGCGCGTCGTGGCGCAGTTCGAGGCCCACGTCGGGCGTCGCGGCCTCGCCGGCCGCGAGGCGCCCACGGTCCTGCGGAAGCTCGCCGCGGCCGCCGCCCCGCGCGCCTCGATGTCCGACCGTCTCCGGGAGCTCCGGGAGGTACGCGATCGGGCCCGGGTCCGGCCCGACGTGTCGCGCTTCGACGCCGACCGCCTGGCACGCGGCGCCGAGGTGGCGCTGCTCTGCCTCCAGCGCGTGCGCGAAGGGCGGTAGGGCCCCACCGGCAGGTCGGCGCGGCGTTCATCGCGAGCGGCGAGATGGCGTTCGCGTACTGGATGGCGCACGGCATGCGCTGAACGTACTTCAGCGGAGGCCGAAGTCCTTCATCTTCTTCTGCAGCATGACGCGGGAGAGGCCGAGCGCGCGAGCGGCGCGCGACACGTTGCCACCCTGCTGGCGGAGGACCTCGGTGATGTAGCGCACCTCGAACGCCGTGCGCGCGCTGCGGAGCGGGCTGCCGGCGCGGTTCGTGCTCGCTGCCGTCGTGCTCGGCTGCTCCGACGCTCCTGCGGCGCGCTCGACGGCCGCCGCGACCTTCGACGAGAGCTGTCCCGGCGTAATCGCGTCGCCGTCGCGGGCGAGCGCTGCGGCGCGCTCGATCTCGTTCTCGAGCTCCCGGACGTTTCCCGGCCACTCGAACCGCACGAGGAGCGCCATCGCCGCCGGCTCGATCCCGGAAATCCGCTTTCGATGGCGCTCGGCGGCGCCAGCCACAAAGCGCTCCGCGAGGAGCGGGATGTCCTCGCGTCGCTCGCGGAGCGACGGCAGCCGGATCGGAAAAGCGCCGACGCGATAGTACAGATCCTCGCGGAACGTGCGACGCGTCACCTCCGCCGCGAGGTCGCGATTCGTTGCGCAGATCACGCGCACGTCGACGCGGCGTGGACGGCTGTCACCGACCGGAGTCAGCTCGCCGTCCTGCAGGACACGGAGCAGCTTCGCCTGCATCGGCGCCGGCATGTCTCCGACCTCGTCCAGGAAGATCGTGCCGGTGTCGGCCGCCTCGAAGAGGCCGCGCCGATCCTGCGTCGCTCCCGTGAACGCCCCGCGGCGATGGCCGAAGAGCTCGCTCTCGAGCAGCGTCTCGGGAAGCGCCGCGCAGTTGACCGCGATGAACGGTCCCTCTGCACGCTCACCCGCGCGGTGGATGCCGCGTGCCACGAGCTCCTTGCCGGTGCCGGTCTCGCCCTCGATGAGCACGCTGATGGGGGACGCGGCGGCGCTCTCCATCAAGCGGAACACGTCGGTCATGGCGGGCGCGCATCCGATCATGTCGGTGAACCGATCGCGCCGCGCGATGTCCCGCCGCAGCGCGCCGACCTGGGCACGCAGCTTCTCTTCGGACGCCTTGATACGCGCGTATAACCGCGCATTTTCGATCGCGACGGCGATGCTCGCGGCGAGGGTCTCGAGAAACTGCACGTCCGCGGACTCCGAGTTCACGACCTCGATGACGCCGATGGTGCCCTCGCGCGCGATGAGCGGCGCCGCGATGATGTTCCGGGTGACGAGGCCCGAGACGCGGTCGATCTCGCCGTAGAAACGGGGATCGGAGGCGGCATCATCCACCCGCACCGCGTGGCCCGCTTCGATAGCCGCCCCGGCGAAGCCGCGATCGGCGGGAAAGCGGAGCGCGGCGAGCCGCTCCGCGACCCCCGGGTCTTCGTCGGCCACGTAGGGAAAGAAGAGCTCGTTGCGCTCGGGATCGAGCAGGAGCACGGCGGTTCCCTCCGCACTCAGGACGTCGCGGCATTTGGCCACCACCAGCGGAAGGAGCTCGTCGAGCTCGAGACGCGCAGCGAACGCGCAGCCGAGCTCGTAGAGAAGGCGAAGCCGCGCCTCGCCCCCGAGTGCCGTCATGGACGTCTGTTGCACCGGGAGACGACGAGAAGTCAATGGTTGGCGGACAACGATGGTCGGCGCCGGGGACGGTGCAAGAAGTCATCATGGCGCGCGTCGACCGGCTCCCGGACGACACGCGCCGCCTCCTGCAGACCGCTTCGGTGATCGGGCGCAGCATCTACCATCGCGTGCTCGCCGACGTCATCGCTTGTATCTGTTGATCCACGGTGATGCGGGAGACCCGAAGAAGCGGGTGCTGCTCGAGAAGAGCATCGCGATGGCGCTCCACAACACCGGGAACCTGCGGGAGTCGATCG
>VBKG01000548.1 GCA_005879585.1 Deltaproteobacteria bacterium | reverse complement strand
CTGACCGACCAGGTGAACGTGTTCTGCGCGTTCTGCAAGAACAAGGCTCTCAACTCGTTTGCCCGTCGCTGCGGCGGCACGCCGGCCGGCAGCGTCTGCACGGGCAACACCGGCACGACGGGCGCGCCGTGCAGCGCGGCGGCACCCTGCCTGCCCATCCCGTGCACGTCGAACGCCGACTGCTCGGGCCAGATCCAGTCGCCTGGCTTCACGAGCTGCGGTCAGCGGACCTCGGGCGCGTTTACGGCGAGCAACATAGCCCGGACGATCGTCGAGACGGGCTCGCCCTCGGGTCCCCTGACGGTGGGTGGCCCCGGCGCGCAGTCGAAGCTGGTAAGCATCTTCTGCATTCCCTTGACGTTCAGCTCCCTCGTCGACACGGCGGCCGACCTGCCCGGTCCGGGCGCGGTCGCGATCTCGGGCACGGCGCAGGCGCTGCCCTAAACGCTCGCTTGACCTCGAGGGAGCCCGCCGGTCGGGCGGGCTCCCTCGTTGTGACAGAGCCTTGCTCGCGCTCGGAGCGGCGAGGGCTGTCGGCGCTAACAGCACCTCCCCCTGCCGGACGGGCGCAGCTGCGCTACCCTACGTCACCCTCGTGCGACGGTGCCTTGCCGTGCGCACGTGCGGGGTTGCAGGCAATGGCGCCTGCGGGTCACGCAAGGAGGACGCCCGGGAGCGCTCCGCAGCGAGCGCCGTCCTTCCCTTCACACGTGGGCATGCGGCGCGCACAGCGTCGGCCGCGGCGCTTGCAAGCTTGGTAGCGCCAACCGCTGATTCGGATACAGGTTTCCTGCGTCTTCGAGCGACCCTGTCGCGCGTAGCGTAGAGACCGCTCCGTCACGCGGCATGGAGCGCGGTACGGAAGTTGCGTTGCTGCGTGCGGAACGCGCCGACCAGTCGACACCCGGAGCCGGCTCCGGCGCCGAATGACGTAAGAGACACCGAGGAGGGATCCAAATGAAACGCGTTCTCCGGCTCGCATGTTTCGTCGCAAACGCACGCTATACGAGGAGGCTCGTCGTGGGGGGATCGGCCGTGCTCTTCCTCACGCTGAGCGGCGCCGCGCGGGCCCACCACAAATCCGTGGAGCCTGTCACCTGCCGCAACTCTAGCGGTCAAGTATTCCTGCGAAGCGTCTGCAAGAAGGGCGAGACGCAGATCGACTTGTCGCAGTCGTCGGGACCGCAGGAGCCGCCGGGAACGCAGCAGGTGCCGGGACCGACCGGAGCGGCGGGGCCGCCCGGGCCCCCGGGACCGACCGGACCGGCGGGGCCGCCGGGACCACCGTGCGTACCCGGACCGCTGGGTGAACCTTGCTTCCAGGGGCCCCCGGGTCCGCGAGGTCCACGAGGTTCCCAGGGCGACAAGGGCGACGTGGGGCCCGCCGGTCCCGCTGGTCTTCCGGGCAAGCCCGGCCCCGCCGGACCGCAGGGTCTGAAGGGTGACAAGGGTGATCCCGGTCCTGCAGGCCCTTCAGGACCTGCGGGTACCCCTGGTCCCAAAGGCGATCCCGGACCCAAAGGCGCCAAAGGCGATCTCGGACCCAAAGGCGATCCTGGACTCAACGGTGCGCGCTGTTGGGACAAGAACGGCAACGGGCAGTGCGACCCTGAAGAAGACGCTGACAAAGACGGCGCGTGCACGGTGCTGGACTGCCGTGGTCCGCAAGGCCCGAAGGGCGAGCCCGGACCTCAGGGTCCAAAGGGTGACAAGGGAGACAAGGGAAATCCGAGCATCGTCCACGTGCAGACCATGACGCTGCCCACCGGCGCGGCTACCATCCCGAACGATGGGTCGGAGGTCACGGTAGGGAGCTACCCCCTCGATGCCGGGACCTATCTGATCAGCGGCAAGATGCTGTTCTCGAACGGCAGCTCGAAGGCCCACTCCGTGAAGTGCACTCTCTACATGATGGACGCGAGCAGCAATGTTCTCGATTACGATATGAGCGCGATCTCCGTTCCAAGCGCGACAGGGAACATCTCCGGTGCCGCGGGGGCGTCGTTCATGATCGCCCACAGCTTCAGCGTTCCCGTGGCGGTTACGTTCCACTGCCAGCGCCTCGACGGCAATGCAGGTTCCACGTCGGTCTTCAACATCAAGCTGGCGGTCGCGACGGTCGATCCGGTCACGCAGTGAGTTCAGCAACTGCGGGGGGCAAGAGCCCCCCGCAGTTGAAAACACCGTCCTGCTATCGGCGCGGCCGGACCGAGGCTCCCGCATCCCAGGCGGTGTGTTGACCGCCCGCTGGGGCGGTGGTGTATCGCGACCAGTCAATCCCGGAGATGCCCGCGTCAGTGGCGATCAACGCAGGGCGACGTCCAGTGCGTGCTCGGCGCAACGCGGTCGGCCGGCTGGCGACACCGTCGCCGAAGCCGGCCGACGATCGCGTCTCGCGCCACGATCGGAGGGACGCGCTCAGGGAATGAACGGCCGGATCAGCGGTGCCG
>VBKG01000547.1 GCA_005879585.1 Deltaproteobacteria bacterium | reverse complement strand
ATCGAGGGTAGGGCGACCCTTCGGGTGACCGCGATCGACCCATTCGGCGCGAGCGGCATCGCCGAGCAGCAATTCAAGACGAGGTAGACGCTCCCCTACCCGCGTGCATGACCGCGTCGGCGGGACACCGCCGGCGCGGTCGTGTTTCCACGGGGGTGTCGCCGCGATACGCTGACGGCCGGCGTGGAAGCCACCATCGCCGTTCTCGGGGCGACCGGCGTGTACGGCCGGCATCTGATTCCGCGACTCGTCGCGCGAGGCTACCGCGTCCGCGCCCTCGTACGCCGGCCGGAGGCGGCCGCGGTTGCCGCGGCGTGTGGAGCAGAGCTGCGCGTGGCGGACGTCTTCGACGCCGCGTCGCTGCGCGCGGGCCTCGAAGGTTGCGACGTCGGTATCAACCTCGCGACCAGCCTCCCAGGGCCGAGCGGCAGGGGCGACTACGCGACGAACGACCGCGTCCGTCGCGAGGGCACGCCGATCTGGGTCCAGGCCTGTCGCGACGTCGGCGTGCCGCGCATCGTCCAGCAGAGCATCGCGCTGGTGAACGCCGGCGCGGGCGACGCGTGGGCTGACGAGGACACGGTCTTTTCGGCAGGACAGGAAGGGACCGCCGCGCTCGCCGTTGCAGCGGCGCTCGCCATGGAAGACACGGTTAGGCAATCGGGACTCGACTGGATCATTCTGCGCGGTGGCCTCTTCTACGGGCCGGGAACGGGCTTCGACGACGAATGGTTCGAGCGTGCGCGCACGGGAAAGCTGCGCCTCCCCGCCGACGGGCGGGATTACGTGTCGCTCATCCACATCACCGACGTGGCGGAGGCGACCGCCGCGGCTATCGCGCGGTGGCCGTCGCGCCAGGCGCTGATCGTCGCCGACGACGAGCCCGCGCGGTGGCGCGACGTCTTTGCGTACATCGCCGCGATCGTTGGCGCCGCTCCACCGGAGCCGGGTGGCCGCCTGGGGCTTCCGTCGTACAGAGTCACGAACCGTCGCGCGCGCGAAGCGTTGTCGTGGGCGCCGGTCTACGCGAACTACCGCATCGGCCTCGCGCGCTGAGCGGCGCTGCACGACGTCGGGTACGAGAATCAAGCTACGCGCCTGGCAGAGCGCATAGTCGATGCGCGGAACGCGTAAAGTGTTTGACCTCGGCGAGAACGCAAGTACGATACGCGACGCGTGCGTGTCGTGTGCCGAGGACGCCGGGCCGTTTTGGTGGGAGCGCTGATCGTTCTCGCCCTGGTCGCCGAGGTCGACGCGCGCCTGCTCGACATCATCGACGACCCCCGCTTCGAGC
The DNA here is from genome assembly GCA_005879585.1 of Deltaproteobacteria bacterium. GTDB lineage: Bacteria > Desulfobacterota > Binatia > DP-6 > DP-6 > DP-3. Next base: position 1,282 of record VBKG01000547.1, on the reverse strand, counting down.
AGGGAGCCGGATTCGGGCAGGCGGTGGCGGTGGCCGGTACCGACCTCGCGATCGGTGCCCCCGGAGCGACTGCCTTCGGGCAGGATGGTGCCGGCCTCGTGCGGCTCGTGGGGAGCGATGGCGTCCTGAAGCGCACGTTCGAGGCGCAGACGCCCGTCGCAAACGCCGCCTTCGGGTCGACGGTGGTGGTGAGCGACGGGTTGCTCTACGTCAGCGCTCCGAACGATCAATCGATCGGGGTCGCTGGCCTCGGTGCGATATACGTGTTCAACCTCGCGACGGGTGCTCTCGTCCGCACCGTTCGAGCCCCCGACCCGGCGGCGAATGTCCAGCCCGTCGGCGGGGGGGCCGCGCCGGTGATCCTCCCGCCGAGCACGATGCCTCCGCCGGAGGCGCAGGGCTTCGGCCACGTCGTCGTCGTGAGCGGTGGCCGGATACTGGTCGGCGCCCCGGATTCTGTCGTCGACGGGTTGGACGGGGCGGGTGCCGTCTATATGTTCGGCGCGGACGGCAGGCTTCTCCATACCCTGCGCGAGTTCTCGCCCAGCGCGGGGGGATCCTTCGGTGCGGCCCTGACGGTCATCGGCAACATCCTCTTCGTGGGTGTGCCCGGAGCACCGTCGGTCGGTATCGACGGAGCTGGCGTCGTGCGGACGTACGACGTGACCACGGGGAGTTTGCTGGCCACGATACGCTCGAGGCTCCCGGTCGCCGGGGCGGCGTTCGGGGCGGTGCTCGGCGAGATCGGTGGCCAGCTCTTCGTCGGGGCGCCCGGCGACAGTGCCCTCGACGTCGACAATGCCGGCGCCGTCTATCTCTTCGATGCGGGCACGCGGGTACTGCAGTCGATCATCACGGCGCCGACGCCGACGTCGGCGATGAACTTCGGCAGCGCGATCGCGGTGCTCGGAAATGACCTCGTGGTGGGTGCGGACGGAGGCGGTGACGATCAGTCCGGGCTGGCGTTCCTGATCGACCCCGCCAGCGGGGCGGTCCGCACCACCTTCGTGCCGCCGAACCCCAGGCCGAGCGGTAACTTCGGCTTCGCGTTGGCCGCCGTCGGCACCAACGTCGCGATCGGCGAGCCGGCGGTCGACGCAGCATCGGGCAGTGGTCGCGTCTACTTGTTCGATTTGACGACGGCGACGCCGGGTGGTGGACCGTCCCGGGCGCAGAGCACCGGCAGCGCGCAGACGGTGCCGCTCCCGGCGAGCTGTCTCAACGCGCCGACGACGCCGTCGGTTGGCTGCCGGGTGAACGCGCTGCTCGACTCGGTGGCGGA
>VBKG01000546.1 GCA_005879585.1 Deltaproteobacteria bacterium | reverse complement strand
GTCGCCACGCGGCTCGCGTCGCTGCTCGACAAGTACGAGGCGGCGGCGGGGCCGACGGTGTCGTCAAAGACGATCAAGCTGAACGCGGCGGAAACCCAGCGTCTGCGCGCGCTCGGATACGTGCAGTAGCGCCGGTTCGCAACCCGCTGCGGGACATGCGGCGGCGCGTCGTAGGGAGTGTCAAGCGTGCCGTTGCCGGAACTCCCAATTGATCGGATCTATCATGGCTGTGGTACTTTCTCGCACACATGATGGACTCCGGCACGGTCGGTTCGGGTTCGGATTGGGGCATGGCGATCGTCCTCGATCCGAGAGAGCTCACGCAGCTCGAGACAGACAACGCGCGGCTCCGCGCCCGCCACGGGCGGCGCACGCGCGTCATCTGGGTGCTGTGCATGAGCTGGCTCCTGTCGACCAGCGCCGCCTACTGGGAGCGGTGCTCGCTCGCGAAGCTGTCGCGCGCGATGACGGCCGAGATCGGCCGCTGCGAGCAGCAGATGCACGAGTGCCGGAAGAGCGCCTCGCACACGAGCGTCGCGCTCGCCGCGCTCGCGCGCAGCCAGGAGAACATCCTGACGGCCACGGAGCAGGCGCCGGCCCTCGGAACGAAATCCTGGGGGCGCCGCTTCACCGTCACCAAGTACCTGCCGCGCGACCCGAAGTACGGCCGCGACGACGACGGGCTCACCGCGACGCTCATGGCTGCGGATCCGGCGTCGCGCATCGTGGCCGTCGACCCGACGCTGATCCCGTACGGCTCGCGCGTGTGGATCGAGGGCCTCGGCTGGTTCCAGGCCCAGGACTGTGGCGGCGCGATCAAGGGCCTCCGCCTGGACGTGCTGACGGCCACGCAACAGGACGCCATGGCCTTCGGCAAGCAGAACCGCTTCGCGATCGTCGTTCCCACCGACGCCTGACCCCCGGCGCGCTCGCAACCGGTTGCGAACACGCCCGCAACCCTCACAGCGCCCGCCGTGCGCCCTGCGGCAATTCGCAACGCATTGCGCACGCTTTCTCCCATGCGGATTCCAGCATGAGGAAACATAGAAAAACTATTGACACCCGGCACTAGGTGTACTAGTGATTACCACCATGAAGATGCCCCATCGAAACCTGCAAGCGGTGCCTTCGAGAGCGATGCCCCCAGTCGTGCCGGGCGGCCAGCTGGCGCGCGCCCATGCGACCGCGGAGCCCGGATGGAGCGAGCCAGGGGCGCTCCGCGGATCGGGGTACGCGGCCCGCGGCAGCTTCCGCGACGGCGCGCGGCCCGCGCCGCTCACGCCCACGGTCTACATCGTCGACGACGACGCCGAGATGCGCGAGACCCTGCGCTCGCTGGTGAGCTCCGTGAACCTGCCCGTCGAGACCTATGCCAGCGGCCAGGAGTTCCTCGAGACGCAGAACGGCGGCCGGGCGGGCTGCCTCGTCGTCGACCTCCGCATGCCGGGGCTGAGCGGCATCGACCTCCAGGACGAGCTCGTCTCCCGCGGCCTGACCCTGCCCGTCATCATCATCAGCGGCTACGGCGACGTGCCGACGGCGGCGCGCGCCATGCGGGCCGGCGCCCTCGATTTCCTCGAGAAGCCGGTCAGCCGCCAGCTGCTCCTCGACCGCGTCCGGGAAGGGCTCGAGGTCGACCGGCAGCGGCGGCTCGCCGACGCGGAGCGAGCGGAGATCGGCGGCCGCGTGGCGCGCCTGACGCCGCGCGAGCGGCAGGTCATGGAGCTCGTCGTCAGCGGCAACAGCAACAAGGTCATCGCCATGGACCTCGGCCTCTGCGAGAAGACGGTCGAGGTTCACCGGGCGCATGTCATGGAGAAGATGATGGCCAAGTCGCTCGCCGAGCTGGTCCGCCTCGCCATGCAGGTGCTGCCGAGCGGCTCCATCCCATCGCCGGTCCGTTCTTGATTTCAAGCCCACCGTAGGCTAAGAGCGCCCACATTCCGGCCCCAGGACGGGGCCCCCAGGAGGAGGGGATGCGGATGCGCGGCACGGCGATGATCGCCCTGCTGGCGATCAGCTGCGTGCTGACCGCATGCGCCGGCAGTGGGGGCGGCGGAGGCGGCGGCACCCCGAGGCCGGCGTGCAAGCCGCCGGCTCAGCCGACGATCTCGTTCTCCAGCAACATCCAGCCCATCTTCACCGCGTCGTGCGCGCTCGCCGGCTGCCACGTCGGCGCGGTCCCGACGGGGCCGGTGGATCTCTCGGTCGGTCAGACATATGCCCAGACCGTCAACGTGAAGTCGGCCCAGCAGCCGACCCTGAAGCGCTTCCTGCCCGGCAAGCCCGATCTCAGCTACATCATCCGGAAGATCGAGGGCGGGCCCAACATCGCGGGGGTGCAGATGCCGCAGGGATGTCCGGGCGCGCCGCTGAACGGCGCCAAGTGCCTCACGCCCGACAACATCGCCGCCATCCGGCAGTGGGTGACCGAATGCGCGACGAACAACTGAGTCGCCGCCTGGCCCGCGTCGCGGTCCTGGCGCTCGGCCTGATCGGTCTTCTCGCCTCGCGCGCAGCAGCGGAGCCCTACCTCATGGTGCGCGAGGGGGCGAAGTGCAGCGCGTGCCACACGAACGAGACGGGCGGCGGCAAGCGGACTGCCTTCGCGCACATCCACGCCCACGACATCGAGCACGACCTCGAGCTGCTGCCGGTCCCGCCGGGGACGAAGCCCTTCAACGGCGAGGTCAACTCCTACGTCTCGATCGGTGGAGACCTCCGCGTCCGGAACTCGACGATCTTCCAGGACAAGCCGGACGCCCTCGGCAGGGTGCCCGAGAACAACCCCTTCCGCCGGGGCGTTCTGTCGAACGACAGCACGGTCAACGAAGTGCTCGGGTTCCTCCAGGTGGACCTCTGGCCCGACATGGCCACGTTCTACCTCGACGAGAACCTGAACGGCGGCGCCAGCACCCGCGAGGCGTTCGGGCTGCTGCACAACTTCCTGCCGCACACCGGTGTCGACTGGTTCGACTGGCTCATGACGGACCAATACATCAAGGCGGGCAAGATGTTCCCGGCCTTCGGGCTGCGGGTGCACGACGACGAGGCGTTCATCCGCGCGCGCAGCGGCTTCACGTTCCAGAACCCCGACGACGGCGGCGAGATCGGCATCGCGCCCGGCCCGTTCTTCTTCGCGAGCTCGATCACCAACGGCAAGCCGGGCGACAAGGACGTGCAGACGACGTTCAACGGGTACGGCGTCTTCGAGGACATCCCCGTCGTCCGGAACGTGGTCGCGGGTGCCTCCTACGCCCGCCAGTCGAACAAGCGCGACGTGAGCGGCTTCTACGCCGGCTCGAACATCTGGAAGTTCACGTATCTCGGCGAGCTCGACATCATCGACGACCGAACGGTCGCCACCCGGTCGATGCGGGACAAGTATGCCGCGTACGGCGAGGTGGACCTGCTCCTCCTCGACTGGTTGAACCTGCGCGGCACCTTCGACTTCGTGAAGGTGACGCACAACAACGACCAGACCCGCTACGCGATCGGCGCCGAGCCGTTCATCAGCCGGGTGATCCAGCCGCGCATCCAGTACCGCATCAACAACGGGCCGGGATCGAAGCCGGCCTCCGCTTCCGGTTGACCGACCCATCGCGATCGGAGATCAGGTGATCCACCTCGACGTTCTGCCACGCCAGCTGCTGCCAAGCGCTCGACGCGACTCGATTGGATCCGTCCGGGTCCGGTTCGACCGGTTGCTCGCGCGTATGCCTGCACCGCAGGGGGCGGCTTGATCGAGATGTTGTCGGCCCGTAGCATCACGACGGGATGAGGGCCGCCGCAGCCACCGCCGAGGTCTTCTGGACGGCGTTCCGCTCGCTGCCGAAACCCGAGCGACAGGCCGTCATCGACAAGCTTCTAGCCGACCGCCGATTCCGGGAGGATCTGATCGATGCTGCGATTCTCGAACAGCGTCGACGGGAACCTGCGCGTCCCTTGAAGGAGTATCTCGCCGCTCGCCCGCGCCGGGCCCGCGGCTAGGGAGACCACCCGATGCCCGAGTACCGCTACACGGTCGTCTTTGAGCCGGCCGAAGAAGGCGGCTACGTTGTCACCGTCCCTGCCCTAGGCGGCCTCACCACGCAGGGTGAAACGCTCGCCGAGGCCCGCGCGATGGCAAAGGAGGCGATCCTCGGCTACCTCGAAGCGCTTGCCAAGTCCGGCGACGAGATTCCGGTGGAGCATGGCCCCGCCCAAGTCGAGAGCGTCGCAGTCACCCTCTAACTAACTAAGCTTCATGCCCGGCCTGCCCGTCTGCACGCCGACCGAAGTCGAGCGTGCGCTCCTCCGGGCAGGCTTTGTTCTCCACCACACCCGCGGGTCCCACCGTTACTACCGCCACCCCACACACCTCCGTCTCGTCGCCGTCGCCTTCCACGCCCGTGACATCAAACGCGGCACACTCCATGGCATCCTGAGGCAAGCTGGCCTCTCCGTCGAGGAGTTCCTCAAACTTCTCTGACTGCGACACTAACCCCGGCCCGTCATGTGTGCTCCGGGCCCGGCGCCCAAGACTCCGCCTCCGACTGGACGTGGACGGGAGCAGCCCCGACACTCCTACGGCGGGGAGCGCTTCGCGACGCTCGGGGACGACCAAGCCGGGGCGGAAGGCGGGCTGACGAAGACGCATCGAACCCTAAAACGAAGGGCCGGAGGGCTCCCGCCCCCCGGCCTCCCGGTGCTGCGCGGCGCCCGCGGCGCCTATTGGACGTTCGCTGTCTCGGAGCTCGCGGCGTTCAGGGTGAAGGTGCAGCTGGGGGTCTTGGCCCCGCCGCTGCTGCACACCCCGGACCAGATCACGGACCGCCCGTTGGTCGCCCTGAGGGTGATGCTGGTCCCGACGGCGAAGCTGGCGGAGCCGGTGGTGCCGACGGGGACGCTCAGCCCGGCCGGGGTGGAGGAGACCGTCTCGCCAGCGCGCCCGGTGGCGGTCAGGGTGAGCGCTGCGGTCACGGGAGCGGGGGCGCCCGTGCCGCAGACGTTCGCGACTCCACCGCCTCCGCAGGTCAGAGGTGCGGTGCAGACCCCGCAGGTGAGCGTGCCTCCGCAGCCGTCGTGAATGGTGCCGCAGTTCTTTCCCTGGGCAGCGCAGGTCGTGGGCGTGCAAGGAGCAGGAGCCGGGGCGGGAGCGTTGGCCACCACGCCGGACCAGCGGGTCGAATGCGTGACCCCACCGACCGTGCA
>VBKG01000551.1 GCA_005879585.1 Deltaproteobacteria bacterium | reverse complement strand
CCGCCCCGTCGCAACGACAACCACACCGCCACTTCGGTGCCTGACTCACGGAGCTCACACCAGGGAGATCTCGTACCTTCGACCGGAAAACTGGCCAGGTCCGCGTGACGGGATTGTGTCGCGTGTCGGACCGTGCGACGGCGCACGCATGCTCCACATCCTGTGGTCGCTGATCACCGGCTTCATCATCGGCCTGCTGGCCCGCGCGCTGCTGCCGGGCGCCGACCAGATGGGGTTCCTCGCGACCTCACTCCTCGGGATCGCCGGATCCGTCGTCGGCGGGCTGATCGGACGTCTCATTCGCCCTCCCGAGGAGGGCGCGGCGTTTCACCCGGCCGGGTTCTTCATGTCCATTGTCGGGGCAATCATTCTACTGTGGGCGTTCCGCAGCGTTCAATGATCGGCGCACTATCGCTGCGTGGCGCGCACGAGGCGGAGCCGCGCGGGAGGACGCCGCCGCGGCAGGGACGATTCGGCGAGCGTGAACGCGTCCGGCGTGGATGCGCCGATCAGCTGCCGATCGCGCGCGACCGAGCGCCGGATGAAGAGCGTGCCGCGGTCGCCGGCGCACCAGAGCTTCCCGCTGACATGGGCGCGCGACAGCCAGACGAGCCGGTCGCGAATCCCACAGAGGATCGCGGGGCCCGTCGATCGGATGACCCGGACGTCCTGAAACGGCACCAGATCATCGGGGTCTTCCGCGGCCATGGCACGATCCTCCTTCGAGACTCCGCGCCGACCGCGCGTTGGGAGGGACCGGACCCTGACCGACCGCGCTGCGGGGGCTCGGCGCGGAGGTGTAACGGGGTTGAGATGGCTACGTCAAACGCTTGACATGAAAAACGCGGATGAGCTTGACGGGTCAGCCGCCAACGCCGCGTCGCGTCACGCGCCGGGCGGCCGCTACTTCGCCGCGACCGCCTTGGTCGCCACGCCGCCGCGGCTGCTCCGCACCGTGATGTTCTGCGGGTTTACCGACCAGGCGAGGTCGCCCCGGTAGCGGCCGCCGCCGTCGTTCCCGAGCGTGCCGATCACGGCGCTCGAGGCCGTCACGGTGACCGTCATCGTCACCGTGCTGCTCGCGCCGTGGTGGTCGTCGTGGCAGGCGGCGCCGTGGTGGTGGTCGTAGCGACGGGACCCGTCGTCGTCCGGAAGCGCCGCGTCGAGGACCACGCACCTGCGACACCCGTCGGGCCGTTGGCCCGGACCCGCCACCAGCGGTCGACGTTGGCGCCGGGAATCGACCCGGTCGTCAGCTGCGACGGCGTCACCGTCTGGCTCAGCACGATCGGCGCGCTGAACGCGCTCGAGTCGTCGATCTGGATCGTGTAGGACGCGGCGCCGCTCGCGTCCGTCCAGTCGAAGGTGACGGGCTGCGTCAGGCGGGCGTCGTTCGCGGGGCTGACCAGGCTCGAACAGCAGCCATCGCCCGTGTATGAGCCCTCGCCGTCCGGGCTCGGTTCCCAGACGGCACCGACGCTGTCAATCGCGCCGATGCGATATCGCCGCCGCGGCAGCGTGCAGCAACCGCGAAAGAAGTGCAACCCTACAGCAAGAAGGGTAGCGACTGCGCTTCACCACTGTCGCCGCGTGCCGCCATCGCACGGCCGCCTTCCGCGCCATCCGATCGGCGCGCAGGCCCGTCACGCTGGCCGCCTCCGCACGGAGCGCGCAGCCCCGCGACACGAGCCGCTCGACACGGCGGGACTCCGACACGCCCTCGCACGCCGGCGTCGCCGTCCGCGCGAACGCGCAGGCCGCGCCCGGCCCCGACCGCACGGGACCGCTGAGGGCTGCGGGCGCGGGCAGCGTCGCGAGCAGCTGCATCACCACCGTCGCCGCGTTGTCCGCGGCGAGCTGATAGTA
>VBKG01000550.1 GCA_005879585.1 Deltaproteobacteria bacterium | reverse complement strand
CGGAATGCAGGAGCTGGCGCAGCGACCGCAGTTTCGCGGATTGCTCTCGACGTCGATGCACGTGCCGCTGCAGACCGCGTGGCCGGCCGGGCACACGCAGCTGCCCGAGACGCAGCTCTCGCCGGCGATGCACGCGTGGCCGCACCGACCGCAGTTCGTGGGATCCGTGTCCGGGTTGATGCACGTGCCGCCGCACCGCTCGCGGCCGATCGGACACACGCATCGGCCGGACGCGCAGACGTTGTTCGCCGGGCAGACGGTCCCGCAGTTGCCGCAGTTCGTGCGGTCGATCTCCCGGTCGACGCACCGGCCGCTGCAGACTTCCTTCCCGGCTGGGCAGACGCACGTCCCGTCCGTGCAGACGTCGCCCGGGATGCACTGATGGCCGCAGCGCCCGCAGTTCGCCCGGTCGCGCACGACGTCGAGGCAGAGCCCGCCGCAGATCTCCCGTCCTCGCGGACACGCGCAACGGCCAGCCGTACACGTCTCGCCGGCGGGGCAGGCGCGGCCGCAGGCGCCGCAGTTGCCGGCATCGGTCTGGAGGTCGCGGCAGGTATCCCCACAGATCTGCAGCGTGCCGGGGCACGGCGAGAAGCCCAAGCTGCGCGGCGGGACCGGGCCGATCGCAAGCACCGCGGGCTGTCCCGGCACGACGACGCTCTTCACCGCGTCGTTACCGACGTCGATGCGTGACACGAAGCCGGTCCCGTTCCCCGCCCCCTGTGCCACGAAAGCGAACTTACCGTCCGGGCTGATGGTCAGTGCGGTGGCCGGCGACGCGTCGGGCAGGCGGATCACCTGTGCTCCGCCGATGCGTCCCGACACGTCCAGGCGGGCGACGAGCGGATGACCCGCCGCCGTCACGTACGCGACGGTCCCGTTCGGGATGATCGCCACCTTGTCGGGGACGAAATCGGCCGGAAAGAGCGTGGAGTTCGGCGCGACCTCGGCCAGCGTGCCCGCTGCGGAGAGACGGACGATTTCCTGATTCGTCGTCGCCAGGCCGAAGATGCCTGCAGCGTTCCGTCCCGTCGCGAGATCGCGAACGAACACGCCGCCGCCGAGACTCTGCGGCGTGACGCGATTGTGGTTCGAACGGTCGACGACGTTGATGACGCCGCCCGCGGCGTCTTCCGTCGCCACGATGACGAACCGGCTGTCGGCCGTGATGGCGAAGCCGTCGATCGGTCCGCCCGCGAGCGCGATGTCGTCGCGGAGTCCCGTGTGGCTCTGCCCGTCGCCGAAGAAGAAGTTGAACTCCGAGAGGAAGGCGCGCCCGGTCCGCCGGTCCGTGCCGGGCACGTAGATCCTCGAGCCGTCGGGCGTCACCGCCATCCGCAGCGACTCGCGCCGCCCGCGGATGAAGTGGATCCACACCATGCGCTTCAGGTTGAACTGCGAGATGCCGGGCCCGAACGGACCATTCCGGACGAGCACGTGCGCGAGCAGCCGGCCCTGGCTTCGCGGGCGAGGCTCGATGACCACTCCGACCGGCGGCCCGAAGGGCTTCCAGAACCGTTGCCGCTGGTTCCGGATCGTGTCGATGACCACCACCCGCTCGCCGTCCTTTGCGGCGAGGACCGTCGCGATGGCGATGCGCCCGTCGGGCGTGACCGAGAGGCCCGTCGGCGTCGCGCCGAGCGGTACGGGCCGGTTCGCGTCCATCGTGCCCGCGTCGATGGCGGTGACCGTGTTACTGCCGGAGCTCGCCACGTAGACGGTCTGGGCGCCCGCGCCGGCGACTCCGAGCGCGATGCCGAGAAATGCCAGGGACCACAGGTGCAGCGCACGCGGCCGCCCGTACCGGCGTCTCGTCGGATCCATGTCTGCCCTCCCCCTTCGAAGTCCTCTGGCGTTCTACGTCGCGGCGGCGACCCGGGCCGGGCAGGGCGGACACGGCCGA
>VBKG01000326.1:2500-68289 GCA_005879585.1 Deltaproteobacteria bacterium | reverse complement strand
GGAGCGCGATGCAGGCGGTGCAGTTCATCATGCGCTCGAGCATCGTCGCGAAGCGCGGATCGGTCGCCGCCTCGGGAATCTCGAGCGTCGCGCAGAACTGCGCCCAGTAGCGGTCGGGCTGCAGCATGCTGAGCGCGATCCACTGCCCGTCGCCGCAGCGGTAGTGGTTCCAGAGCGGATTGACCGCCGAGCGCCGCGGCTGGCGGGGGAGGGCGCGGCCGAGCATGAGGCGCGCCGAGAGACCGAGTCCCTGGAGCCAGGCCATCGAGCCGAGGTGTGAGGCGTCGACCTCCTGGCCGGCCCCCGTCCGCTCGCGCGCGAAGAGCGCGATCATGACGGCATAGGCGAGCATCACGGCGCCCATCTGATCGGCGATGCCGCCGGCGATCGCCATCGGCGGATCGTCGGGCTCGCCGCACGCGTACATGATCCCGGACCGGGCAAGACCCAGGTAGTCGAACGACGGTGCGCCGCTCTCCGGACCTTCGGGGCCGTAGCCCGTGGCGCTCGCGTAGATCAGTCGGGGGTTGCGGGCGCGGAGGGTCGGGGCATCGAGACCGAGGCGCGCGGCCACGCCCTTGCGGAAATTCTGCACGAAGACGTCCGCGCGGTCCGCGATCCGCCGCACGATCTCCACGCCCTCCGGCTTCTTCAAATCGATCGCCAGGCTCTTCTTGTTGCGGTTGTTCGCCTCGAAGTAGAAGTTCGGGCGATCCGTGAGATCGAGGCCCTGGGCGCGGAGAATCCCTCGGCCCGGGTCACCCTCGCGCGCCTCGATCTTGATCACCTCGGCGCCGAAGTCGCCGAGCATCAGCGACGCGACCGGCCCCTGCTGCCAGATCGTCCAGTCGACCACGCGGATGCCCTCGAGCGGGAGCGCCATGCGCGGCCTATCCCACAGCCTCGCATCGGGCGGCAAGGCGTCCGCGTCAGGACCGGCCGAGCGTCTGCCGGCGGAAGAGCGCGAGACCGAGGAGAAGGTAGGCCGCGCCGAACGCCAGGAGGATGGCCGTCGGCGCGAACACCGACGCCACGTGCGCGCGCCGGATCATCAGGTCGTTGTAGGCGCGCATCGCCCACGTGGTCGGGAGCGCGAGCGCCGCGTCGCGCATCCAGCCAGGCTCGAGCTCGATCGGCCACCAGCACCCCCCGACAGCGGCCATGGTGACGATGACGATCGACCCGACGGGGAGGACGGCATCGCGGCTGCGCGCCATCCCGGCCACGACGAGGCCGAACGCCGTGGCGGCGAAGACGATGCCCGCGGTCGGCAGGACGAGCGCCCACGGCTCCGGGCCGAGCGAGACGCCGAAGAGGAGGCGGCCGACGGCGAAGAGGGCCATCATCTGCACGAGACCGACCAGGAAGCGGGCGAGGAGCTTGGCGACGAGCGTCGCGGCAAGCGGCGCCGGCATGGCGCGGAGGCGCTGGAGCGTGCCCCAGTCGCGTTCGTCGAGGAGACCGAGCGACACGCCGAGGAGCATGCCGAGCAGGAGGAAAGTGACGCTGAAGCCCGGCACGTTCTGGTCGAAGGCGTTGAGCCGCCGCGGTGCCCCGGTGACGCTCGCCTCTGCGACGTCGACCGAGCCAGGCAACAGCGCGACGGTCAGCTCGGGGAACGCCGGGAAATCGAGGGCAGGGAGCGTGGGAACCGCTGGCAGCGCCACGTGCGGGAGCTCCAGCTCTTCGGGCGGCATGATCCGCTCGGCGAGCACCGTCGCGTCCGTGCCAGCGAGCGCGGCAACCGCAGACGGGACCGGAGGTGGCGCGGGTGGCGGCGGCAGGCGGTCCGCGAAGCGCCCGGCGCGTGCGCGGGCCTCCGTGAGCCAGTCGGCGAACGCCCGCTGCCGCGTCGCGAGCTCGTCCAGGAATTGCCGGAGCGGGGCGAGCTCGGCGGCGAGTCGGCCACGGGCGACGGCGGCACGGCGGGCGACTGCCGCGCTGGATTCGCCGCGGAGAGCCGTCAGACGTCGCTCCGTATCCGTGCGGGCCGCAGCGAGCCGGGCCGCCAGCCCGTCGACCGCCCGACGCAGCGCGCGCGCCGAGCGCTCGAACCGCCGCCGCGCCGCCCGCGCGTCGTGTCGCGCGGCGGCGAGGCGATGACGGACGCGCGTCTGGCCCGACGCCTCGATCCGCTGCCGCGCTTCCTGGACGAGCGCGCGGACGTTCGCCACCTCGAGGTACTTCACGGGGTCGGTGTAGAGAAGGAGCGACACCGGCTGCCCTGCGCGGAGCGCAGCCGATGCGCCCGCGGGGATGACGAGCGCCGCGCCGGCGGCGCCGCGGCGGACCAGCGCCCTGGCCGCGTCGCGATCGGCCACCGGACGGACCTCGATCGCGGCGTCCTCCTCGAGCCCGCTCCGCAGGACCCGACCCAGGCGACCGTGGTCCTCGTCCGCCAGCGGCAGCACGTATCCGCCGATCGGCGCGCCGAAGAGGCCGGCGAGCGAGAACCCGGCAACGGAGATCACGACGACGGGTGCGAGGGACAGGAATGCGAGCCCGGCACGATCACGGATGAGCAGGCGCAGGTCCTTGGCGAGCGCCGCACGGAGCGCGGCCAGCATCAGCTCGCCGCGGCGGCCGGGGTGTCGTCGTCGCGGAGCCCGTGGCCGGTGAGCGCGAAGAAGACGTCTGCGAGGCTCGGGCGGTGCAGGGCGAGCTCCAGGACGCCGCCGCCGCTGTCGGCCGCGGCGCGGAGGACGTTCGTCACTGCGGCGGTGTCGGTGATCTCCACGACCGCCCCGTCTCCCGTGCCGTCGACCGTCCGTGCGCCATGCACGCTCTGCAGCCAGTCGCCGCGGAGCGCGCGTCTCGTCCGCAGATGGAGGCGCGGGGTCAGACGGGCGGCGGCGACCAGCTCGGCCGCCGTTCCCGCGGCGGCGACCCGGCCGCGATCGAGCAGCACGATGCGATCCGCGAGCCGCTCGGCCTCCTCCATGTCGTGCGTGCTGTAGAGGACGGCGGCGCCCGCCCGCGCCAGCGTCACGACCGTCGCGAAGATGCGCTCGCGGGACTGGGGATCGACGCCGACGGTGGGCTCGTCGAGCAGGAGGACGCGCGGCTCGTGCAGGATGCCGCAGGCGAGGTTGAGCCGCCGGCGCATGCCGCTGGAGAACGTCGAGACGGGCTCCCCGGCGCGCCCCTCGAGGCCGATGACCTCGAGCGCACGACCGACCGCCGCTGCGGCGGCGCCGCCGGCGAGGCCGTGCATGCGCGCGAAGAACCGCAGGTTCTCCGTGGCGGTCAGAGTCGGATATACCGCGGTCTGCTGCGGGACGAGGCCGAGCACACGGCGCGCGGCGCGGGCCTCGACCGGCAGCGCATGGCCGCCGATCGTGGCCGTCCCGGCGTCGGCCGTGAGCACGGTCGCGAGGATCGACAGCATCGTCGACTTGCCGGCGCCGTTCGGACCGAGGAGCCCGACGATCTCGCCCGCGCGGACCGCGAACGTGACGCCCGCGAGCGCCACCCGGCGGCCGTAGCGCTTGACGATGCTGTCGACCGCGATGGCAGCGTGCACGGCGACAGTATTGACGCCGAGCGGACGGCGCGTCCATAGGACGGCGCATGCGGATCCTGCTGGTGGCGATGCCCGACACGGCCTCGTCGCTCGACCGGGTGATGAAGTTCCCGAACCTCGGCCTCTGCTCGATCGCGGCGCAGGTACCCGGCCACGACGTCCGCATCCTCGATCTCGTCATGCAGCCGAGAGGCGTGCGCCACCGCGTGCTCGAGGAGGTCGCCGCCTTCGCCCCCGACCTCGTCGGCTACTCCGCCATGTCGTTCCAGTACGCGACGGCGCGGGCGCTGGCGGCGGCGGTGCGCCAGGTCGCACCGGGAACGCTGCACGTCCTCGGCGGCTACCATGCAACCGTCGTCGCCGACGAGGTGGGCGCGCGTGACGCCGAGCTCTTCGACTTCGTCGTGCGGGGCGAGGGCGAGGTCGCGTTTCGCCAGCTCGTCGACGGGCTCGCGGGCTCGACGCTCGACCTCGGGGCGATCCCGAGCCTCTCGTGGCGGAGCCGGTCGGGCTACCGGCACAACCCGGACGGGCCGCTTCTCGAGCTCGACTCCGTGCCGCTCCCGCGCCGGGAGGCGCGCGCATGGGACGGGGCGTTCTACTTCGACCGCACCTTCGACGTCGCCGAGACGAGCCGCGGCTGCCCGTTGCCCTGCACGTTCTGCTCGATCCGGCGGATGTACGGGCGGACGTTCCGCCGCTTCCCGATCGGGCGCGTGATCGCGGACCTGCGCACCCTCGACCGGCGCGGCGTCCGCGGCGTGTTCTTCGTCGACGACAACATCACGATCGACGTGCCGCGGTTCAAGGAGCTGTGCGAGGAGATCCAGAGCGCGGGCCTCGGCCACCTGCGGTACATCGTGCAGGCCTCCGTCCACGGCATCGCCAAGGACCCGACGCTCGCGCCGGCGATGGCGCGCGCCGGCTTCGACACCGTTTTCATGGGCATCGAGAACGCCGAGGCGGTGAACGTCGCGACGCTCGACATCGCGGCCAAGCGCGGAAAGAGCGAGGACGAGACGCCGCGTGCCGTCCGGCTTCTCCAGGAGAACGGGATCAAGGCCGTCGGCGGCTTCATCGTCGGCAATCCGGACGACGACCGCGGGGCGATCGCGCGGACGTTCCGCTACGCCCGCCGGCTCGGACTCGACTTCCCGATCGTGCAGTGCCTGACGCCGTATCCGCGGACCGAGATGCGGGCGGACCTGCTGGCCGAGGGGCTGGTGACGAACCCGGACGACCTCTCCCGGTACAACGGCTACATGGCGAACGTCCGGACGCGTCATCTCTCGAGCTCGACGATCGCCCGCACGATGCTGTGGGAGAGCCTCAAGCTCTACTTCGATCCGCGGGCCGCGCGCCGGAGCCGCTTCTTCCACGACTTTCCCGGCTTCCGGGGCGCCATGCTGCGCAACAACCTGGCCCTCTTCAGCGCAGCGCGTAACCGGATGTTCCACTCGACCCATACGCTCTGAGATCCCTTTTCCACGCACTCTGGCACCACTGGGGCCGGCCGAAGATCCACTGGTACCCCGGCGGCCATCTCGCGCAGTTCCGCCGGGGCAGGGCGCTCCGCGAGGTGCGCGGGTTCCTGCGCGGTCTCGGCCTCGCACGCTGAACGCGGGTCCCGGGCCTCCTTCGCTTGACCTGCCCCCGCCGATCGGCAAGAAAGCCGGGATGACGCCGGGCGTTGCGCTCAGCGTCGTCGTGCCCGCGCACGACGAGGCGGCGAACCTCGCGCGCTTGCTGGAGGAGGTGCGCGCCGCGCTCGAGCCGAGCGGCCTCGTCTGGGAGCTGATCGTCGTCGACGACTGCTCCACGGACGAGAGCCCGGCCGTGCTGACGCGACTCGCCGCCGGCGAGCCGCGGCTTCGGCCAATCCGGCTCACGCGCCGGAGCGGACAGACGGCGGCGCTGCGCGCCGGGTTCGACGCCGCGCGCGGGGCGCTCATCGCCACGCTCGACGCCGACCTCCAGTGCGCCCCCGCGGACCTGCCGACGCTCATCGCGTCGCTCGATGGAGCCGCGCTGGCGTGCGGGGTGCGAGCCACGCGTCGCGATCCCCCCGCGCGCCGGCTGGCGTCGGCGCTCGCCAACGCGGTACGGCGGCTCTTCCTGGCGCCGCGGCTGCGTGACCTCGCGTGCCCGCTGCGCGTCTTTCGCGCCGAGGCGCTTCACCGGGTGGCCGCACGGCAGCTGCTCTTCGACGGCGCGCACCGCTGGCTCCCCGCGCTGTTTCACCTGGCGGGCGAACGGGTCGTGCAGCGGCCCGTCGGCCACCATGCGCGGACCGCCGGGGCCTCGAAGTACACGACGCGCGGGCGCATCGTGCCGATCGCCACCGAGCTCGTGCAGGTCGTCGGCCGCAGCCGGCGCGGACGACTCCTCGCCGCCGCGGGGCTGGCCGTCGCCGTGGCGCTGCCGTTCTTCTGGGGCCTCGGCCGCTGGCCGCTCCTCGAACCGGACGAGGCGCGGAACGCCGAGGTCGCGCGCGAGATGGTGACGCTCGGGCGCTGGAGCGTACCGCACTTCAACGGGCTCCCGTACCTCGACAAGCCGGTGCTCTTCTTCTGGATGATGGCAGTGGGCTTCCGCGCCCTTGGGACCGACGAGCTCGCGGCGCGGCTGCCGGCCGCGCTCGCCGCGTTCGCCACCGTGGGGCTGACCTTGGCCATCGGCCGGCTCCTCTTCGGACGGTCACGCCAGGCGCTGCTCGGCGCGCTCGTGGTGGCGTCGACGCCGCTCGTGCTCGCGTTCGGGCGGCTTGCGATCTTCGACATGCCGTTCACGGCGCTGGTGACCGGGGCGCTCTACTGCCTCCTGCGCGCGCGGCTGCGCGGCGCCGAGCGGCTGTGGACGCCCGTCGCCGGTCTGCTGATCGGCCTCGCGGCGCTCACCAAGGGCCCGGTCGGCGTGGCGGTGCCGCTGCTCGCTTGGGTGGCGGGGCGGGGCGCCTTGCCGGCCGCCGCACGGCGGACTTCCCCCGGAACCGTCGCCGCCACGGTGGCGGCCGCCGTGCTGGTCATCGCCCCGTGGCTCGTCACCATCGTGCGCGAGGAGCCGGGTTTCCTCCGTTACGCGCTGCTCGACGAGACGCTCCTTCGATTCGCGTCCGTGGCGCGCTTCCATCGCGGCGCCCCGGTCTACTACTACGCCGGCGTGCTCGGCTGGGGCCTCGGGGCCTGGGCGGTAGTGCTGACGGTCGCGTTGCCCGGGCTCGCCCGCCGATTACGGCAAGGTGGTCCCGAGCGGGCGGCGATCGCGTTTCTCGCGCGCGCCAGCGCCGGGATACTGCTCTTCTTCACGATCTGCGCCTCGAAGCGCCCGGCGTACATCCTGCCCGCGGTCGTCCCGCTCGGTCTTCTGGCTGCCGCCGGCATCGTCGCGGAGGAGGCGCGCATCGCGGCGGCCGTCCGCGCGCTCGGAGCGCTCGCCGCGCTCGCGGGCCTGGCGGCGGTCGGCGTCGGCCTCATGCGGTTGCTGCCCGAGAGCCGGGTGCTCGTCGCGCTCACCCCTGTAGTGCTCGGGCGCGCGGGAATCGTGCTGCTCGCGTGGGGCGGCGTGGCGCTCGTCGCCGCCGCTGTCCGGCCTGCATTGGCGGCGGCGACCTGCGCCCTTCTGGCGCCGGCGATGGGCCTCGTGCTCCTCGGTCCGCTCGGCACGTATGCCGAGGGCCGTTCGTCGCGCGCGCTCGCGGCGCGCATCGAGCCCGGCGCACCCGTCATGTGCTTCCAGACGTTCCGGACGGGCCTGCCGTTCTATCTCGGCCGGCCGGTCGTGCTGGCGAGCGAGCGCGGCAGCGAGATGACGAGCAACTACGTCGTCGCGCGAAGCGACCGGCATGGGCGCGTGATCGTGTCGGAACGGACGGCGGTCGCGGCGCTCGACCGCGGCGGCCCGCTGTATACCGTCGCGTCGGCCTGGAGCCTTCGCCGCCTCGCCACGCTCACCTGGCGCCGTCTCGTGCCGGTCTATGCGGACCGGCGAAGCATCCTGCTCCGCGCCGAGGGCTGATCCGCCGTGTGCGGGATCTACGGACTCGTCGCGCGGGACGGCGCCGGGCGCGCCGAGGAGATACTGCCCCGCATGGCGACGACGCTGGCCCACCGCGGGCCGGACGGCGACGGGGCCGCGATCGCCGGCCACGCAGCCCTCGGCTGCCGGCGGCTCGCCATCATCGACGTCGCCGGCGGCGCCCAGCCGCTTCGCAACGAGACGGGCGACGTCATCGCCGTGTGCAACGGCGAGATTTACAACAGCGCGAAGCTCCGCGCCGCGCTCGAGGCGCGCGGACACCGCTTCCGGACGCGGAGCGACGCGGAGGTCCTGCCCCACCTCTACGAGGAGCACGGGGTCGACTTCGTGAACGCCCTCGACGGGATGTTTGGCCTCGCGCTCTGGGACGCGCGGCGCGGGCGCCTGATCCTCGCGCGCGATCGCCTCGGCGAGAAGCCGCTGTACTACGCCGCGACCGCCGACGGCTTCTTCTTCGCCTCCGAGCCGAAGGCGCTCCTTGCCACCGGCGCCGTCTCCCGCACGCCCGACTGGACGGCGCTCGGCGTCTATCTCCGCACGGGGTACGTGCCCGCCCCGGCGAGCGCGTTCCGCGACGTCGCCAAGCTGCCGCCCGGGGGGCGGCTCGTCCTCGAGGGCGAAGGGCTCGCGGTCGACCGCTACTGGCAGGTGGCGCCGCTGCTCGCCGAGCCGCCGCTGGCGCTCGACCTCGACGCCGCCGCGGCCGCGCTCCGCGTGCATCTGGAGCGGGCGGTCCGGGCGGCGCTCGTGAGCGACGTGCCGCTCGGCGTCTTCCTCTCCGGCGGCCTCGACTCGACGGCCATCGCGTCGGTCGCCCGGAGCGCGGTGGACGGCGAGCTCGCCACCTTCGCCCTCGGCTTCGACGTTCCGGGGTTCGACGAGCGTGGCCACGCCGCGGTCGCGGCGCGTGCGCTCGGCACGCGTCACCGGACGCTCACCATCACGCCCGAGCTGTTCCTCGAGGGCGTTCGCGATCTCCTGCCCGTCCTCGACGAGCCGCTCGCCGATCCGGCGTTCGTGCCGACCTTCCTGCTCTCCCGCTTCGCGCGGAGCGAGGTGAAGGTCGTGCTCGTGGGCGAGGGGGGCGACGAGCTCTTCGCGGGCTATCCGACGTATCTCGGGTCGAGCGTGTCCGCGGCCTTCCGCCGCTTGCCGCCGGCCCTGCGCCGCGCCGTGGTCGCGGGTGCGCCCCTCCTCGGCGCGCCGCGCGGCAACACGACGCTCCGCTGGCTCTGCCGCCGCTTCCTCGAAGCCGCGGACGTGCCGGCCGCCGCGCGCCATCGGGCCTGGACGGGCTGCATCAGCGCCGACGTCCTCGCCGCCCTCGCCACGCCGGGCGGGCCGCTCGTCGCGCCGGCCGAGCCGGAGGCGCCGGCGGCGCGCACGGAGGTCGACGCGCTGCTCGCGCTCGACCTCACGGGCTATCTGCCCGACGACCTGCTGCCGAAGCTCGACCGCGCCACGATGGCGGCCTCGCTCGAGGGGCGGGCCCCGTTTCTCGACCATCACCTGGTCGACTTCGCGTGCCGGCTACCCGTCACGTTGAAGCTGCGTGGGCTCGCGAGCAAGCGTGTGCTCCGACGGGCGGTCGCCGATCTCGTCCCGGGTGCGATCCGGCGTCGAGTGAAGCGGGGGCTCACCGTGCCGCTCGCCGCCTGGCTGGCCGGTCCGCTCCTGCCGTTTGCCCGGGAGACGCTCGCGCGGCTCGACCCGCGCGTCATCCGTCCCGATGCCGTGGCGAGCCTCCTCGCCGCGCACGTCGCCGGGCGGCGCGACAACCGCCGCGAGCTCTGGGCCCTCGTGATGCTGCAGCTCTGGAGCGACGCGTGCGCGTCCTCGTGACGGGCGGCACCGGCTTCATCGGTGGCGCCGTCTGTCACGCGCTACGCGGGGCGGGCCACGCAGTGACCGTCGTCAGTCGCGAGCCGGGCCAGGTCTCCGGCGACGCCGTCCGCTGGGACGCCGTCCCGCAGGCGATCCGCACCGCCGACGCGGTCGTGAACCTCGCCGGCGAGTCGATCGCCAGCGGCCGGTGGTCGGCGGCGCGGAAGGCCGCGATCCTCCAGAGCCGCGTGGAGGCGACGCGGGCCGTGGTCGACGCCGCCCGCGCCGCGAAGCCGAGGCCACGGATCCTGATCAGCGCCTCGGCCGTCGGGTACTACGGCGCGCGCGGCGACGAGGCGCTCGACGAGACCTCCGCGCCGGGCGCGGGGTTCCTCACCGAGGTGTGCCGGCCATGGGAGGACGAAGCCTCGCGCGCCGAGGCCGTCGGGATGCGGGTCGTGCGGTTGCGGCTCGGAATGGTGCTCGCCGGCGACGGCGGCGCGCTCGGCCGGATGTTGCCCCCGTTTCGCGCCTTCGTCGGCGGACGGCTGGGTGACGGCGAGCAATGGGTTTCGTGGATCCACCGCGGCGACGTCACCGGTCTCGTCGTCGACGCGCTGGCGAATGACGGATACCACGGCGCGGTGAACGCGACCGCGCCGCAGCCGGTCCGGAACCGGGACTTCGTAGCCGCGCTCGGGCGCGTGCTCGCCCGTCCCGCAGCGATCCCGGTGCCGGCGGTCGTGTTGCGCCTCGCGCTCGGCGAGATGGCGGACGTGCTCCTCACCGGGCAGCGCGTCTTCCCGCGCGCCGCCGAGCGCGTCGGCTATCGCTGGCAGTACCCGGAGGTCCTCGGCGCCCTCCGCGCGAGCGTGCGCTGAGATCGGCCGCCTACGGGCACGCTGGTAAGGCGGGCGGCGCCGGCGGGAACTGCGTCATGAACGTGTTGTCGTGCCAGCAATCGCCCGTGCCGCCCGCGGGCAAGTAGATGAGGTCCGCCGCGAGGAAGGCGTAGGACGGATCGGGGGAGTGGCCGTTGCCCGTGACCGTGTTGTGCTCGAACCGGTCGTTCTCCGGCGCGGGATCGTAGCCGGGGGGCGGAGCCGGCGTGCAGCTCGCGACCAGGCAGCCGGTCACGAGGGCGATGCCGCCCGTGTCGTTGCCCGTCACGACGTTGTGGTCGATTTCGTTCGCGTCCGCGGCGAGGACGAGCATTCCGGTGCCCTGCGGCACGAGGCAGACGTCGTCGCCGGGGTCGAGGCACGTGTTCGGCTTGTTGTTGTCGTGGCTGTAGTTGTGGTCGATCCGGTTGTCGTGGTTCAGCGGAACGTCGAGACCGGGCAGCGTGAAGGACAGGATGCCGCCCGTGTTCCCCGTCGCCTCGTTGTGGTCGAGGCGGACGCCCGAGGAGTTCTCGATCTCGAAACCGCTGACGTTGCCGGTGGCGAAGTTGTGGTCCACCCGCACGTCGTGCGACTGTCCGATATAGATACCGGTGTCGTTGGAGCCGGTGGCCGTGCTCTTGGTGATGCGGCCGGGACCGCAGTGCGAGGGGAAGATGCCGTACTCGCCGTTGTCGTTGGCGGTCGTCGAGTGGACACGCCAGTCGTCGGCGCAGAAGATGAACGCGCCCTCGCCGCTGAAGCCGTTGATGGTGATTCCCTCGATGCCGACGCCCTTGATGCGCTGCGCCGGATCGGTGAGGCAGTCGGGCCCGCTGGCGCCGCTCTTGGCGAAGGCGATCCCCTGGTCCTGACCGCCGGCGTTCTCGACGATCACGGGCTTCGTCTTCTGGGGCCGACCGATCAGCTTCACGTCGTCCTTCGTCACGACGACGGCGCACTGGTGGCCGGGGTCGGTCGGGCAGGGCGTGCCCGCCTCGTGGTACGTCCCCGGGTAGACGAGGATGTGGTCACCCGGATTCGCGGCATCCACGGCCGCCTGGATCGAGTGGCCGGCACGCACGCGGATGACGGCGGCGCCGGCGGGTGACGCGGCGAGCAGCAGGCCGATGACGAGCAGGCAGGCGGTCGAGCGCATCTGAGCGTCCTCCTTCGAGGGGCGCGACCATAGCGAGACCGGCCGCGAGCCGTCAAACCGATTCGGTCGTGCGGCCTATAGCTTCCGGACGAGCGTGATGCCGTCGGAGACGGGCAACATGACGGCCTCCACCCGCCGGTCGCGGGCGACGGCGTCGTTCAGCGCACGGATCGCCTCCGTCGACGTCGAGTGGTCGTCCGGGTCGATCACGTGGCCGGACCAGAGGACGTTGTCGAAGATGAGCACGCCGTTCGGCCGGAGGCGGGGCAGGAGCTCCTCGTAGTAGGTCTGGTAGCTCTCCTTGTCGGCATCGATGAAGGCGAGGTCGACGTCGGCGGCCGGCGGGAGGGCGCGGAGCGTCTCCAGGGCGGGGGCGATCTTCAACGTGATCCGGTCGGCGACACCGGCACGCGCGAAGTAGCGGCGGGCGACGGCCGCCCATTCCTCACTGACGTCGCAGCAGAGGAGATGCCCGTCGGGCCGGAGCCCGCGGGCCATGGCGATCGCGCTGTAGCCCGTGAACGTGCCGACCTCGACCGCGCGGCGGGCGCCGATCACCCGCGCGAGCCAGCCGAGGAACGCCGCCTCCTCCACCGCGACCTGCATCCGGCTGATCGGCCCGAGCGCGGCTGTCTCCGCCGCAAGGTCCTGGAGGACCGCGTCGGGCGGCGGCGCGTGCGCGACGAGGTAGTCGTAGAGCGCGGGCGTCATGCGGGTGAACTTCTCGTGCATGGCCGGCGTGGTACGCGACGTGCGCGGCACACGCAAGGCGGCGCGGTTGACTTGCGGCCGCGGCCCGGCCAACAGTGCGCGCGCCATGCCCCGCGTGCGAGCCGGCGCGCTCGAGGTCTTCTACGACACGGACGGGGCCGGCGAGCCCGCGCTCCTGCTGATGGGGCTCGGCGGCGAGCATCACGCCTGGGACCTCGTCCGGCCGGAGCTCGCGCGCCGCCACCGGCTCGTCCTCGTCGACAACCGGGACGCGGGCGCCAGCGACGAGGCGCCGGGGCCGTACAGCCTCGACGACATGGCCGTCGACGCGCTCGCCGTCATGGACGCGGTCGGCGTCGAGCGCTTCCACGTCATCGGCGCGTCGATGGGCGGTGCGATCGCCCAGCGCGTGGCGCTGCAGGCGCCGACGCGGGTCGCGAGCCTCGTCCTTCTCTCCACCTGGGGCCGCACCGACGCCTTCCTCGCGACGATCCTCGCGAGCTGGCGGCTCATGGCGGAGCGCCTGTCGCCCGAAGCGTTGCTCCGCGCTCAGACGCCGTGGGCGTTCACCTACCGGTTCTTCCAGAACCCCGCACCCGAGGTGCGCGCCTGGCAGGCAGCGCTCGCCGAGCGCGGCGTCTTGAAGTCGGTTCCCGCGTATCAGCGGCAGGTCGACGCCTGCCTCGCGCACGACACGCTCGACCTGGTTCCACTCCTCCGTACCCCGTCGCTCGTCCTGGTCGGCGAGGACGACATCCTGACGCCCCCGCGCTACGCGCGCGCGCTCGCCGCGGCGCTGCCCGCGGGCGAGGTGATGCTGGTCCCGGCGACGGGACACGCATGCTTTCTGGAAACACCGAAGCCGTGCACCGAGCGCATCTTGCGGTTCCTCACGAAGCACCCGCTCCGACCCGAGACATGAGTCTCGGGTCGCGCTCTTAGCCGGCGTGCGACAGGGCCCAGAAGAGCAGGCCGTATCCCGCGCCGGCGGCGGCGATCGCGAGAAGCGTGCGCACCCAGCGCGGCATCCTCGGCTTTGGCCGCTGGCGGGAGGCGCGGCCGGTCAGGACCACGCTGTCGGGGTGGGCGAGCGCCTCGCGCAGCTCGAGAGCGCTTTCCGGGCGGTCGCGCGGATCGCGCTCGAGCGCGTGGAGGATGATTTCCTCGAGCGCCGGCGAGATGTCGGGCCGGAGACGGCGGGGCGGGGTCGGGTCGTCCTGGAGCTTGGCGCGCATCGCGGCATAGACGTTGTCACCCTGGAAGGGCGTCTCGCCGGTCAGCATCTCGTAGAGGATGACACCGAGGGCGTAGAGGTCGCTCCGCGCGTCGCCCCGCTTGCCCTTCACCTGCTCCGGCGCCATGTAGTCCGGCGTCCCGACCGTCTGGGACAGGCCCGCCCACGTCATCTTCCGGAGCGTCGTGTCGAGCGCGATGCCGAAGTCGACGAGCTTCACCCGGCGGTCCGCGGTGACCATGATGTTCTCGGGCTTGAGGTCGCGGTGGACGACGCCGTGGTCGTGCAGGTAGGCGAGCGCGTCGGCGATGGCGATGGCCAGCGCGACGGCGGTCTCGCTGGGCAGGCGGCGCTCTCGGCGGAGACGGTCGCGCAGCAGCTCGCCGTCGACGTACTCCATGGCGAGGTAGAGGCGGCTCTTCTCGCGCGGCTGGAAGACCTTGATGACGGCGGGGTGGTCCAGGCGCTGGCCGATCTCTTCCTCGCGCTTGAAGCGCTCGTGGAAGACCATGTCGCTCGCGTACTGCAGATGCGGCACCTTGAGCGCGACCGTGTGGCCGTTCTCGAGATCGCGCGCCCGGAAGATGGTGGCCATGCCGCTGCGCGCGATGACGTCGAGGACCTGGTACTGGTCGACGGTCTCGCCGGGGGCGAGGTCTCCCATCGCGCGACCTTAGCGGCCGGCGGGTCAGGCCGGCAAGCGGACGCCGGTCAGCGACCGAACCGCCACCACGGACGCGCAGTGGGCGGCGGACAGTCGAGGATACACGCGATCTGAGCGCTCAGGTTGTCCTCGCCCCCTTCTTCGCGTGCCCGGCGGACGAGGGCGCGGCAGGCCGCCTCCGGCGGATGCGCCGCGAGCAGCTCCACGACCTCCGGCTCCTCGAGGGCCCCGTGAATGCCGTCGCTGCACTGGAGCAGCACGTCGCCCGGCATGACGTCGAGGCTCAGCACGTCGATGCCGACGATCAGCTCCTGCCCGAGGGAGCGGGTCACTATGTGGCGCCGCTCATGCGTGCGCGCCTCCTCCGGCGACAGGATCCCGTACTGCATCTGCTCCGCCACCCACGTGTGGTCCTTGGTGAGCTGCGTGAGCTTCCGCTCGCGGAACAGGAACAGTCGGCAGTCGCCGACGTGCGCAGCGACGAGCGTGCCGCCGACGACGGCGCTCGCCGTGAGCGTCGTTCCCATCCGGCGGAGCTCCGGTACGGTGATCCCCTTCGTATAGATCTCGAGGTTCGCCTCCTGCACGGCGCGCCGCAGGCGCTTCCCGACCGGCCAGCTGCCCGGCGCGCGGTCCATCTCGCGCGCCAGCACCTCGAGCGCGAGGTTGCTCGCGATTTCGCCGCCGGCGTGGCCGCCGATCCCGTCCGCCACCGCGAAGACGAGGCCGTCCTCGTGCGGCCAGTGGCCGACCGCGTCCTCGTTCTCGGTGCGGACGCAGCCGATGTCGGTCAGCTGGAAGAACTCGATCTCGGGCATGACGACACGGGCCGGCGGCAGCGTGCCGCCGGCCCGAAGGTGGTGCGAACGTTAGAGGAGTTTACGCCACGGATCGCGTCGCCGGCATCAGCTTGCGCCCGGTGCGCATGCCACTGAGCGCCACGTAGAGGACGCTGATCACCGCCCAGCCGCCGGCGATCCCGAGACAGATGTAGGCCTCGTGCTGAGCATCGGCGTTCCCGATCACGTAGAGATAGAGAATCGCGCCGAGCATGGCGACGTTCATGACCAGGCCGACGCCCGGCACGAGGACGTGCTTCAGGAAGCTGAAATCCGGACGCCCGGCGAACGCGATGATGCACCACATGCAGGTGAGCCCGTAGAGGACGAACGTGCCGAAGTTCGACGCGAGGCCGATGCCGGTGAGCCCGACGACCGACTGCACGCCGATGGCGGCGATCAGCGTCGACACCACCACCAGCACCCAGATCGCCCGGTGCGGTGTGGCGAAGCGGCCGTGCAGGGCGCCGAGGATCTCGGGCATCTCCCGATCCTGCGCCATCGCATAGCTGACGCGGACGGCGGTGTTGAGACAGCTGAGCGTCGTGCCGAGGATCGCGAGACCGACCGTGACGGCGATCGTGATCATGAGCGCGAATCCGATGCCGCCGAGCACGGCGTCGCCGACCCGGATCGCCATGTCGCCGATGGGCGCGCTCGAGGCGGCCGCGGCTGCCAGGCCGGTCACGGCTGCGCCGGTGCTGTCCGTGCCGGCGAGCTTCTCGCTCACCATGAAGCCGGCGGCGAAGTACTCGAACAGGTACGCGATGAGACCCTGGATGACGAGCGAGAGGATCACGGCGCGCGGGATGTTCTTGTGCGGGTCGACGGTCTCGGCCGCGAACGCGGTGCAGCTCTCGAAGCCGACCAGGATCAGGATCGCAATCGTCGATTGGATGAGGATGCCTTGCAACGAGTGCGGCCGGATGACGTCCCAGCCGCCCGAGAAGTGCCACTGCGTGGCGTGCTCGGGGTTGCCGAGCCGATAGTAGATCGCGAGCACGCTGAAGAGGACGAGCGTGCTCAGCTGGATGACATTGATCATGAGCGACGTGAACGTCGAGCCGGTGACGCCGCGGAACGCGATGTAGCCCGTGAGCGCGGCGAAGAACCCGGAGAAGATGATCATCGACGTGACCGACATGGTGTTGCCGGTGAGCTGGTTGTAGACGTAGCTCACGAGCGTCGCCATCATCGCGACCATGACGCCGGGATAGACCCAGTAGAAGAGGTGTGCGGCCCACCCCGTGACGATCTTGGCGAGCCGGGCCCAGCGATGGTGCTCCTTGTTCTCCCGGTCGAGGAAGGCCTTCTCGGCGAAGTAGTAGCAGCTGCCGAAGCCCGCCTCCGGATAGATGCGCGCGAGCTGCGCGTAGGAGATCGCGGTGAGGAACGCGAGGATCAGCGCGAACCCGATTCCCGCCCAGATGTCGCTCGCCACGGAACTGCCGTCCGGCGCCGTGGCCGCCGCCTGCAACTGGTAGGTGATCCACAGAAATGCGCCCGGCGCGATCAGCGCCATCGCGTTCACGGTGACGCCGGTGAGCCCGAGCGTCGGCTTCACGCCGCTTGTGTCTTGAGGCATACGCCCCTCCTTTCCCCGGCGGGTTCGCGGAGCAACCGACATGCCATGTGGACGTCGCGCGCGCCCCTCGGGCGGCGCGGGCCGTGCCAGCCGCGCCCCACGTGCGCTGCTCGTTCGCTGGGCGATGGCCCAAAAAAACAGCAGCGAGAGGACCGCGGATCAGAAGCGGCGCCCGCCCGTCGCGATCTCCTGGACGACGGCTGGCGTGAGCGGCACGTAGGTCCGCGCGGCGTCGTCCCGGACGAACAGCGGGTCTCGGATCCTCGTTGGATCGTACGCCTCCTCGGCGAGTGCCACCTTGCGTTGCTTGAGCGTGCCCGTCACGTCCATCTCGCGGACGAGGCGAACGAAAGCCGGCCGGGCGTAGGCCGGCAGGTGGCGCTCCGCATGCGCGTAGAACGCCGGCGCGTCGAAGACGGCCGCCGGCGCCAGCACGACCGCCGCCATGCCCGCGCGGCCGTCGGCGCCGGGCACCGTGACGCCGTAGACGTTCGTCTCGGTGACGCCCGGAGCGCCGTTCAGCACGTCGGCGACCTCCTGGGTCGCGACGTTCTCGCCCTTCCAGCGGAACGTGTCGCCGATGCGGTCGACGAAGTAGTAGTAGCCGTCGGCGTCGCGCCGGAGGAGGTCGCCGCTCCGGAACCAGACGTCGCCGGGGAGGAAGGCGTCGCGCACGAGCTTTGCCTCCGTCGCCTGGCGGTCGGTGTAGCCGTCGTACTCCATGGACCCGCCGGTGCCGCCGACGCGTCCGAGGAGCTCGCCGGTCTCTCCGGGCTCACAGGGGACGCAGCACCCGTGCGCGTCACGGACGAGCTCGCCGCGAGCGCCGTCGAAGCGCCCGAGGCGGACGTTGTCCTCGAGCAGCGGGTGGGGCTTGCCGACGGAGCCGACCCGCCCGTCGGCGTTGTGCAGCGCGACGTTCCCTTCGGTCGCGCCGTACATCTCGATGATGCGGGGAACCCCGAAGCGCTCCTGGAAGGCGACCCAGATGTCGGCACGGAGGCCGGCGCCTGCGGCGACCCGCAGCCCGTGGTCGCGGTCGGCGGGGGTGGGCGACTGCCGGAGGAGGTACCGGCACAGCTCGCCCACGTACACGAAGGCGACCGCGCGATGGCGGCGGACGTCGTCGAGGAAGGCGTGCGCCGCAAAGCGCCGGCGCGAGGCGAACGTGCCGCCGACGCGAAAGGCGGGCGCGAAGCCGACGAACAGGCTTTCCCCGTGATAGAGCGGCAGCGGCGCGTAGATCGTCTCGCCCTCCTCCAGGCCGAGGAGCGGGGCGAGGCCGATGCCGGCCATCGTGAAGCGGAGATGGCGGACGATGGCGGGCTTCGGATACCCGGTCGTGCCCGAGGTGTAGATGTAGAGGAAGACATCCCCGCCGCGGACGTCGGGGATGTCGGGCTCATCCGCGCGCGCGGGGCGCTCGAGCGGACGCGCGTCGGCGGGGAGGGCCGCGTCGGCCGCCGCGTCGGCGAGAAAGCGTACCGGATGTGCGTCCTGGACGGCAGCGAGGAACGGCAGCGCCTCGGCGTCGCAGATGCCGACCGTCGCGCCCGACGCCCGGCACACTGCGGTAAGCCCGGCGCCGCGGACGTGTGTATTGATGAGCGCCCCGATCGCCCCGAGCTTCGCCACGGCACCGATGCTGGCGAGGAAGAGCGGGCTGTTGGGACACAGGATCGCCACCGGCTCGCCCCGGCGAACGCCGGCGTGGCGCAGGCAGTGGGCGAGCCGATTCACCTCGTCGTTGTACGTCCCGTACGTGAGCGCGTCGTGCTCGAACGCGAGGGCGACCCGATCGGGAAACGCCTCCGCCTGCCGCCGCACGAGCGGGCCAAAAGTGTCCGTCGACGCCTTCAGCTCTGCGACGAGGGCGCCGAGGTCCACCGCGCGGCTACTAGGACGGTCATCGGGTGCCCGCAAGTCGCAGCCCGACAGGTCGCGTTGGCGAATTGGGCAAAAGTGCTGGCCATCCGGTGACTTGTCGCAGGTCGCGAAGAAACGACGTCGACATCAGGTGTCACCGGCTTTTTGTTCCGAAATCAGCACTTTGGACGATTGCCTGGTGTTTTCCCGGGGATGAGTATCCCACGGCATGTCCACCTCGAGAGCAGGCCGTACGGGTACGATCCTGAGCCTTCCGGAGCGCGTGATCCCGCAGGCGCCGCCCCCGCTGCGGAAGGGTTTCCACGCCGGACGCCGGCGGGCGGCGCTGGCGTCGCTCGGACACCGGCCGAGCGATCCGACCGGCTTCGACGGCGACGTCTCCGTCCGCTACGAGGCCGTCTACCGGCGGGCCGAGCCGGCCTGCGGCGAGCGCCGCCTGCTCCTGGCGGTGCTCGAGGACGGCATCCGGACGTTCCTCAAGAATGCGCACGCGACCCACGGCCGTGCGGGGAACCTGAAGCGCGAGGCGCTCACGTGGCTCCGCAGCGACAGCCGGGACGACGTCTTCGACTTCGAGAACATCTGCGAGACGCTCGGCATCGACGCCGGCCGCCTGCGCGCCCGCGTCCTGATCGAGGCGGGCCTCCCGGCGACGTTCCTGGCCACCGCCTGACTCGCCGCGGCGCGGAGGAGACGCCCGCGTCGGCATGAGCGCCCCGATCGGCGGCCACTGGCTCGTCGCGCCAGTCGGGTCCACGCCGCAGTTCACGGGCGCCGATTTCACCGAGGAGGACCTCCTCTACGCGAAGACGGCCGAGGACTTCGTGCGCCACGAAGTCCTCGGCCGCCTCGCCGAGATCGAGGAGAAACGCGAAGGCGTCATGCCGGAGCTCCTGAAGCGTGCTGGGGCACTCGGGCTCCTCATGATCGACATTCCGGAGCGGTATGGCGGGCTCGGGCTGCACAAGACGACCTCGATGCTCGTCTCCGAGCGCGGTGCCCTGTGCGCGTCCTTCAGTGTGTCGTGGGGGGCGCACACCGGCATCGGCACGTTGCCGATCGTCTACTACGGCACGGAGGCGCAGAAGACGCGGTACCTGCCGAAGCTCGCCACGGGAGAATGGCTCGCCGCCTACGCCCTCACCGAGCCACAGGCCGGCAGCGACGCGCTCGCGATCAGCACCCGGGGCACGTTCGATCCTGCGAACGGAGCGTATCGCCTGAGCGGCACGAAGCAGTTCATCACGAACGCGGGGTTCGCCGACGTGTTCACCGTCTTCGCAAAGGTCGACGGGGAGCGCTTCACCGCGTTCCTCGTCGAACGGGCGAGCCCGGGGCTGTCCACGGGGCCGGAGGAGCAGAAGCTCGGCATCCGCGGCTCGTCGACCCGGCAGCTGATCCTGGAGGACGTGCCTGTGGCCGCTGACGCGGTGCTGGGCGAGGTCGGGCAGGGACACAAGATCGCGTTCAACATCCTCAACATCGGGCGCTTCAAGCTCGGCGCCGGTGCGATCGGCGCGGCCAAGGACTGTCTCCAGGTGGCGCTCGACTACGGCCGCCAGCGCCGTCAGAACGGCCGGCCGATCGCGTCCTTCGGCATGATCCAGCGGAAGCTCGCCGACATGGCGACCCGGATCTACGTCGCCGACAGCATGAGCTACCGGACGGCCGGCCTGATGGACGCGGCCGCCGCGGCGGTGCCCGACGATCAGCCGCGACGCCTGGTCGAGGAAGCGGTCGAGGAGTACACGATCGAGGCGTCGATCCTGAAGGTTTTCGGGACCGAGACCCTCGACTTCGTCGCCGACGAGTCCCTGCAGATCCTCGGTGGATACGGCTTCATGGCCGATTACCCCGTCGAGCGGCACTACCGCGATTCGCGCATCAACCGCATCTTCGAGGGGACGAACGAGATCAACCGTCTGATCATCCCGGCGACCCTGGTGAAGCGGATCGGGCGTGGGCGCCTCGCGTATCAGGACTTCCTCCAGCAGGTCGACCGGGAGATCGCCGACCCCGCCACGTGGCCGTCGCCGCCGAGCGGCCCGATCGCGCGCGAGATGCGCGCGGCCGACGTCGCGAAGCGGGTCGTCGCCTATACGGCGCGCGTGCTGATCGAGCGGGAGCTGGCCTCGCTCCGGGATCGCCAGCAGCACCTGGAGATCCTGAGCAACATGATCATCGACCTCTACGCCATGGACAGCGTGGTCGGGCGCACCCTGCGTCTCCTCGGCAACGGCCCGCGGGAGGCCGACGAACTCCGGATCGCGATGACCAACGTCTTCACCGCGTCGGCCAACGAGCGCGTCATCGACGGCGCGCGGCGGCTACTGGTGAACGAGCTCGAAGGCGAGGAGCTGCGGCGACACCTCAGGCTCGAAGCCGTCGTGCCGCACTTCCCGATCCGCACCATCGCGGTCAAGACGCGCATCGCCGAGGCCCTGGTTGCCCGGGGTCTCGGGCCCGTTT
The DNA here is from genome assembly GCA_005879585.1 of Deltaproteobacteria bacterium. Taxonomy (GTDB): domain Bacteria; phylum Desulfobacterota; class Binatia; order DP-6; family DP-6; genus DP-3. The sequence continues at coordinate 47,478 of VBKG01000326.1, read as the reverse complement.
TCTTACGCTGACGCGCGCCCCCACCGGCGCGGGAGCTCGCGGGGTGCCCGCTCAGCGGCCGCCGCTGGCCCGGCGACCGCCGCGCATGCTGCTCTTGCGCAGCTTTTCCTCGAGTGCCGCGGCGACGAACTCCATCACCGAGATGCTGCTCTGGACGCAGAACAGCTTGATCTCTCGATGGAGTCCCTTGGGGATCCGCGTGGCGAGCTGGATCAGGACGTCATCGTCTTTGGGCATCGGAGCCACCCTCCTAGCGCATCTGCGTGCGCGGGGTGTTATTTAACTTATTTGGGGATGTGGCGCAAACCCGCGGCAGAGATTATTGGCCTGGGCCAATGTTCTTCATGTTTTCTACCCCTTTCGGTCATGTCGCCGGGGAGCGGGACCGCTCCCGTCAAGGGGGGAGATCAGCGCCGGGAAGGAGGGGGGGCACCCTGCGTCCGCAGGGTTCGCAAATTGCGCTCGACGCTCTGCAGCTGCCGGCCGAGCTCGACGATGTGGAGCTGCGCCCGCACGCGGGCGTAGAGCTCGTGGGTGTTGATCGGCTTGGTGAGGAATTCGCTCACCCCCTGGTACATACCCTCGAGCCGCGTATCCATGTCGTCGCGGGCCGTCAGGAGGATGATCGGGACCCCGCGGCCGGCGGGCAGGGCGCGCAGCGCCTCGCACACCTCGAAGCCGTCCATGCCCGGCATCATGACGTCCAGCAGGATGAGGTCGATCGGCTCGTGCTCGACCGCTTTCAGGCATTCCGGGCCCGAGGCGGCGCGCCGCGTCCGATATCCCTGACGCTCGAGGAGCCGCGCCGCGATGTCGCACGAAGCGGCGTCGTCGTCGACGACCAGGATGAGGGGGGTTTGACTCATTCGCCGGCGTCCTCCTGCAGCTCCTCGCCGTCACATTCATCGGGGCCGCGCCGCCGGCGGAGCTTGGCGACGAGCGTCGTCCGCTTGAGGCCGAGCAGGCGTGCCGCCGCCTGCTTGTTCCCCTTCGTCCGCCGCAGCGCTTCCTCGATCAGGCGATTCTCGAACTCCTCGACCGCGGTGTTGAGGTCGAGCCCCTCCTCGCCGAGGGTGGGGCGGGGGATCTTCTTCTCGGAGATGAGCGAGCGGATGTTCGCCGGCAGGTGCTCGACCTCGATCATGCCGTCCTCGGAGAGGATCACCAGCCGCTCGAGCAGGTTCTCGAGCTCGCGCACGTTCCCCGGCCAGTCGTGCTCCCAGAGGTGCACCATCGCCTCCTCGGAGAGGCGCGCCGGCCGTCCCGCACGCTTGCGGTTGTGCTTCTCGAGGAAGTGGCGGACGAGCAGCGGGATGTCCGAGCGACGGTCGCGCAGGGCGGGCATCACGATCGGGATGACCTGGAGGCGGTAGAAGAGGTCCTCGCGGAACCGGCCGTGCTCGGTCTCCTGAGCCAGATCCTTGTTCGAGGCGGCGACCACGCGGACGTCGACCTTGAGGGGACGGTCCGCCCCGACGGGGCGGACTTCCCGGTCCTGGAGGACGCGCAGGAGCTTCACCTGTAGCACCGGGCTCATCTCGCCGACCTCGTCGAGGAAGATGGTTCCCCCGGCGGCGAGCTGAAACATCCCGGAGCGTTGCGCGATCGCGCCGGTGAAGGCCCCGCGCTCATGGCCGAACATCTCGGATTCGAGCAGCTCGGCGGGGATCGCGCCGCAGTTGACCGCGATGAACGGACGATCGGTCCGCGGGCTGGCCGAATGGATGGCGCGGGCGACGAGCTCCTTGCCCGTGCCGCTCTCGCCCGTGATCAGGATCGTGGCGTCGGTGACCGCCACCTTCAGCACGAGCTGCCCGATCTTCTGGATGAGCGCGTGCTCGCCGATCAGCGCCGGGTGAGGTTCAGGGAGTCCGCTTGGTGTACTCACAAGTACCTTGGCGTCGCGTGCGAACAACGGTACAGCCCCCCCGTCCCACTCTCAAACCGATTGGCGCCGAACGGTCCGAACCTGCTATGCGCCGCCCCATGACGAATGTCCGTCGCTGGCTATATCGGCTCGGAGGACGAAATGGTTGAGGAACGCCGTGCGGTCCGCCGCGCCGACGGGCGCCGCCCGGGCGAGCTTCGCCCCGTGCGCCTGGTTCCCGGGTTCCTTCCCCCCGCGGAAGGCTCGGTGCTGATCGAGGCCGGAGCCACGCGCGTCATCTGCACGGCGACCGTCCAGGAGAACGTGCCGCCCTTTCTCCGCGGCCAGGGACGGGGGTGGGTCACCGCCGAGTACGGCATGCTGCCGCGGAGCGCCGGCGAACGGATCGAGCGCGAGCGGCGCGGCCCGGGGGGCCGCACGCACGAGATCCAGCGGATGGTCGGGCGTAGCCTGAGGGCCGTCACGGACATGGCCGCGCTCGGCGAACGCTCGGTGCTGATCGACTGCGACGTGCTGCAGGCCGACGGCGGCACCCGCACGGCGGCGGTGACGGGCGGCTTCGTCGCCCTCGCCCTCGCGCTCGAGCGGCTGCGGGCCGGGGGCGTCGTCGCGACCCTGCCGCTCACCGGAACCGTCGCCGGCGTCAGTGCCGGGATCGTGGACGGCCGCGTGGTGCTCGACCTGCCATACGAGGAGGATCGCCGGGCCGAGGTCGACCTGAACCTCGTCATGACGGGCGCGGGTCGCATGGTCGAGGTCCAGGGCACGGCCGAGGGAAAGCCCTTCACCCCGGCGCAGCTCGGGCGGCTGCTCGACCTCGCCGCCGGGGCGATCCGCACGCTCACGGCCATGCAGCGCGAGACGCTCGCCGCGGCCGGGGTGAAGCTGCCTCGCCGGGCATGATCCCGGACCGGCTCGTCGTAGCGACCGCGAACCGCGGGAAGCTCGGAGAGCTCCGGGAGCTCGTCGCCGAGTGGGGTTCGGTCGCGATCGCGGGCGTGGATGAATTCCCGGCCGTCGTGCTACCCGCGGAAGTGGGTACGACCTACGCGGAGAACGCACGCGCCAAGGCCACGGCCGTCATGCGCGCGACCGGACTGCCCGCGCTCGGCGACGATTCGGGCCTCGAGGTCGATGCCCTCGACGGCGCCCCCGGCGTGCATTCGGCCCGCTACGCGGCGAGCGATCGGGAACGGATCGCCAAGCTCCTCGCCGCGCTCCGTGACGTGCCGGAGGCGTGCCGCGGTGCCCGCTTCGTCTGCGCCGTCGCGGCGGTGTTGTGCGACGGACGGGTGGAGACCGCGGAGGGTGTCTGCCCGGGGCGGATCGCGACCGTCCCGGCGGGCCGGATGGGCTTCGGCTACGACCCGGTCTTCGTGCCCGAGGGGTACGACCGTACGCTCGCCGAGCTCGGCCCGGAGGTGAAGCGGACGCTCAGCCATCGCGCGCGTGCGATCCGCGCGCTCGGCGAGCGCCTCGACCCGATCGAGGGAGCGAGAACATTGCGCAGGGACACGACTCCATGTTAGGCAACGGCCGGCGGGGCGTAGCGCAGCCTGGTAGCGCACCTGCCTTGGGAGCAGGTGGTCGGCCGTTCAAATCGGCTCGCCCCGACATCGACCAGACGCCCGCGCCAGTAGCTCAGTTGGATAGAGCAACGGCCTTCTAAGCCGTGGGTCAGGGGTTCGAATCCCTTCTGGCGCGCCTGTCGCGGCGGGAAAGCGAGGACAATCGAGCAATCGAGTGAAACGTGGTGGGTGTAGCTCAGTTGGCAGAGCACCGGGTTGTGGCCCCGGGGGTCGAGGGTTCAAATCCCTTCACTCACCCCATGTTCGGCGGGCCGAGCGCACGTCGCCGGCTCTTCTGGGCCGCTAGCTCAGTCGGTAGAGCAGCTGACTCTTAATCAGCGGGTCCGGAGTTCGACTCTCCGGCGGCCCACTCCACGTACCGGCGTCCGGGGCACTCGCCGGCGGCGATCTGCGGTGCCGGGCGAATCGCACGCAGCGCTGATCTGCACGCGCTTCGGGATACGTCTTGCGCAGGAGCCTCGGGAGCCCGTGATCGGGATTCCCGGCGCGTGGCAGCCGTGGTACCCACGCCCTTCTGCCTTCCGATCGCCCCAACGAGGCGCCCTGTCGAACTAGTTAGCTGGGGCGCGCCCACGCCGGCAGAGCTCTTCGGCAGCGATAGGGCATCGGAATCGCGCCCGAGATGTTGGCGCGTGTCTTCGACCTCTTCGCGCAGGCCGAGGCCGGTCTCGATCGTGCGCAGGGCGGGCTCGGCATCGGGCTCGCCGTCGTCCGCCGCCTCGTCGAGCTGCACGGCGGCCGGATCGAGGCGCGGAGCGAAGGGCTCGGCAAGGGGAGCGAGTTCATCGTGCGGCTCGCGAGCGTGTCACCGGCGGAGCAGTGGCAGGCCAAGGCAGCACCAGCAGCACCACCGCGACGAGCCCGCATCCTCGTCGTCGAGGACAACGCGGATGCTGCCGACGCGCTCGAGATGCTCCTCGAACTGCTCGGCCACGAGGTCGACGTCGTTCACGATGGGCCGAGCGCACTGGCTGCGGCGCACGCCAAGATGCCGGGCCGAATCCGCAGCGCGTCGGGGGTCTTCGGCGACCTCCGGCGCCCTCGATACGGTCCGCCGTGGTGCCCCTCGGGCGTGACGCCGTGCCGTCGCCGGCCCAAATGACGCGGCGCGACTTTCGGGCCATGCGGCGGCGAGAGTAGCGTCCGCACATGCGCGAAGACGGTGGCGACGGCGCGAGGGGCGTGCGACGCGGATACATCGAGGTGGACGGCATCGTGCTGCGCCACGAAGGCCTGGATCTGCTGTGTCGCAGCGGAGAGAAGGAGTTCTGGGTCACCGGGGGGCAGGTCTTCAACAGCGACCCCGACCGGGCGGCAGGGCAGGGGAGGATCGTCATCCCGCTCTGGCTGGCGCGTCACCAGAAGCTCGTCTGATCCAGGACCGCCGCGGCGAGGCGCATGCGCCGTGGTGGTCATGCCAGCCGACAGCGGTCCGGCGGGAGCGCGGCGGGCGGCGTAGCCCGCGGATGAGCACCCGAACCGGCCCCCGGGACGGATCAGCGCCGCTACTTCTGTGACTGAGCGTCACACGCGGTGACGCTCGGCGACGGAGGCGACCGCCCAGTATTTCGCGGCGGCGAGGCCCATTCTCCGTCGCCAACCGCGCGAAGTGCCCGGAAGTCGAGTGCCGAACACACGCCCGGGCATCTGCGCGGGCGCACATGAGCCACGCGCCGACCCGGGCATCGAAGTTGCTCTAATCCCCGACCGCCGGGATGACGATACAGACGACGCATGCTGTGGGCACGAAGCTTCGCGGTTCGGGAGGCAGTTTGCCGGACCCTAACGGCAACATTTTGACACCCGGGCACGAGGTGCCGGCCGGCGGGGCAGGGATGGAGCTCGAGGAGAATCGCAACGTCCAACGTGGGGGCGACCCCGGAAAGGAGAACGACATGCTTGCAATCATGAAGAAGCTGGTGCGCGACGAGAAGGGCCAGGACCTGGCCGAGTACGCGATCGCCCTCGCGGTGATCACGCTCGCGGTCATCGCGGCCGTACAGCTCGTCGGGACGAGAGTCACCACGCTGTGGAACCAGGCGGCAACTACGCTGCAGAACGCAGCCAGCTGAGCAGCAGCGTAGTCCTCGCAAACTCAGAACGGCGAGGGGGGCGTGCGGTTGGCCCCCCCGCCGAGTTGAGTGAAGGGATGTTGGACTGATGATGACGGAGATCGAGAAGCTCGAAGGAAGTGAACGGGACGGCGAGTCCCGTCCGCTTGCCGTCATCCCGCGCCACGTCACCGCGTAACCGACATGAAAACTTCGATCGACCAACGCGTGAGCCTCGAGGCCACGCAGGCAGACGGGTACGGCGCCGGGCTGAGGCTCTGACGTGCGTTCTGATCTGCCATTTTCCGTGATGTCCGTGCCGGCGCCGCTCTTTGCGACGGTGCTCGGGTTCGTGGCGCTCTGCATGGCCTCGGACCTGAGGACGCGCCGCATCCCGAACGCGATCACAGGACCGGCGATGCTCGCCGGTGCTGCCTTCAACGTTCTCTACGGCGGCCGCGCCGGTCTGCTCGCGAGCCTCGGCGGTCTCACGCTCGGCGCGGCGATCCTGCTGCCGCCGTTCGCGGCGGGCGGCATCGGCGGCGGCGACGTCAAGATGATGGGCGCGGTCGGCGCCCTCCTGGGGCCGCACCGGACCCTGCTGGGCCTCGCCACCGGGCTCGTCCTCGGCGGGCTCGTCATGACCGTCCACCTCGCCCGCCAGGGCCGGCTTCGCGAGAAGCTCGCCGCCATCGCCGTCATGATCGGCGGCGTCGCGGTGTCGGGCTCGGTCGAACCCTTGAAGCTCTCCGCCGACGCCCCGGGAGCGGTGAGCCTTCCGTACAGCGTGCCGCTCGGCCTCGGAGCCGTGACGGCGCTCGTCCTGGGGACGCCATAGTCGCGCACCGGCCATGCGACCCGACGCCCACCATCGCCCGATGCCGACCCGCGCCAGTGGCCACGTGGCCCAGCGCGGGCAGTCGCTCGTGGAGCTCGGCATCACCATCGTGCTCCTCGTGACGCTCGCGATGGGGATCATCGAGTTCGGACGCGCCTTCATGATCGCGAACATGGTGACCGCCGCGACCCGCGACGGCGCGCGCGCCGCGGCCGTGGTGTCGTCCGCGAACCGCGACCCCACCACCGGCGCCATCAACAGCACGTCCAAGTCGGCGATCCAGACGCAGGTGGCGAACGAGGTCAACTCGGTCGCTCCGAATCTCTTCGCGTCGTCCAACGTCGCGGTCTGCCAGTCGACGCTCGATGCGAGCTGCCCGTCGGTGGGCGGCATCAACACGGTGACCGTCACGACGACGGGCGCGGTCCGCTACATCTTCAACCTGGTCCCCGGCATCGGCACGTCGTTCAACGTCGGGCGCCAGATCACCTTCCGCGACGAGGGCCGGCCGTAGACCGGCCTCAGGAAAGGGTCTGCACGGATGCGCAAACCAGCCAACATCTTTCTGCTCGCCATCATCGTCGGCGCGCTCAGCGCCGCGATGATCTACCGCCACCTGAAGACGATGAACATGGAGGTGGAGGCGGCCCGCGCTGCGGGGCAGCACCCGGTGACCGACGTGGTGGTTGCGCGCGACACGATCTCGATCGGCACGCGCGTCAGCCCCGACAGCCTGAAGGTGGTGACCTGGCCGGCGGACGCGCTGCCGGAGGGCGCGGTTCACGATCCGCAGGAGGTCGTCGGCGGCATCGCGCGGACGACGATCGGGAAGAACCAGCCTGTCGCCAAGACGGAGCTCATCGCCCAGGGCGCCGGGCTCCTGCCGCTGATGATCGACGAGGGCATGCGCGCGATGTCGGTGAAGGTGGACAGCGTCACCGGCGTGAGCGGCTTCATCACCCCGAACAGCCACGTCGACGTCATCGTCGCCGCGACGCGGGGTGAGAAGAACGACATGCGGAGCCGGGTGATCATGCAGAACATCAGGGTGCTCGCGACGGGCACGATCATCGAGCAGAAGGACGAGAAGCCGGTCGAGGTGCCGACGGTGACGCTGCTGGTCACCCCCGAGCAGGCGGAGACGCTGACCCTCGCCACGCGCTACGACTCCGTGCGCCTCGCGCTGCGGAACTACCGCGACGAGGAGCTCGTCCAGACGACCGGCACCTCCGCGGCGGCCATGTTCCACGACGAGCCGCCGGCGGGGCCGGTCGCGCTCGCGAGCAACCAGGACACGTCGGGCAGCTGCGTCCCGACCGGTCCCACCGTCGAGGTCTTCCTGGGTGAGAAGCTGGTGTTACAGCCGATGTTCGACGACAAGAAGCATGGCTGGGCTCGGGTAGAAGGGGGAGGGGCATGAGTAAGCGAGATTCCGCACGCGCGCTCGCGACCTTCGTGGTCGCGGCCGTCGCGCTGTCCTCGTGCAGCGCACGGAGCCATCGCGCGGGCCGGGAGCACTTCGAGGAGTCGCTCGCGCGGGCGCGCTCGGAGCGCGCCGTCACGGACGGGATCGAGAAGGAGCTGATGCCGGCCGAGACCGAGGCGAAGGAGAGCGCGCCGCTCGAGCCCGGTGCGCCGATCTGGCTGCGCAGCGGCAAGACCCGCATCCTCCAGTTCCGCGGCACGGTGCGCCGCGTGTCGATCGGCAACCCCGATCTCGCCGGCATCGTGGTCCTCGGGCCGCGCACGATCATGGTCAACGCGAAGGAGCTACCGAACAAGGGCGGAGCCGAATCGGCCCCGCGCTCCGCGGGCGTGGTCACGGGCCGAACGCTGACGCCCGAGCCGCACATGAGCGAGACGACGCTCGTCGTCTGGGACGGCCCGGGCGAGGCGCCCGACATCCATACGCTCTTCGTCGCCGACTTCATCGACCGCCAGGTGATGCTCGAGGTCACCGTCGCCGAGCTGAACCGGACGGCCATGGAGGACCACGGCCTCAACTTCCGGAACATGGCCAACGCGTTCGTCTCCGCCTACTTCATGGGCGGCGGCGTCGGACCGCTGTCCGGCGGGCAGGTGCCGCCCGGGCAGAACGAGCCGCTGCTGCCGATCCGCACGTCGGACGCCGCGCCGGTGTACGCCTTCAACTTGCCGAAGACCGACATCACCGCGTTTGTCCAGGCCCTCCAGACCGAGGGCCTTGCCACGATCCTCGCGCAGCCGAAGCTGCTCGCGATGAGCGGCCAGAACGCGGTGTTCCAGGTCGGCGGAGAGATTCCGATCCGCGTCGCCACCGGCTTCTCAGCCGACATCCAGTTCAAGCCCTTCGGGACGCTCATCAACTTCATCCCGCAGGTCTCGGACGAGGGCGATATCATGCTCACGGTGACGCCCGAGGTGAGCCAGCCGGACTTCAACAGCCCCGTCGAGGGCATCCCGAGCTTCCGCACCCGTCGCGCGTCGACGAGCACCCGGCTCCGCAACGGTGAGACGCTCGTCATCGGCGGACTCCTCCAGACCAACCGGACCGAGAGCGTGAGCGGCGTGCCGTACCTGCAGAACCTTCCAATTGTCGGGTACATCTTCCGGCAAACGCACTACGAGCGACAGGTGACTGAGCTGATGGTCATCATCACGCCGCATCTCGTGCAGGCGCTGCCGCCGGGCACGGAGGTGGCGCTGCCGACCGACCGCGGTCCACTCACCAGCAGCGAGATGAAGACCAAGCGCGACCCCGCCGAGGTCACCCGGCCACGGGTGCCGGGGCTGCCCTGAGGGAACGCTGACGAACGACGGCAGCGCACTACGAAAGGTGACGTGACGACAAACGGCAACACTACGCCCGAGGAGGGGACTCTCCTCTGGGCGCGGCCCGACGGCGAGGGCGGTGCGGGGAGCATCGAGCCCCTCCGGGCCGCGGTGCGCGAGTTCAAGCTCGCGGTGCACTGCTGCGGCTACGCCGAGCTGCCGGAGCTCATCCGGACGCGTCGCTGTGAGCTGGTCGGCGTCGAGGTCGGCGCCGACGCCGAGGCGGCCGCCGCGCTCATCAAACGTCTCCACGAGCGCCTGCCGGCGCTCACGATCTTCGCCGCCTCGGACGACCCGGGCGTCTCGCTGCTGCGGACACTCCTCGAGGCCGGCGCGACCGACGTGCTCTCGCTGCCGCTCGGCAGCCAGGAGCTGCACAAGGCGCTCATCAAGTTCTCGCAGGTGCGCACCAAGGCGGGAGCCGCCCAGGCGGCGGGCACGGTGCTCACCGTCGTCGGTGTTCGCGGCGGGCTCGGCGCGACGACGCTCGCGGTGAACCTCGCCGCCCGCTTCCACGGCACGCTCGAAGCCGAGACCGCGCTCGTGGACCTGGACCTCCAGCGGGGCGACGTGGCGGCCTTCCTCAACCTGACCCCGGTGAACTCGCTCGCCGCGCTCGCCAATGCCACGGGACCGGTCGACGAGATCTTCCTCGCCGGGACGCTCACGCGACATCCGTCCGGGCTGTTCTTGCTCCCGGCGCCCTCGGAGATCGAGGAGGCGGACGCCATCGGTCACAACGAAGTCGAGGTGGCGCTGCGGCTCCTCCGCGTGCAGTTCCGGTTCATCGTCGTCGACACGGCCCGCACGATCAGCGGTCCCTCGCTCGCGGCGTTCGAGCAGAGCGACCGGATCCTCGCGCTGACCGACCTCTCGGTGCCCGGCGTCCGCGCGGCCCGGCGCATCGTCGAGCTGCTCGATCGTCTGAGCATTCCGCGCGAGCGCGTCGACCTGATCGTCACCCACGCCATCCCGGGCCCCGTGTCGCTCGCGGACGCGGCGCGCGCGATCGGCAAGGAGGTCTTCCACGTTCTCCCGCGCGACGAGCAGGCCGCCGGCGGCGCCATGAACGCCGGCTCGCCGCTCGCGGCGCCCCGCGAGGCGGGGCTCGCGACCGCCATCGGCGAGCTCGCCGACAAGCTCGCAGGACGTGGCGCGACGACGAAGGCCAAGCGTGGGCATCTGCTCCAGCGCATGTTCACGAGGGAGACGCGGCCGTGAAGCTGAAAGATCGGATCGGACTCAACCAGAAGCCGCTCGCTCCCGTTGCCGACGCCGAGCCCGCGGCGCCGGCACGGCCCGGCGCGCCGCCCTGGGCCAACTCGCCCGATCGCGCGTACCAGGACCTGAAGCTCCGCATCCACCGTCTCCTGCTCGACCGGGTGGACCTCGCCAACCTCGCCAAGATGGACCTGAATCAGGCGGAGGGCGAGCTGCGGGCCGCGATCACGGAGCTCCTTGGCGAGCTTGCGGTCCCGCTCAGCCACCGCGACCGCGAGAACCTGCGCGACGAGATCCTGCACGAGGTCTACGGCCTCGGACCCATCGAGCCGTTGCTTCGCGACCCGGATATCTCGGACATCCTCGTCAACACCTCGCGCCAGGTCTACGTCGAGCGGCACGGCAAGCTCGAGCCGACCACGGTGATGTTCCGCAACGACGCGCACCTGCTCCAGATCATCGACCGCATCGTGTCGAAGGTGGGCCGGCGGATCGACGAGAGCTCGCCGATGGTCGACGCCCGCCTGCCCGACGGCTCGCGCGTCAACGCGATCATCCCGCCGCTCGCACTCGACGGTCCGATCATGTCGATTCGGCGCTTCGGCCGCTCGCCCCTCATGATGGACGACCTCTGCCGCGTCGGGGCCATCACGCCCGAGATGGTGATGGTGCTCCAGGCCATGGTGCGCGCGCGCCTCAACATCCTCGTCTCCGGTGGTACCGGCTCGGGGAAGACGACGCTCCTGAACGCGCTCTCGTCCTTCATCCCCGACGGCGAGCGGATCGTCACGATCGAGGACTCCGCGGAGCTCCAGCTCCAGCAGCCGCACGTGGTGCGCCTCGAGACGCGGCCACCCAACATCGAGGGTCGCGGCGAGGTGACGGCTCGGGACCTCGTGCGGAACTGCCTTCGTATGCGGCCCGATCGCATCGTCGTCGGCGAGGTGCGCGGCGCCGAGGCGCTCGACATGCTGCAGGCGATGAACACGGGTCACGACGGGTCGATCTCGACCCTCCACGCCAACTCGGCGCGCGACTCGATCAACCGCCTCGAGATGATGATGCAGATGTGCGGCTTCGAGCTGCCGAGCCGCGCCATGCGCCAGCAGATCAGCTCCGCCCTCGACCTCGTCGTGCAGACCGCGCGACTGAGCGACGGCACCCGCAAGATCATGGGCATCACCGAGGTGGTGGGGATGGAGGGCGACACGATCATGCTGCAGGACCTGTTCACCTACGTCCGCGACGGCGTCGACAAGGACGGCCGCACCGTGGGTCGGTTCTGCTCGACGGGTCTGCGGCCGAAGTTCACGGAGCGCCTGAAGGCCTCGAGCCACGAGATCGACCCGAAGCTCTTCGAATACCTCAACTGAACGAGACGTTCCGATGATGCTCGCGTTTGCAGCGCTGCTCGTCTTCGCCTCGCTGGCCCTCGCCGGCTACGGCATCTCGGGGTGGGCCAAGGGACGGGAGGACACGAAGCGCACCCTCGACCGCCGCCTCGCGGTCATGACCGGCGCCGCGGTGGCCGATGTGCCGGGGGACGGCTCGCAGTCCTCGGTCCTGAAGGACCGCCGGTTGTCGGGCATCGCCTTCCTGAACTCGCTCCTGCGGGGCATGACGCGCCTGAACCCGCTGGTGCGCATGATGCGCCAGGCGGGCCTCAAGAAGCGCGTCGGCGAGATCCTGCTCTACGTGCCGCTCCTCGGCGTCGGCGGCTACGTCGGCGTCGTCACCTTCGGCGGCCCCCCGATGGCCGGGCTCGGCGCGGGCGTGGTCGCGGGCGCCATCCCGCTGATGATCGTGCGCCGCATGCAGCGAAAGCGGAACCACCTCTTCACGGAGCAGCTGCCCGACGCGCTCGACCTCATCCGCGCTGCACTCCAGGCCGGTCACTCGCTCTCGAGCGCGCTCTACGTCGTGGCCGACGAGTTCCCGGACCCGATTGCCCCGGAGTTCCGCGAAGTGGCCGAGGAGATGCGGCTCGGCCTTCCCATGCGGGACGCGCTCTACAACCTGACCGACCGCGTCGACGACTCGAACCTGCCGATCCTGATCATCGGCATCCTGGTTACGCAGGAGATCGGCGGCAACCTCGCCGAGGTACTGAACAACATCTCGCACACGATCCGCGAGCGTTTCAAGCTGCTGCGCGAGACGAAGGTCATGACGGCACAGGGAAAGATGTCGGGGAATCTGCTGAGCGCGCTGCCGTTCTGCGTCGCGATCGGCGTGTTTGTCATGAACCCGGTCTATTTCTCGCCGATGCTCCACACGACGACCGGGCTCTACATGCTCGGCTACGCCGTGGTGAGCATCGTCATCGGACACGTGGTCATCTCCCGCGTCACGAACATCCGCGTCTGAGGGAGCCGCCATGTCGCCGATGCTGATCACCATCCTCGCCTTCGTCACCGTCACCGGTGTCATGGCCGCCGTCCTCTTCATGGGGACGGCGAAGTCGCCGGTCGAGCAACGGTTGAAGAAGATGCTGCCCGACGGCGCGCCCGAGGCCGCCGAGGCGCGGAAAGCGCACGAAGGCAGCCTGATCAAGACGGCGCTCGCGGCGCTCGGCAACTACGGCGTGGGCGGCGGCGACAGCGGGCTCTCGCGCAAACTGTCGACGGCGGGCGTGCGCGGCCCGAACGCGACGCTTCACTTCCTCGGCATCCGCACGCTCTTGAGCTTCGGTCCGGCGCTCGCGGTCCTCGTGCCCCGCGTCTTGGCGGGCAAGCCCCTCGGCCCCTCGCTCGGAACGGCGGCGGCCATCTGGTTCGTCGGCCACATGATCGTGAACATGCGTCTCCGGTCGATGGGCAACCGACGGAGCCGCGAGATCACCGTCGTCCTTCCCGACACGCTCGATCTCATGGTCGTCTGCCTCGAGGCGGGCCTCGGTCTGAACGCCGCGATCGCGCGCGTCGGCAAGGAACGCTCGACGATGAAGGACCCGCTCGGCCAGGAGTTCGCGACGGTATCGCTCGAGCTGCGTAGCGGGCGGACGCGCGAGCAGGCGCTCCGCGGACTCGGCGAGCGGAACGGCGTCGGCGACCTGAAGACGCTGACCGGCATGATCATCCAGTGCGACCGCCTCGGCGCGAGCATGGGGACGACGCTGCGCTCGCACTCGGACCTCCTCCGCACCAAGCGGCGCCAGCGTGCCGAGGAGGCGGCCCGGAAGCTGCCGATCAAGCTGCTGATCCCGCTCGCGCTGTTCATCCTGCCGCCGCTCTTCACGGTCACCGTCGGGCCCGCCGTCCTCCAGATCATGGAGCTCTTCAAGGGCATGGGGGGCTGAGCGCGGACCGATGCAGCAGGCACGCGACGCCACGAGCGGCGTGGTGGTGGTCAACCGCCTGCGCTGCGCCGACACGCACTGGAGCCGGCTCTTCGGGCTCCTCGGCACGAAGGAGCTGCCCTCCGGCGAAGGGCTGTGGCTCAAGCGGTCCCGCCAGGTCCACATGATCGGCATGCGGTACCCGATCGACGTCGCCTTCCTCGACGACGAGCTGCAGATCCTGCGCACGATCAGTGCGCTGCGGCCCGGAAAGGTCTCGCCGCGGGTGGCGGGCGCGACGAGCGTCCTCGAGCTGCCGGCCGGGACGCTCGCCGAGACCGGCCTCAAGGAAGGCGCCCGGATGGAGATCGACGGCGAGCTCGAGCGGTCGCGCGGGCACGCCGGCACGCTCGCGACCGCCATTTCGAACCTGGCGCTCGCCTGCCTGTACGTGTTCTTCGCGTCGGCGCATTTCACCTTCGCGCGGCGCACCGGGCAGTGGCGGACGGCGATGCCGATCGTCGCCCTCGAAGCCGTCCTCGTGTGCCTCGCGCTCACGCGCCGTCGGAGCGTCGGCACGTCGTCGCGACCGGCGGACTGGACGATCGGCGTGCTCGGCGCGTTCCTGCCGCTGCTGCTTCGCCCCGATGAGGGATCTGGACCGCTCGCGCGGCTCGCCGAGCCGCTGCAGGCGGTCGGCCTGCTGATCACGCTCGCCGGCGTCGTGTCGCTCGGACGGAGCTTCGGGTTGATCGCGGCCGACCGCGGCATCAAGACGAGCGGCGCGTATCGGGTCGTCCGCCATCCGCTGTACGCGGGCTACCTCCTCGGCTACCTCGGCTACCTCGGCGTGTATCCGAGTCTCTGGAACTGCGCGATCACCGTCGGCACCGCCGTCGCCCTCAACTGGCGGGCGCACGTGGAGGAACGCTTCCTCGCCCGTGACCGGGCGTATCGGGCTTACCTGCGACGCGTCCGATGGCGCTTCCTGCCCTCACTCTACTAGGCCGCGAGCCGGCGGAACGCCTGCGCCGCGCGCTCCTCGTCGCGCTGCTCCTCGCCGGCGTCCTCGTCTTCGCCACCATCGACCGCGCGGACCCCGACCTCTGGGGGCACGTTCGCTACGGCCAGGACGTTCTCGCGAGCTGGCACCTGCCGGCGACCGCGACGTACACCTACACGGCGGCGTCCCAGCCCTGGATCAACCACGAGAACCTGAGCGAGATCGCCTTCGCCTTCGTGGCGGACCACGCTGGCGGGACCGGCCTCGCGGTCCTGAAGACCCTCCTCGCCCTCGGCCTTCTGGCGCTCATGATGGCGAGCGCGCGGCGCCAGGGCGCCGGCATCGCCACGACGTCCGTTGCCGTGCTCCTGGTGACGTTCGCCACGGCGCCGGGCTGGAGCTTCCGGCCCCAGGTGTTCACGTACGCCTTCTTCGCGGTGCAGGTCTTCGTCCTCGACCGGGTCTTCGGCGACGGACGGACGAAGCCCTCCGAGACGCGCCTGCTCTGGCTCCTGCCGCCGCTGTTCACGCTCTGGGCCAACACCCACGGCGGCTTCGTCGCGGGTCTCGGCGTGCTCGGCGTCTACCTCGGCTGCCGGGGCCTCGAGCGCCTGCACGCCGACGGCCGCGCGGGACTTCGGCCCGCCGCCCTGTACGGCGCCGTTGCGCTCGCCTGCGCCGGCGCCACGCTCGTCAATCCGTACGGCCTGGAGCTCCTCGTCTGGCTCGTCCGCGACCTCGTGCCACCACGACCAGAGATCTTCGAGTGGCGCGCGCTCTCGGCCTCCGACACCGTCTTTCCGCTGTTCGTCGCCATCTCCGCCCTGACCGGGACCGCGTGGCTCGGGACGCGGCAGTGGCGTGACCGGGCGCGGACAGCGTTGCTCATCGCCACCGCATGGCAGTCGGTCACACACGTCCGCCACCTGCCGTTCTTCGCGATCGCGGCCGGCTTCTGGCTGCCTGCGCACCTGGAGCCGCTGCTCGATCGCATGCGTGCGATCCTCGGGCGGCGGCAAGGGACCCGCGCCGCGGGATCGGGCTGGGCGGCCACGGCTGTCTGGGTGGCCGACCTCGGACTCGTCGTCCTGGTCGCGCTCCACGCGCGCGCGCCGCTCGTCGACCGCAGCGTCTACCCGGTGAACGCGTTCCGCTACATGGCGAAGCGCCACCTGACCGGCAAGGTCGTCATGCACTTCGACTGGGCCCAATACGCGATCGCCGCGTTCGGCGACGACGCCCCGGTTGCTTTCGACGGTCGCCTCCGCACGTGCTACCCGCAGGACGTCGCCGACGCGTACTTCGACTTCCTCGTCGGCGACCACCTGATCCCGCGCTGGCGCGCCGGGGACTCGCCGCCCTTCGATGCCGCCCGGATGCTTCACCTTGGCGATCCCGACCTGGTCGTCGTCGCGCGCCACTTCACCCATTCCGTCGAGGTCATGGAAGCCCATCCGGAATGGGCGCTCCTCTACCAGGACGCCATTGCGCAGCTGTGGGGGCGGCGCGACCGCTACGACGACCCGGCACGCGCCGACTACGTGCCGCCCGCGCGCCGCTGGATCACGCAGGTGAGTCACAGCGGTTCGGTGCCGTGGCCGGCCCTGCCGCCGAGGCGGCTGGACGCCGGCGCCGCCCGGGGAACGCTCGCCGATGTCCGCGCCGGCACCGGCTCCGGCTGACGCGACGGCCGCGGGGCGCTGGGCCGGGCCGCTCCTGGTGGCGGCCGTCGCGGCTACGATGCTCGCCGCCACCTGGAGTCGGTGGGCCGATCCGCTCGTCGACTTCGGGCGCGAGCTCTACGTGCCGTGGCAGCTCGTCCGCGGCCGGGTGCTCTATGCGGACGTCGCGTACCTGAACGGGCCGCTCTCGCCGTACCTCAACGCGCTCTGGTTTCGCCTCTTCGGGATCAGCATGCGGACGCTCGTGCTGTGCAACGCCGGCATCCTCGGGATCGTGATCGTCCTGCTCCACCGGCTCCTCGAGCCCGTGAGCGACGCGTTCACGGCGACCGCCGCCGGTCTCACGTTCGTCGCCGTCTTCGCCTTCGGACACGTGACGGCCGTCGGCAACTACAACTTCATCGCGCCGTACTGTCACGAGATGACTCATGGGCTCCTGTTCGCGCTCGTCGCCTTCGCATGCCTCGCGCGCCACGACGGCACCGGGCACCCGATGGCGGCGGCCGTGGCCGGTGCGGCGCTCGGGCTCGTTTTCCTGACCAAGCCCGAGCCGTTCGTGGCCGCCGCCCCCGCGTGCGCCGTGTGGCTCGCGACGCGCCGCCGGCGCGTGGTCGTCGTCGGCGCCTTCGTCGGCGGCGCGGTCGTGCCGCCGCTACTGGCGGTCGCGCTCTTGTCGCGCTCGATGCCCGCGGCCGTCGCGCTCCGCGGAGCTCTCGGATCGTGGCCTTGGGTGATGGGTGGCCAGGCCTCGTCGCTCGCGTTCTACCGCCTCATCATGGGCACGCAGGATCTGGGCGCGAGCCTCCGCGCAATGGCCTGGTCGCTCGCCGGGTACGGCGCGCTCCTCGCGCCGGCGGTGGCGCTCGCGCTCGCCGTACGCCGCGTCCAGCGGCCATGGCCGATCGCGCTCGGCGGCTTCGTCGGCGCGGCGCTCGTCCTCGGCGCCTGCTGCCCGCCGCGCTTCTGGCTGGAGGCGCCGCGCGCGCTCCCGTGCCTGACGTTCGCCGTGGCGGTCGGGTGGGGCACGGGGCTCTTCGGCGCGGCGGCGCCGCGCGGGCCGGTCCTGGCGCTCGTCATCTTCGCCCTCGCGCTCCTCGCCAAGATCTTCTTCAACGTGCACGCGTACCACTACGGTTTCGTGCTCGCGCTCCCGGCGACGCTGCTCGTCGTCGTGGCGCTCCTCGCCTGGGTGCCGGCGGCGATCACCGCCGCGGGCGGATGTGGCGCGCTGTTTCGGGCCGTCGCGGCGGCGGCCGTCGGGATCGCGGTTCTGACCCACGTCGAGGTGAGCGCCCGACGGTTCGCGGTCAAGACGCATCCCGTGGGCGGCGGGGCCGACAGCCTCCTCGCGGACGCGCGCGGCCCGATGGCCGCTGCCGCGCTCGAGATGATGGGGCGCGACGTCGACGTCGGGCGGAGCCTCGCCGTGCTGCCCGAAGGCGTGATGCTGAACTTCCTCAGTCGCCGCCCGAATCCGACGCCGTACACCAACTTCATGCCGCCCGAGCTGGCCTTCTACGGCGAGCCCCGCATGCTCGCGGCGCTCGACGCCGCACCGCCCGACTACGTGGCGCTGGTTCACAAGGACACCGGCGAATACGGCGCCCGCTTCTTCGGTCGCGACTACGGACGCGACCTCTACCGGTGGGTACGGCGGAACTATCGCGAGGTAGCGACGTTCGGCGCGACGCCGTTCCACGGTGCGCGTTTCGGGATCGCGCTGCTGCGCCTCGACGGTACCCGCCAGGTCTGTCGCCGCTGAGGCGGCGCAGGATCAGGACGCCTGCTGCAGCGCCTCGGCGCACCCCGTCGCGCGCAGGATCCGATCCAGCACCGAGCGGTCGGCGACGGCCGCGTAGCGGCTGCGGAGCGCGCCGAGCGACTTCGCGTGGTAGCGCTGCGTCTCCTGCGAGAACGGCCGGCCGCCGATCTCGACGCTGAACTCCTTCTCTCCGGCGGCGACCGCACGCGCGTTCGCGAGCGTCCACGGGAAAAAGACCGCCGCCATCTCGTCGCGCAGAAGGGGGGTGAGCGTCGGCTCGAGCTGCTCCCAGCGCTCGAAGGCGCCGTCGGCACGGGGCTCCAGCATGCGCGCGATCCACGCGAGCACGGTGGGCGCGCGACGGCGCATGACGGCCACCGGCGTGGGGTCCGTCGAGCACTGATAGAGCTGCGCGAACAGGCCGAAGTCCGCGAGCGCGGGACGCTCGCCGAAGAGGAACGGGCGGCGTGCAAGATGTGCCTCGAGGATCGCGAGCTGTCGTTCGAACGAGCCCTCGATGACATCCTTCGTCCGCTCCGACGACCCGACGAAACGGAGCCGCGGCACCATGCGCTGCCGGATCATCTCGGTCGCACCCCGCACCGTCTCGTCGTCGGCGCCCGGCATCGTCTCGCGCGCGATCCGCTCGGCGCAGGATATCTGGTCGGGCTCGTAGAACCAGCGGAAATGAAACATCGGCTTGTTGCCCCATTCGTCGGCATACTCCTCGATGAGCGCCGACAGGAACGCGAGCGTCGGATCCGGCGGATGGATCGACGGCTCCGGATGGCGCGCTTCGAGCGCTTCGATGATCGGGGTGGAGTCCTGCATCGCGGTGCCGTCCGGCGCGAGCACGAGCGGGATCAACGGCAGACGGGCATGGCGCTGGAACTCTTCGAGGGTGCTCGAGTCACGCACCACCCAGGTGTGCGGGATCTTCTTGTAGCGGAGGTACGAGCGCACCTTCACCGAGTAGGGAGAGAGCTCCGAGCCGAAGAGTCGCAGTGCGGTGGCCATGGCTCGGCTCCATACACCGGAACGGACGGAGGCGTCACGGGTCGGTTGACTGCCGGAAGCGATCGGCGTAGCCCGCAATGCCGGCCGGCGAGTCGCCGCTGGCCTTCGGATGCGCCTGGCCGACCTCGACTACGCGCTGCCGCCCGAGCTGGTGGCGCAGGAGCCGCCCGCGGAGCGCAGCGATGCCCGGCTGCTCGTGCTCGATCGCGTCACGGGCACCCGCCGGCATGGCGCCATCGGCGAGCTTCCGGAGCTGCTCCGCGCCGGCGATCTCCTCGTGCTGAACGACACGCGGGTGATTCCCGCGCGGGTCTACGGCCGGCGTCCGAGCGGCGGCCGGCTCGAGCTGCTCCTCGTGCGGCCGCTCGAAGACGCCGACGGCGAGTGGGAGGTCCTGGTGCGCGGGACCCCGCGTCCCGGGGAGCGGGTTCACCTCGCCGAGGGAGCCGGCGAGTGGGTCGTCCCGCTGCGCGACGGGACCTGGCGCCTCAAGCTCGTCGTCGACGGACCGGTGCTCGCCTGGCTCGAGCGCGTCGGCGAGGTCCCGCTGCCGCCGTACGTCGCACGGCCGGGCGGACCGACGGCCAGCGATCGCGAGCGGTACCAGACCGTCTATGCCGCGGCGCCGGGCGCCGTCGCGGCGCCGACGGCGGGACTGCATTTCACGCCGGCATTGCTCGCCACGCTCGCCTCGGCGGGCGTCGAGATGCGAACGCTCACGCTCCACGTCGGGCCGGGCACGTTCCAGCCGATCCGCACGGACACGCTCGCGGCGCACGTCATGGCACCCGAGCGCTATGTCGTGCCGCCCGAGACCGCCGGGCGGGTCAACGAGGCGCGCGCCGCGGGGCGCCGCATCGTCGCCGTCGGCACGACGACGGTGCGTGCGCTCGAAGCGGCCGGCGGGGACGGCAGGCTCCGCGCCGGCCCGGGCGAGGCCCGTCTCTTCATCCGGCCGGGCCATCGCTTCCGCATGGTCGACGTCCTGCTCACGAACTTCCACCTGCCGCGCTCGACGCTCCTGGCACTCGTCGCGGCACTGGCGGGATGGGACCATATCCGCACCGCCTACGAGGACGCCGTCCGTCGCGGGTACCGGTTCTACAGCTTCGGCGACGCGATGCTGATCACGTGAGTGACCGCTTCGCCTTCGAGGTGCTGCGCGAGGATCCGTCCGGGGCGCGGCTCGGACGCCTGGTGACGCCGCACGGCGCCGTCGAGACGCCGGCGTTCATGCCGGTCGGAACGCTCGGCTCGGTGAAGGGCCTGACACCCCGACAGCTCGACGAGGTCGGCGCGGACATCGTGCTCGCCAACGCGTATCACCTCGCGCAGCGTCCCGGGGTCGACACCGTGGCGGCGCTCGGCGGACTGCACGCGCTCATGGGCTGGCACCGTCCCATCCTCACCGACAGCGGCGGCTACCAGCTGATGAGCCTCGCCGAGCTCGTGCGGGTGGAGGACGAGGGCGTGCACTACCGGTCGCACGTCGACGGCCACGCGGGACTGTTCCGCCCCGAGGATGCAATCCGGGCGCAGGAAGCCCTCGGCGTCGACGTCGCCATGTCGCTCGACGAGTGCGTGGCGAGCGGGACGCCGCGTGAGCGCGTGGCGCGCGCGGTGGCCCGCACGACCGCGTGGGCCGCCCGCGGCCTCGCGGCGCGCACCCGCGGGGCGACGGCGGTCTTCGGCATCGTGCAGGGCGGGTTCGACGCGGAATTGCGCGCCGAGAGCGCGGCCGGGCTGACGGCGCTCCCGTTCGACGGCTACGCCGTCGGCGGGCTCTCGGTGGGCGAGCCGGTGCTCGAGACGACGCGCGTCGCCGCCGCAGCGGTCGGGCCGCTGCCCCGCGCACGGCCGCGCTACCTGATGGGCGTCGGCACGCCCGGCGATTTGCTTCGCTTCGTGGCCATGGGATATGACTTGTTCGATTGTGTCTTGCCGACGCGCAATGCGCGCAACGGAATGCTCTTCACGCGGGACGGCAAGCTCGTGATCCGCAACGCCCGTCACGCGCGGGATGCACGGCCGGTGGAGGAAGGGTGTGGGTGCTACACCTGCGCGCGCTTCAGCCGTGGTGCGCTGCGCCACCTGATGCTGGCGGGGGAGATGCTCGGCGCCGTGCTGTCGACGCTGCACAACCTCCATTTCTACCTGCGTCTCATGCGCGAGTTCCGGGCGGCGCTGCGGGAGGGTACCTTCCCGAGCCGCGCCGCCGTGGCGTGCGGGGCGTGGGCCTGACGTGGGGACGGGGTTCGGCCAGACGGGGGAGGGGGGCGGGCCGCCCGCCTATCTCAACGTCGGCTTTCT
This sequence comes from Deltaproteobacteria bacterium, assembly GCA_005879585.1. Lineage (GTDB taxonomy): Bacteria > Desulfobacterota > Binatia > DP-6 > DP-6 > DP-3. The sequence continues at coordinate 26,029 of VBKG01000326.1, read as the reverse complement.
CGTCCTGCTCTTCAGCATCTTCTACTTCCTGCTCATCCGTCCGGAGCAGAAGCGTCGCCGCGACCAGGAGGCGCTGGCCGCGAACCTCAAGCGGAACGACCAGGTGGTCCTGAGCTGCGGCATGCACGGGCGCGTGGCAGCGCTCGCCGACAAAATGGTGACGCTCGAGATCGCGCCCAACGTTCGCATCCAGGTCGATCGCGCGGCGATCCAGACCGTGCAGCAGAAGGCCCCGGCGGTGGAAGCCCGGGACAAGGAGGGGCAGAAGTCGTGAGCCGAACCGTTCTCTACCGCGTGCTGCTGTTCGTCGTGCTGGCGGCAGCGGCGGTCGTGTTCCTCGTGCCGACGTTCCTCCGCCCGGCGCCCGTGTTCTGGCCGTGGCACCAGCCGGTGCGTCTCGGTCTGGACCTCCAGGGCGGCACCCACTTGCTCTACGGGGTCGAGATCGAGCAGGCGATCAACAACACCGTCGACCGGCATGCCCAGGACCTTGAGCGGGAGCTGCGGGACGCCCAGATCGGCGCCGTCACGGTCGAGCGCGAGGGGAAAACGGTGCGCCTCCGTCTCGCCAACAAGGAGAAGCGCCAGCAGGTCGTCGACCTCGTGAAGGAGCGCTTCCCGACACTCGTCACGGTGCCGAGCCAGGATGCCGATGCCGACCTGACGCTCACCCTCGAGCAGCGCGATGCGCAGCGCATCCGCGACAACGTCGTCGATCAGGCGCTGAAGATCATCCGGAACCGGATCGACCAGTTCGGCGTGTCCGAGCCCACCGTGCAGGCGCAGGGCGCGGACGAGATCGTCGTCCAGCTCCCGGGCATCCAGGATCCGCAGCGCGCGAAGGATCTGATCGGCAAGACGGCGCTCCTCGAGTTCAAGCTCCTCGCGACGGGCCCGCAGGCGGGCACCGTGGAGCACCCGGGGCCCGGCGTGCAGGTGCTCAACGGGAAGGGCGACGCCGGCGGGCGGCGGGCGTATCTCGTCGAGCGGCGGACGCTCATGACGGGCGACGTCATCACCGACGCGAGCGTTCGGCCCGGTACCGCGACGGAGGGCATGGCGGTCGACTTCTCGCTCGACGCCCGCGGCACGAAGCTCTTCGCCGACGGGACGAACGCCAACGTGGGTCGCAACCTCGCCATCGTGCTCGACAACTACGTGGAGTCCGCCCCGACGATTCGCGAGCCGATCACCGCCGGCCGCGGCCAGATCACGGGCCGGTTCGACTTCGCCGAGGCGCAGGACCTGGCGAACGTGCTGCGCAACGGCGCGCTGCCCGCGCCGCTGAAGCTGATCGAGGAGCGGACGGTCGGCCCGTCGCTCGGCCAGGATTCGATCCGCAAGGGCGTCCTCTCGTTCGTGGTCGGCAGCGCGCTCGTGATCGCGTTCATGCTGGTGTACTACCGGGGCGGCGGCGTGATCGCCGACGCGGCGCTCCTCCTGAACATCCTCTTCCTGGTCGGCGCGTTCGCCGCCTTCGGGTTCACGCTGTCGCTGCCCGGGATCGCCGGCATCGTCCTCACCATCGGGATGGCGGTCGACGCCAACGTGCTGATCCTCGAGCGCATCCGCGAGGAGCTGCGCCTCGGCAAGACGCCGCGGGCCGCGATCGACAACGGCTTCGAACGCGCCTGGTACGCGATCCGCGACTCGAACGTCACGACGTTCTGCTCTGGCCTGATCCTGTTCCAGTTCGGAACGGGCCCGGTCCGCGGGTTCGCCGTGACGCTCTGCCTCGGCATCCTGACGAGCCTCCTGACAGGCGTCTTCGGCACCCGCGTGGTGTACGATGTGCTCGTGTCCCGGCGCCGGCTGACGACGGTGAGCGTATGAAGGGGGGACCCATGGCGACCCGACCGACGGCCCGCACGGACAACGCGCCCACCGTCGAGCACCGCTTCTTCGAGCTGATCCCGCCCGGGCTGAGGATCGACTTCGTCGGCCTGCGGTTCAAGATGCTGATCGCCTCGTGGACGCTCATCTTGATCGGTCTCGTGTCGATCTACCTGCATGGCGGTCTCAACTACGGCATCGACTTCGCCGGCGGCACCATGGTGCACGTCCGGTTTGCCGCCGCGACGCCGATCGCCGACATGCGCGCGGCGTTGTCGCGGCCCGAGCTGCGCGAGGTCGTCGTGCAGGACGTCGGCCAGGGCGGGAAGGAGTTCCAGATCCGGGTCCTCGGCGCACCGGAGGGCGGCAGCAGCGGCGTCGCCGATGCCATCAAGGCCGGCCTGCGGGAGAAGTTCGGCGAGGGCACCTACGACGTGCTACGCGTCGAGACGGTTGGACCCAAGGTCGGGAAGGATCTCTGGCGGGATGCGACGCTCGCGGTCCTCGCCGCGACGCTCGTCATGGCGACGTACATCGCGCTGCGCTTCGAGATCCGCTTCGGTATCGGCGCCGCCGTCGCGCTGGTGCACGACGTGCTGATCACGCTCGGCGCGCTGTCGATCGCCAACATGGAGTTCGACCTCACGACGGTCGCCGCCCTGCTCACGGTCGTCGGCTACTCGGTGCACGACACCGTCATCGTCTCGGACCGGATCCGCGAGAACATGCGGAAGATGCGGCGGGAGACCCTCGCGACGATCATGAATCTGTCCATCAACGAGACGCTGTCGCGCACGCTGATCACCAGCGGCACAGCCATTCTCGTGACCGCGGCGCTGTTCGTACTGGGCGGAACCGTGATCCACAGCTTCGCTTTTGCGCTGCTCGTCGGCTTCATCGTCGGCACCTACTCGTCAATCTACGTCGCCAGCCCGATCGTGCTCTACCTCGAAGGCCGCAAGGGTACACGCGGTGGACGCGGCGCATAACTGCCCGAAAAAGCAGCGTAATTTCGGGTTCCTTGACGCACCTGGCACGGCCCTGCTACCAAAACAGCGTCCCGGTGTTGCGGACGACCGTGTCGGAACATGCTCGAGAAGGACGACGTCCTCCTGAACAGCAAAGAGGTGGCGGAGATTCTCGACTGCAGCCCTGACACGGTGAACGAGCTCGCTCGCAAGAGCGTGCTGCCGGCCTTCAAGCGCGGCCGTCAGTGGCGGTTTCGGAAGCGGGACATCACCTCCTTCAAACGACAGCTGCGAGGCACCACGGCGGCATGACCCGCCCGGCTGTGCGCAGCGGCGGCCGGCAGGACTGACAGCCCGGGGTCCCGGAGCCCCGCTGACGACATAGGGAGGCGCATGGCACTCGCAAACGCGCAGCCGCACGAGAGCCGGCTGTACTACGAGTTTTCCCACCTCTACGACCTTCTGTTCCGTCACGTCTTCTATCCCCGCATCGCCACGGTGATCCGCTCGCTCGCGATCGAGCCAGGCGCTCGTGTCCTCGAGCTCGGTGTCGGTACGGGGCTGTCACTCGACGCGTACCCGCGCCATTGCCACGTGACGGGCATCGATCTCGCGCCCGACATGCTCGAGCGCGCGCAGGACAAGGTGAACCGCAACGGATGGCGCCACGTCGCCCTCGAGCAAGGCGACGCGCTCAACCTGCGCTTCGACGACGACAGCTTCGACTACGTGATGGCCTTTCACGTGGTCAGCGTCGTCCCGGACCCGCATCGCATGATGGTGGAGGCGCGGCGCGTATGCCGGCCGGGGGGCGTCATCACCATCATCAACCACTTCCGGAGCGCGAACCCGACCCTCGCGCGCCTCATGCGCGCCATCGACCCGCTGACCCGCTGGCTCGGCTGGACGACGCTCCGCCTCGGCGACGTCGTCGACCGTACCGCCCTCCACGTCGAGCGCCAGTGGAAGACGGGCCAGCGCTCGCTCTTCACCATCGTCGTCGCGCGCAACGCCAAGGCCGTCCCGGCCGCCCGCCGGCTCCGCCCGTCGCGCCAAGTCGAAGCCGCCGCGGTTCCCGACTAATCCGGTCCGATCCGGGAAAGTGAGCGCGGCGCCGACCAGCGGCGCGTTCGCGGCGTTGCATCGCGGGAGCCGGGGGGCCGGACCGCCGACCCGCAGCTCCCGCGCGCGCCCGCAGCTGCGGGGGGACGCCACAGCCTACGAGTCGCGCGTGGAGCGAGGACCCGGAGGCGAGCCGGCCCCCCCGGCTCCCGCGAACCGAGACCTAACTCAGTGCCGCTGGTTCGACGGCGGGGCGAACGGGATGATGCCCCGCCGGAGCAGCAGATCCGCCTCGCGGCGCCCGCGCGTATGCAGCCACCGCTTATAGAGCCGGACCGTATCCTCCTGCCGACGAAACAGCTCCTGCGCGCTGATCTCCGCGAGCACTCGCACGAACTCCGGAAACCGCCCGGCGAGCTCCCCGAACAGCTCGGCGAGGCTCGCGCGCGGCGGCTGCGCCGAGAGCCGCGCATACGCAGTGCGGCCGAGCGCCGCGTAATAGTCGGGCCCCACGAGGCTCCGCTCGAGGCTGTCGACGAAGATCCCGGTGATGAAGAGCGCGGTGTCGGCGACGCGCTTCAGCTTCTCGTACCGTTGCGAGGCCGGCAGATGGAATGCCTCGAGGTAGTCGAGCGCAAGCGGCCGGTCGAGTAGCTCGCGACCCGGCCGGGCGTAGCCCTCGAGCAGCTGCACGAGGTAGAACTCGGTGGTCTCCGAGGACTCGACCTGCTGCACGGCCATCGCGGCCCGCACGAGCTGGTGGAAGAGCGCGGTCAGCGACCCGGTTTCGAGCGTCGAGTGGCTCATCCGTTAGCCGGAATTGGCAAGAACCGCGCCACGCCAACATTGTGAAGGCAAATCCGCGCATTATCAAACGTTCTCGCGTTGAAGCGTTTGCAGCCCTTTGCTACAAGCGTCCGTTCACCGTCACCATGTCAAAATCCAGCACGATCCCCGCGGTCCGGGGCTTCCGGGACGTCCTTCCCGAGGAGTGCGCGCACTGGCAGCGGCTCGAGGCGGCGGCGCGCGACCTCTTCGCCCGCTACGGTTTCGGAGAGATCCGCCTCCCCATCCTCGAGCGTACCGAGCTGTTCGCGCGCGCCGTTGGCGAGACGACGGACATCGTCGAAAAGGAGATGTTCTCGTTCCGCGACCGGGACAAGGAAGAGACCGCGGTCGCGCTCCGTCCGGAGGCGACGGCGAGCGTCGTGCGGGCCTATCTCGAATCCGGTCTGGTGCATCGCGACCGGCAGGCCCGGCTCTTCTACGCAGGCCCCATGTTCCGCCGTGAGCGCCCCCAGCGCGGCCGGTATCGCCAGTTCTATCAGATCGGCGCCGAGGTGCTCGGCCGCGACGACGCCCTGGCCGACGCCGAGCTGCTCGTCTGGCTCGTCCGCTACTTCGATCAGGTGGGCGCGCGCGGGACGCGGATCGAGCTGAACTCGCTCGGCGACGCCGCGTGCCGCCCGGCCTACCGCGAGCGCCTGCGGCAGTTCGGCCTCGCGCATCTCGACGCGCTCTGTGGTGACTGCCATCGCCGCCTCCAGCGCAATCCGCTGCGTCTCCTCGACTGCAAGGTGGCGGACTGCCGGGCCGTCATCGAGCGGGCCCCGGTGATGCGCGACAGCCTCTGCGCGGCGTGCACCGCGCATTTCGACGAGGTGCGCCTGCTCCTCGACCAGGAGCGGGTCCCGTACGTCTTGAACCTGCGCCTCGTGCGCGGTCTCGACTACTATTGCCGGACGGCGTTCGAGATCGTCGCCGAGGGCGAGGGGCTCGGGGCGCAGAACGCGATCGGCGGCGGCGGGCGCTACGACGGGCTCGTGGCGATGCTCGGCGGGCCGGAGGTCGCCGGGGTCGGGTTCGCGCTCGGCCTCGACCGCGTCGCGATGGCCACCCCGGCGGCCAAGGATGCCGCCCCGGGGCCCGCGGCGCTGGTCCTCCCGCTCGAGCCGCGCGCCGTTGCCCCGGCACTTCGGCTCGCCACCCAGCTGCGGGACGAGGGGCTCGTGGTGGCCGTCGAGCCCGCGGGGCGGAGCCTCAAGGCGCTGCTCGGCGTCGCCAACCGCCGGCGCGCGCGGCTGGCCGTCATTCTCGGTCCCGACGAGCTCGCCGCCGGGCGGGCGACCGTGCGCGACCTCGCGAGCAGCGCCGACCGCCGGCAGGCACTCGACCTCGGGGCGCCGGGGGCGGAGCTCGCGCGCTGGGTACGGGCGGAGGTCGGCGCCTCGTGACGGTCGCGCAGCCGCTCGGCGACTGGCGGCGGACCGACGGGTGCGGCGTGCTCAGGCCCGCCGACACCGGCCGCGAGGTCACCGTGTGCGGCTGGGTGCATGCGCGGCGCGATCACGGCGGCGTGCTGTTCCTCGACCTCCGCGATCGGACGGGCCTCGTGCAGGTGGTGTGCAATCCGGCCGAGAGTCCGGAGGCGCACGCCCGGGCCGGCGACGTACGCCTCGAGTTCGTGGTCGCGGTCCGCGGGACCGTGCGCCCGCGACCGGGGGAGACGGTCAACCCCGATCTCCCGAGCGGCGCCATCGAGGTGGGCGCGTCGGCGCTGCACGTCCTGAACGGGGCACGGCCCACGCCGTTTCCGATCGACGACGCCGCCGAGGTGACGGAGTCCATGCGTCTCCGCTACCGCTACCTCGACCTCCGCCGTCCCGCCGTGCAGCGGAACCTCGTCCTGCGGCACGAGGTGGCACGCACCGTGCGCGAACACCTGACGCGCCTCGGCTTCATCGAAGTCGAGACCCCCGTGCTCGCCCGCTCGACGCCCGAGGGCGCGCGCGACTACCTCGTCCCGAGCCGCGTCCAGCGCGGCGCCTTCTACGCGCTGCCGCAATCGCCGCAGCTCTTCAAGCAGATCCTGATGGTGGCGGGCCTCGACCGCTACTACCAGATCGTGCGCTGCTTCCGGGACGAGGACCTGCGCGCGGACCGGCAGCCCGAATTCACGCAGATCGACCTCGAGATGTCCTTCGTCGGACGGGACGACGTCATGGGGGTGGTCGAGCCGATGATCGCCGATCTCTTCACCACGGTGCGGGGGAGGGTGACGCCGCGCCCGTTCCCGGTGCTGTCCCATCGCGAGGCGATGCAGCGCTTCGGCAGCGACCGTCCGGACCTCCGCGTCGACCTCGAGCTCGTCGACTTCTCGACGTGCTTCGCCGGAACCGAGTTCCGGGTCTTCGCCGACGCGCTCGCCGCGGGTCACGCGATCCGCGGCCTCGCGGTCCGGGGCGGCGGCGCGGCGCTCTCGCGCCGCGAGCTCGACGACCTCGTCGGCTTCGCCACCGCCGAGGGCGCACGCGGGCTCACCTGGATCCGGATCGGGGCGGACGGCTGGCAGTCGCCCGCCACGAAGTTCCTCTCCGACGGCGAGCGCACGCGGCTGACGGAAGCCGGCAAGCTCGAGCCGGGCCACCTGCTCCTGCTGCTCGCCGAGCCGGAGCCGGTCGCGTCGGCGGTGCTCTCGCGCATCCGCCTGCAGCTCGGTGAGCGCCTCGGCCGGGTGGCGAAGGGCGAGGACCGCTTTCTCTGGGTCGTCGACTTCCCGCTGCTCGAGCGCGATCCCGACGCCAACCGGTACGTCGCCGTCCATCACCCGTTCACCGCGCCGCTCGAGGAGGACCTCGACCGGCTCGAAAGCCACCCGCTCGAGATCCGGTCGCAGGCCTACGATCTCGTGCTCAACGGAACGGAGCTCGGCGGTGGCAGCATCCGGATCCACCAGCCGGAGGTCCAGCAGCGGGTATTCGCGCTGCTCGGCATGTCGGAGACCGACGCGCACGCGCGGTTCGGCTTTCTCCTCGAGGCCCTGTCGTTCGGCGCCCCGCCGCACGGCGGCATCGCCATCGGGTTCGACCGGCTGGTGATGCTCCTCGCCGGTGCCGACTCCATCCGCGACGTCATCGCGTTCCCGAAGACGCAACGCGCCGCGTGCCTGATGACCGAGGCGCCGTCGCCCGTCGATCCGGCGCAGCTGCGCGAGCTCGGACTGCGCGTCGTCAGCTGAGGAGCTGCTCGGCGGGCGTGGGGCGGACGCCGGCGGCCTCGGCGACGCCGGGGTGGGTCACGTGCCCGGCGAGCACGTTGGCCGCGCGCCGGAGCGCCGGGTTGCCGCGCAGCGCCGCGCTGAACCCGCGATCGGCGATCTCGAGCGCGTAGGACAGCGTGGCGTTGGTGAGCGCGAACGTTGCCGTGTGCGGCACCGCCGCCGGCATGTTGGTCACGCAGTAGTGGACGACGTCCTCCTCGACATAAGTCGGCTGGGCGTGCGTCGTCGGGTGGGACGTTTCGGCGCTGCCGCCCTGGTCGATCGAGAGGTCGACCAGCGCGGCGCCCGGCCGCATGGCGCCAACGAGCGCGCGCGGTAGGAGACGCGGGGCACGCGCGCCCGGAATGAGCACGGAGCCGATGACGAGATCGGCGGCGACGACTTCCTCCTCGAGGTTGGCCCGGTTCGACATCACGGTGGTCACGTGGCCGCCGAGGATGTCGTGCACGTAGCGGAGCTTCGCGGGGTCGATGTCGAGGATCGACACGTCGGCGCCGACGCCGACGGCCACCTGACAGGCGTTGGTGCCCGCGATCCCGGCGCCGACGATCACCACCTTGGCCGGCCGCACGCCGGAGGCCCCGGAGAGCAGCACGCCGCGGCCCCCGTTCTGCGCCTGCAGGCACCAGGATCCCGCCTGGACCGCCAGCCGGCCCGCGACCTCGCTCATCGGTGCGAGTAGCGGAAGGGAGCCGTCGTCGGGCTGGAGCGTCTCGTACGCGAGCGCGCGGACGCGCCGCTCGACGAGGGCGCGCGTGAGGTCGGGATTGGCGGCGAGGTGGAGGTACGTGAAGAGGATCACGTCGGGGCGAAGGTGCTCGTACTCGGGGAGCTGGGGCTCCTTCACCTTGAGAACGAGGTCGGCGCGAGCCCACACCGTCGCGGCGTCGGTCAGCGTGGCACCGGCGTCCCGGTAGCGGGCGTCGGGCAGCCGCGAGCCGGCGCCCGCGCCGTGCTCGACCAGCACCGCATGGCCGTGCGCGACGAGCGCGCCGACGCCGCTCGGCGTGAGCGCGACCCGGTTCTCTTCTTCCTTCACCTCGCGTGGCACGCCGATGATCACGGTGTCACTCTAGCACGGGGGGCGATCGCGGGCGTCGACCCTTGCCTCCCCGGAGGGTGGCCGATATATCGCGATACGCGACCTGGGACCTCGCGCGTGGGACAGACGATCGACGGCAAGGCCGTGGCGGCGGTGGTTCGAGCGGAGGTGCGCGAGCGCGTCGTCCGGCTTGCCGCACGCGGCGTCGTCCCCGGGCTGGCGGCGGTGCTGGTCGGCGACGATCCGGCGTCGCTGGTGTACGTCGGCAACAAGGAGAAGGCCTGCGAGCAGGTGGGCATCCGCTCCCTTCGCCACCGGCTGCCCGCATCGACCTCCGAGACCGAGCTCGTGGCGCTCGTGCGTCGACTCGGACACGACGCGGACGTCCACGGCATCCTCGTGCAGCTACCGTTGCCCGCGCCGCTCCGCGCGCAGGTGGTGATCGAGGCACTGGCGCCCGAAAAGGACGTGGATGGGCTGCACCCCGTGAATCAGGGCCGGCTGCTCGCCGGTCTCCCGGGGCTCCGTCCGTGTACACCGCTCGGCGTCCTCCGGCTCCTCGACACGACCGGCGTCGCGCTCGCCGGGGCGCGTGCCGTCGTCGTCGGCCGGAGCGTGCTCGTCGGAAAGCCCGTGGCGTTCTTGCTGCTCGAGCGCCATGCCACCGTCACGCTCTGCCACTCGCGGACGGCCGACCTCGCGGGCGAGGTGGGGCGCGCGGACGTGGTCATCGCGGCGACCGGACAGCCGGCGCTCGTGCGCGGCGAGTGGATCAGGCCGGGCGCGGTCGTGATCGACGTCGGCATCAATCGCGGCGCGGACGGCCGGCTCTGCGGCGACGTCGAGTTCGAACCGGCTTGCGCGCGCGCCGCCTCCATCACGCCGGTGCCGGGCGGCGTCGGCCCGATGACGGTGGCCATGCTGCTCGCCAACACGGTGACCGCCGCCGAGCAGGCCGCGGCCGCGCGCGCTGCCTGACGGGATGGCGCGCCACCCGCCGCTCTACGACGCACATCGGTCGCTCGGGGCGCGCATGGTGGACTTCGCCGGATGGGAGATGCCGCTCTCGTATCGCGGTCCCGCCGAGGAGCACCAGGCCGTGCGCCGCCACTGCGGACTCTTCGACGTGAGCCACATGGGCGAGATCGAGGTGAGCGGCCCGAACGCCGCCGCGGCTTGCCAGGAGCTCACCGTGAACGACGTCGCGCGGCTGAAGATCGGGGACGCGCAGTACACGCTCCTCTGCAATGAAGCGGGCGGCGTTCTCGACGACCTCGTCGTGTACCGCCTCGGCGCCGAGCGCTACTTGCTCATCGTCAATGCGGCAAACACCGCCGCGGACGTCGCCTGGATCAACGCACGGATCGGCGGCCGGGCGGCGGTCGTGGATCGGAGCGCCGAGCTCGCGCTCCTCGCCCTGCAAGGTCCCGAGTCAGAGGTGGCGCTCAGAACGCTCACCGCGCTCGACCTTCCTCGCCTCCGGCCCTTCACCGCCTGCGAGAGCCGCGTCGCCGGCGAGCCGGCGGTCGTCTCGCGCACCGGGTACACGGGCGAGGACGGCTTCGAGATCGTCGTGGACGCCGAGTCGGCCGGTGCGGTGTGGGACGCGCTTCTGGAGGCCGCCAGCCGCCGCGAGGGCCTCCCGGCCGGTCTCGCCGCGCGCGACACCCTGCGGCTCGAGGCCGGACTGCCGCTCTGTGGCAGCGACATGGACGCGACGACGACGCCCCTCGAAGCGGGGCTCGCGTGGGTGGTGAAGCTCGGCAAGGGAGAGTTCGTCGGACGTACGGCGCTCGCGGCGCAGGCGGCGTCCGGGTTGACCCGCCGCCTCGTGGGCCTCGAGCTGCGTGAGCCCGGGATCCCGCGCCACGGCTATGGCGTCTGGCGCGACGGCACCGAGGTGGGCCGCGTGACGAGCGGGACCAAGTCGCCGACACTCGGCACCTTCATCGGCCTTGCCTACGTGGCGACCATGTCCGCCGCCTCGGGGACGCCACTCACCGTCGACATCCGCGGCCGGCGCGTGCCGGCCGTCGTCGTGGACCGCCCGTTCTACCGCCGGCGGCGATAGGAGCGAGATATGGAGTTTCCGGACGACCTTCGCTACACCCAGGAGCACGAGTGGCTCCGCCTGGAGGGCAACGAAGCGCTCGTTGGCATCACCGACTTCGCGCAGGACGCCCTCGGTGACGTGGTCTTCGTCGAGCTGCCGTCCATCGGCGCGACCTTCGCGTCCGGGCAAGCGTTCGGGGTGGTCGAGTCGAATAAGACGGTCTCGGACCTGTTCGCCCCGGTCGCGGGCCGCGTGACGGCCGTGAACCACGTCCTGCGGGACGAGCCCGAGCTCGTCAACAACGACCCGTATGGCACAGGCTGGATGATCCGGCTCGTCGTGACCGACCGCGAGCAGGTGAACCGGCTCCTCGACGCCGAGGCCTATCGCACGTTCGTCGCGCAGCAGCGGACGTGAGCGGCTACACCCCGCACACCGACGCCGACATCGCGGCGATGCTCGCCACGATCGGCGTCCCGTCGATCGACGCGCTGTTCGCGCAGATCCCGGCGGCGCTCCGCGCCAACGCCGGGATCGATCTGCCCGCCGGGCTCACCGAGCCCGAGCTCATCGCACACGTCCAGGCGCTGGCGGCGCGGAACAGCGACGGCGCCGGTCCGGCCGTGTTCCTCGGTGGCGGCGCGTATCCGCATTGGATACCCACGGCCGTCGACCAGATCTTGCTGCGTTCGGAGTTCCTGACGGCTTACACGCCCTACCAGCCGGAGGTGAGTCAGGGCACGCTGCAGGCCACCTTCGAGTTCCAGACTTTTGCCGCGCTGCTCCTCGGCTTCGAGGTCGCCAACGCGAGCATGTACGACGGCGCCTCGGCGACGGCCGAGGCGGTGCTGATGGCACGGCGCATCCTGCCGGGCCGCCGCACGGTCTGGGTCTCGCGAGCGCTCCATCCGCACTATCGCGCGGTCATCGCCACCTACGTGCGCGGCCTCGGTGACGTCACGATCCGCGAGATCCCCTTCGCGACCGACGGCCGCACCGATCTCGCCGGCCTTCGGAAAACGCTCGACGCCGACACGCTGGCCGTCGTGCTCGGGCAACCGAACGTCTTCGGAGTTCTCGAGGACGTGACGGGGGCCGCCGAGCTCGCCACCGCCGTCGGTGCCCTCACCGTGACCGCCACGGCCGAGCCACTCGCGTTCGCGCTCGTCCGCCCACCGGGTGCCTGCGGCGCCGACGTCGCCGTCGCCGAGGCACAGAGCTTCGGGCTGCCCGTCAGCTACGGCGGGCCGGGCGTCGGGCTCTTCGCGACGCACGAACGCCACGTGCGCAGCATGCCGGGGCGTATCGTCGGCGAGACGGTCGACGCGCGCGGGCGGCGGGGGTTCGTCCTGACCCTGGCGACGCGCGAGCAGCACATCCGGCGGGAGCGGGCGACGTCGAACATCTGCACGAATCAGGGACTCTGCGCCCTCGCCGTCGCGATCCATCTCTCGCTGCTCGGGCGCCATGGTCTGCGCGCGGTGGCGGCGCTCAACTATCGCGCGGCCCACGCTGTGGCGGACCGCCTCGCGTCGGGCGGGGTCGTGCGGCGCTTCGCCGGCCCCTTCTTCAACGAGTTCGTGGTCCGGGCCCCACGGGGACGCTGGGAAGCGCTCGTGCAGGACGGCGTGATCGCCGGGTTCCCGCTGGCACGCTGGTACCCCGAGCTCGAGGACGCGCTGCTCCTCTGCGTCACCGAGGCGCACGCCGCGCGAGATGTCGACCGCCTGGTGCGCGGCCTCACGGCGCCCACCGTCCGCGCGGCGAGGACGTGAGCGATGCTCCTCGACGAGCCCCTCGTCTTCGAGCGCGGCGCCGCCGGCCGGATCGGCTGGCCCGTCGCCCACATATCCGAGTCCGATACGGACGCGGTGATCGCCGACCTGCCGCCCGCGCTCCGGCGCGACGACGGCCTCGCGGGCTTCCCGGAGATCAGCGAGCTCGAGGCGGTCCGCCACTTCGTCCGGCTGTCGCAGTGGAACTACAGTGCCGCGACGACGCTCTATCCGCTCGGCTCCTGCACGATGAAGTACAACCCGGTCGTCAACGAAGCCGTCGCGCGGCTCCCCGGATTCGCCGCGCTCCACCCCCTCGTGCCCGACCAGCTGGCGCAGGGTGCGCTCGAATTGATCGCGGCGCTGGAGCATGCCCTGGCCGCGGTGAGCGGTCTCGATGCGGTGTCCTTGCAGCCCGCGGCAGGCGCCCAGGGCGAGCTGCTCGGCATGCTGCTGATCCGGGCCTATCACACGGATCGGGGCGATCCGCGCCGGCGCGTGCTGATCCCGTCGAGCGCGCACGGGACCAACCCGGCGAGCGCCGCCCTCTGCGGTTACGACGTCACCGAGGTGCCCGTCGACGCCCGCGGCCTGCTGCCCGCGCGCGCCGTCGCGGCCGTGATGGACGAGTCCGTCGCCGCACTCATGGTGACGAACCCGAACACGCTCGGCCTCTTCGAGGAGGAGATCGAGGCGGTCGCGGCGGCGGTCCACGCGCGCGGTGGGCTCGTGTACATGGACGGCGCAAACGTGAACGCACTGATGGGCGTCGCCAAGCCCGCCGACATGGGCATCGACGTCATGCAGTTCAACCTGCACAAGACGTTCTCGACTCCGCACGGCGGCGGTGGCCCGGGTGCCGGGCCCGTCGCGGTGCGGGCGTCGATCGCCGACTATCTGCCGGTGCCGCGGCTCGTCCGGACGGCCGCCGGCCTCGGCTGGACCGACGATGCGCCCAAGGCCGTCGGCCGCATGCGATCGTTCTACGGCAATTTCGGCGTCCTCTTGCGGGCGTACGCGTACGTCGCGCGGCTCGGTGGGCCCGGCTTGGCCGAGGTGACCCGCCTCGCCGTGCTGAACGCCAACTACGTGCGGGCACGGCTTTGCGGCACGTACCACCTCCCGTACGCCACCCCGTCGATGCACGAATGCGTGTTCTCCGACCGCGATCTCCAGGACTTCGGCGTGAGCACGCTCGACGTCGCCAAGCGGCTACTCGACTACGGGTTCTACGCTCCCACCATCTACTTCCCGCTCGTGGTCAAGGGCGCGCTCATGATCGAGCCGACGGAGACCGAGACCCGGGAGACGCTCGACCGCTTCGTCGAGGCGCTCACGGCGATCGCCGACGAAGCCCGGACGGATCCGTCGCTGGTGCGCAACGCCCCCCAGCGCACCGTGCTCGCGCGCCTGGACGAGACGCGTGCCGCCCGCCGTCCGATCCTCCGCTGGCACCGCCGTTGAGCCCCGCATCTGCGGCACAGTGTTTTGACTTCGGAAACACCCGCGTGTACGGTGCCCGCGGCGCGATGTCGGTGCTCAACACGAAGGTCCTCGTCCTCAACCGCTCGTACCTGCCGATCCAAATCACGTCGGTGCGCCGGGCGATCTCGCTGCTCTACCAGGACATCGCGCGCGCCGTGGATGAGCAGTACCGGGTCTTCGATTTCGCGAGCTGGGCCGATCTCGCGGCCGACGAGGACACGATCGGGCTCGTCAACCGGGCGATTCGCGTGCCGCGCGTCATCCTCTTGCTCGCTTACGATCGCGTCCCGCGGCGCTACGTCCGCTTCAGCCGTTTCAATATCTATGCGCGCGATCGGAACCGGTGCCAGTACTGTGGCCGGCAGTTCCCGCGCGCGGAGCTGAATCTCGATCACGTCGTGCCGCGGTCACGGGGCGGCACGTCGGTGTGGGAGAACGTCGTCTGCTCGTGTCATCGGTGCAATCGCCTGAAGGGTGGACGGACGCCCACGGAGGCGCGGATGCGGCTCATTCGTGAGCCCTACCGGCCGCAGTGGACGCCGTTCATGACCGAGACCTTCAGCCTGCGCCGCTACAAGGAGTGGATGCCGTTCCTGAGCGCGGTGGATGCGGCGTACTGGAACACGGAGCTGGTGGAGGGGTAGCGCTCGGGGGTCGATGCGGATCAAGCGGATCGAACTGAACGGCTTCAAATCGTTCCTGGAGCGGACCGTCCTCGAGCTTCCGCTCGGCGTCACGGCCATCGTCGGCCCGAACGGCTGCGGAAAGTCGAACATCGTCGACGCCATCCGCTGGGTGCTGGGCGAGCAGAGCCCCAAGCATCTCCGTGGCGAGGCCATGGAGGACGTCATCTTCACCGGCAACGGCGAGAGCGGGCCGCTCGGCATGGCCGAGGTGACGCTGCTGCTCGAGCGCGACGAGCGGGATCTCGAGCGCCGGGCGGCGGACGCGAGCGACGGGGTCGAGGAGGCGTTGCCGGCGGCATTGGCCGAGGCGAGCGAGATCGCCGTCACGCGGCGCTATTTCCGGTCGGGGGAATCCGAATACTTCATCAACCGGGTCCCGTGTCGGCTGCGCGACATCACCGAGCTGTTCCTCGGGACCGGCATCGGGACGAAGGCATACGCGATCATCGAACAGGGTCGCGTCGAGCAGCTGGTCAACGCCAAGCCCGAGGAGGTCCGGCTCTTCATCGAGGAAGCGGCGGGCACGACCCGATTCCGCAGCCGGAAACTCGCGGCCGAGCGCAAGATGGAACGGACGCGTGAGAACCTCGTGCGTGTCGAGGACGTGCTGCGCGAGCTCGAGCGCCAGATGGCGTCGCTCGAACGCCAGGCGCGGCGCGCCGAAGAGTACCATCGCATCAAGGACGGTCTCCGGGCGCTCGACCTCCGGGTCTTGGCTGCGCGGCAGCGCGCCTGGTCGGACGAGATGCGGACGCTCGGCGAGCGGCTCGCCGCCGTACGGGAGGAGGAGGCGCGGCTGCAGGAGGCCATTCGCCGCGCCCGCAGCGCCACCACGGAGGCCCGCGCTCGGCGCAGCAGCGACGAAGAACGCCTGCGGATTTGCGACGCGGAGATCGCCGAGCATCGCCTGCGCGCCGGTGAGGCTCGCACGCTCGCCGCCGCGCTGGCCACGCGCGAGACGGAGCTGCGGATGCGCACTGCCGATGCGGAGCGCGAGGTTGCGGCCCTGCGGCTCCGTCTCGACGATCTCGAAACCGAGTCGACCGGACTCGACGCCGCTCTCGAGCGGGCGGCCACCGAGGCGACCGAAGCCGAAAGCCGACGTCTCGACGCCGAGGCGCGGCTCAGAGCGCTCGAGGCGGAAGGGCCACCGCTCGAGCAGACGCTCGAGTCGCTCAAGGACGCGGTCGTCGAAGCCTCGGCAGAAGAGGCCCGCCTCCACAATCTCGCCGACGTCCTCCGCCAGCGTCACGAAGATCTCGAGGGACGCCGGCGAAAGCTCGAGGACGAGCGGCGGCTGCTCGGCGAGCGCCTGCGCGCGAACGCGCACGACACGGAGACGGCGCGCGAGGCGATTGCGAGCTGCGAGCGCAACCTTGGCGGTCTGGCGGCCGAGCGCGAGGCGTTGACTGCGCGACAGGTCGAGCTCGCCGGCGAGGAGGCAACGCGGCGCGCGGCCCTCGAAGCCGCGCGCGAGGCAGCGCGTCGCGCCGGGTCACGCGCCGACTCGTTGCGTGAGCTTCAGAGCCGCCATGAGGGATGCAAACGAGGCGCGGCCGGCCTGCTCGCCCGCGAACCGGGCACGGCGGCCTTGCTCGCGAGCGTGCTCCGCGTGCCGGCGGCGCTCGAGCGGGCGGTGGCTGCGGCGCTCGGTGCCCGGCTCGGCCACATTGTCGTGCCAGACACCCCGTCGGCGCTTGCCGCGGTGGCCTGGCTGAGGGATTCCCTCGCCGGGAGCGCCACGGTCCTGCCGCGCGACGCGGAGCGGCGGGCGGCGGTGATCGTTCCCGCCGGCCGCCGGCTTCTCGACCAGATCGACGTCGATCCGCAGCACTGGGCCCTCGCCGAGGCGCTTCTCGGCCAGGTGCTGCTTGCCGAGAACCTCGACCAGGCGCTCGAGCTGTGGCGGGCGGCGAGCCATCCCGTGACCGTCGTCACGCCGGCCGGCGAGGGGATCGACACGCTCGGGGCGGTGAGCGGCGGCAGCGAGCCGCCGCTCGAGGAGACGCTGCTCGCGCGGACGCGGGAGCTGCGCGACCTCGAGGGCGCCGTCGCGGCCGCCAGGAACGCGCTGGCTCGCGAAGAGAGCCTGCTCGCCGATGTCGAGACGCGCGTCGCCGAGCTCAGCGTTGCTTCGCGGGCGGCGGACGAGCGCTTGCAGGCGCTGCGGCTCCAGCTCGTCGCTGCGGAGAAGGATCGCGAGCGGCTCGAAGAGGAACGCGGACGCCTCGCGGCCGAGCTCGAGGTGGAGGCGCTCGAGGCGAGCGGCCTCGCCGGCGAGGGCGGGCACGTGGCCGAGGAGATCGCCGCCCTCGGTGCGCGACGCGAGCGAGCCGCTCAGACGCTTGCCGATCGACGCCGGGATCTCGCCGACCGTCAGCAGGCGCTCACTGCGTGGCGGGAGACGCATGTCGTCGCCGAACGAGCGCGGACGGATGCCGCCGTCCGGGTGGCGGCCGCCGCGGAACGGCGGCGGAGTTTCGAAACCGCGACGGCGCGCTCCCGCGCGGCCGTCGTCGACGTGCACGAGCGGTTGGCATCACTCACGCAGCGAGCGGCCGAGGCGGCGCGCGGCGCCGAGGCGGCCGCCGCGGAAGGTGGCGCCTCGGAGACGGCACGCGCGGCGGCGGAGGAACGCGCGGCGGCCCTCACGCTCGAGCGCGACCGGCTGCGCCAGGCGATCGCCGAGGCGGATACCGCCCTGACGTCCGACGACGCCGCCGAGGCGGGAAGTCGCGAACGCCTCGACGCACTCGCGCAGGACCGGGCGGGGGCCGACGTCACCCTCGCCGAGCGGCGGCTCGGGCTCGAGCACCTCGCGGCGCAGCTCGCCGAGCGGTACGGGCTCGGGCTCGACGCGCTGGCCGACGTGGTCGTCGAGGACGACGGCCAGGATGCCGAGCGCGCCGACCACGCGGAGGCGTTGCGCGCGCGTCTGGCTCGGCTCGGTGACGTCAATCCGGCCGCCGCGGGCGAGCTCGAGGAGCTCCGCACGCGACGGGAGTTTCTCGTGGCGCAACGGACCGATCTGGAAAGCTCGCTCGACGACCTCCGGCGCACGATCGCCAAGCTCAACCGCACGTCGCGCCAGCGCTTCGAGGAGACCTTCACCGCCGCGAACGAGAAGCTCGCGGAGGTCTTTCCGAAGCTCTTCCCGAACGGCAAGGCGCAACTCGAGCTCGTGCCGCCCGAAGAGGGAGGCGAGCCGGGAATCGAGATCGTCGTCCAGCCGGCGGGAAAGAAGCTCCAGTCGCTCAGCCTGCTCTCGGGTGGTGAGAAGGCACTCACGGCAACGGCGCTCATCCTGTCGTTGTTCCTGATCCGCCCCACGCCGTTCTGCCTGCTCGACGAGGTCGACGCGCCCCTCGACGAGGCGAACATCGGTCGCTTCAACCAGCTCGTCCGCGATATGGCGACGACGTCGCAGTTCGTGCTGATCACGCACAACCGCCGGACCATGGAGGTCGCCGACACGCTCTACGGCATCACGATGGAGCGCGCCGGTATCTCGAAGGTCGTCGCCGTGCGGCTGCGCGAAGCGGCGTAGGCGGCATCCATTCCCGAGCACCCTTCCTGGGCGATCGTCGCCCTCATTCCGCTCGCGCTGTTCGCGGTACTGCTGGTCGCGTGGGCATCACGGCGGCGGCGCGGGCCGACGCCATCGCTACCGGCGGCCGCGCCGCCCGCCGACGGCCTCCGCCGTGGGCTCGCCGCCGCCCGGCGGCGGCTTCTCGAGCAGGTCGACGCGGCACTCGGTCGCGCTCCGGCGGGCCTGGACGCCGTCTTCGCCGAGCTCGAGGAAGCGCTCGTCGCCGCCGACGTCGGCATGCGGACGACCGCAACGCTGCTCGACCGACTTCGGCAACGCGTCGGCCGTTCCACGGAGCCGGCCGAGGTGCGCCGGGCGCTCCGCGAGGAGATGGTGGCGATGCTCGATGCGCCGCCTCCGCCTGCACCGACCGGGCGCCCGTGGGTCATCCTCGTCACCGGGGTGAACGGAGTCGGAAAGACCACTACCATCGGGAAGCTCGGCGCGCGCCAGGCGGAAGCGGGTCGTCGCGTTCTCTTCGTGGCGGCCGATACGTTCCGGGCGGCCGCCGTCGAGCAGCTCGCCGTGTGGTCCGAGCGAACGGGCGCGGTCCTGGTGCGGCAGGCACCGGGTGCCGATCCGTCGGCCGTCGCGTTCGACGGCATGAAGGCGGCCCTCGCCCGCGAGATCGACATCGTGCTGGTGGACACGGCCGGGCGCTTGCACACGCGCACGAACCTGATGGCCGAGCTCGCCAAGGTGCGCCGCATCATCGGCCGCGAGGTCGCCGGCGCACCGCACGAGACGCTCCTCGTGCTCGATGCGACGACCGGGCAGAACGCCATCGCGCAGGCGCGCAGCTTCCTCGAGGCGGCGGAGGTGACGGGTATCGTGCTCACCAAGCTCGACGGGACCGCCCGGGGCGGCATCGTGTTCGCCGTTCGCCACGAGCTCGGTATCCCGATTCACTTCGTCGGCGTCGGAGAGGCGGTCGACGACCTTCGCCCGTTCGTCGCGAGCGAGTTCGTGGACGCGCTCCTCTCCGCCGAGCCTGCCGAGGCCGCGCGCGTCGCTTGACACCTGCGAGAGGCAGCCACTACAGTCCGACCCCGGCCCGATGAGTCGCGACACGTACGAAGGCGTCCGGAGCTTTTTGTCTTCCGAGCAGGAGGACGCCGACGCACTCACGGCGCGCGTCGCGGCGCTCGAGCGCGTGAACCAGGAGCTGCTGGAGCGTGTACGTCGGTTCGAGCGCGAGCGGAGCGAGATCAAGCTGCGGCTCGGGCGGCTCCTGGCACGCATGGGCGTCGACCTCGGCTGAAGACGCGACGGATCGAACTCGCGCTTTCACCGTTGCGCGGCGATCACGAATTACGTACACTTCGGCGCGCATCTGCTCATCCGAGCAGCATATTCCCGTCGGCGCCGGGCGGCGCGTCGGGCTTCTGGAGGGGTTCTGCCGAGCACGTTCACGCGATTTCCGACTGGCGGCCACCCGTGTGGCGCCACGCGAACCAACAGCGATCGGGAGACGGACGAGATGGGCGGTGGATACGTCGACACGAACCGCCGCGGCACGGTGCTGATGTGATGAAGTCGAGAGCGGCGGGCCCTGCGGCCCGCATTCGAACGCGTTGCCATCGCGCCACGCGGCCATGCGCTGAATAGACCGTCGCACACCTCGCCGGTTTCCCCATTGCGCACCACGAGCGATGGGGAAGGACCACGCAGACACCAAGCAGACGCTGCGGCGCCGGATGCGCGCTGCCCGCGCCAGTTTGTCTCCGGACCTCGTGGCGGAGCTCGGGGCCGCGGTCTGCGCGCGGCTGCTCGGGCTCCCGTCGTTCCTCGCGTCCCGCGCCGTCGTCGCCTATGCGCCGATCGACAACGAGGTCGACCCCAGCGCTGCCGTGAAGGCGACACTCGCGGCCGGCAAGGCCGTGTACTACCCCCGTCGTGCGCCGGACGGCCTCGAGTTCCTCGAGAGCGATCCAGCGTGGCTCGCGCCCGGTCGGGGCGCCATCCCCGAGCCTCTCGACGGCTCGCCGCTGTCCGCCGGCACCGAAGGGGTCGTCTTTTTGGTGCCTGGCGTCGCATTCGACCCGCGCGGCGTTCGCCTCGGCCGCGGCGCCGGCTGCTACGACCGGGCGCTCGCGCGTCATCCCACCGCCCTGCGCGTCGGCCTTGCCTACGAGATGCAGGTCGTCCCCTCGCTGCCCGAGGCGACATGGGACGTCCCGATGGATGCGGTGGTGACCGAAGCGCGGGTGCTCGTGCGGAAGGAGACATCACCATGACAACGACATTGATCCTGGCGCTTCTCATCGGCATTGCGCTCGGCGCCGGCGTCCTTGCACTCGTCGACCGTTTGCGGCGACGCCGGGTCGCGGAGCTCGAGACGAGCGCCCACGCCACCGCTGCCCGCATCGTCGAGGAGGCACGCAAGGAGGGGGAGGCCGTTCGGAAGGAAGCGCAGCTTCATGCCAAGGACGTCATGATCCAGGCCAAGGCGGACGGGGAGCGCGAGGCCCGCGACCAGCGCCACGAGCTGCAGACGCTGGAGAAGCGCATCCTCCAGAAGGAGGAAGGCATCGACCGGAAGATCGAGGCCTTCGCGCAGCGGGAGAGCGAGCTCGCGAAGCGTGACGACGGGCTGCGCAAGCTCGAGCGCGCCCTCGAGGAGCGGCAGGGTGAGATCGGGCGGCTGACGGAGCAGGTTCGCCAAAAGCTCGAAGAGGCGGCCGGAATGACGCGCGACGAGGCGAAGCGCACGCTCCTCGAGCAGATGACGGACGAAGCCCGGCACGACGCGGCTCGCCACATCCGGCAGGTCGAGGCCGAGGCACGCGAGGAAGCCGACCGGCGTGCCAAGAAGATCGTGTCGATTGCCATCGAGCGTCTCGCGGGCGAGTTCGTCGCCGAGCGTACGGTGTCGGTGGTGACGCTCCCGAGCGACGACATGAAGGGGCGCATCATCGGCCGCGAAGGGCGGAACATCCGCGCCATCGAGGCGGCCACCGGTGTCGACCTCATCATCGACGACACGCCGGAGGCGGTCGTCATCTCCTGCCACAACCCGATCCGTCGTGAGCTCGCGCGGCTCGCGCTCGAGCGGCTGCTGTCCGACGGGCGCATCCACCCCGGGCGCATCGAGGAGGTGGTCCGCAAGGCGGAGCAGGAGCTGGAAGAGGCGATCCGCGAGGCCGGTCAGCGGGCGGTGCTCGAGGTCGGCGTGCACGGCATCCATCCCGAGCTCGTGAAGCTGATCGGCATGCTCAAATACCGCTACAGCTATGCGCAGAACGTGCTCATGCACTCGATCGAGGCGGCGTTCATCGCTGGCTCGATGGCGGCCGAGCTCGGGCTCAACGAGAAGCAGGCGCGGCGCGCGGCGCTCCTCCACGACATCGGCAAGGCGCTCACCCACGAGGTCGAGGGCTCCCACGCCATCATCGGCGGGGAGATCGCGCGGAAGTACGGCGAGTCCGCCAAGATCGTGAACGCGATCGCCGCCCACCACGAGGAGGTGAAGGCGGAGACCATTCTGGCGCCGCTCGTCGATGCCGCCGACGCCTTGTCCGGTGCCCGTCCGGGTGCCCGCCGCGAGGTGCTCGAGAGCTATGCCAAGCGGCTGGAGGACCTCGAACGCATCAGCAACTCCTTCAAAGGGGTCGAGAAGTCCTTTGCCGTACAGGCGGGGCGGGAGATCCGCATCATCGTCGATCCGGGAGCGATCCCGGACGATCACGCGTCCGCTCTCGCGCGCGACATCGCCCGCAAGATCGAGCAGGAGATGACGTACCCCGGACAGATCAAGGTGACGGTGATCCGCGAGACCCGGGCGAGCGAAATCGCGCGCTGACGGTCGCATGCGACTCCTCTTCCTCGGCGACGTCGTCGGCCGCCCCGGGCGCCGGGCGCTCGCCGCCCTCGTGCCGCGCCTCGCGGCGCAAGAGGACATCGAGTTCGTCATCGCCAATTGCGAGAACGCATCGGGCGGGAAGGGCGTCGATCCGCGCTCGGCCGACGAGCTGCACGAAGCCGGGGCCGACGTGCTGACCTCCGGCAACCACGTCTGGCAGAATCGCGAGATCGTGCCGTACATGCGCGAGAGCGGACGGCTGCTCCGCCCGTTGAACTTCCCACCGGGAGTCCCGGGGGTCGGGTGGACGGTGCAGAAGGCGCGACGCTCGGAGGCACGCGTGGCAGTCCTGAACCTGATCGGCCGGGTCTTCATGGCGCCCGTCGACTGCCCGTTTCGTGCCGCCGACGAAGCGCTCGCCGACATCCGGCGCGAGGCCTCGATCGTCTTCGTCGACATGCACGCCGAGGCGACGTCCGAGAAGGTCGCGATGGGCCGCTTCCTCGACGGCAGGGTGTCCGCGGTCGTCGGCAGCCACACCCACATCCAGACGGCGGATGAGACCGTTCTTCCGGGTGGGAGCGCCTACCTGACGGACGCCGGCATGTGCGGACCCGAGGACTCGGTGCTCGGCGTCCGCACCGACCGCGTCGTCGAACGGTTCCTCACCCAGATGCCGACGCGGTTCGAGGTCGCGGCAGGCGCCGTACTGGTGCAGGGTGCCGTGATCGACATCGACGGGGAGACCGGCCGCGCCCGGAGTATCCGCCGCGTTCGCGAGCGGGTCGTCGTGTGACCGCCGACGCGCACCCATCGCAATTGCTCCGCGGCGTCGTGCAGACGTACCCGGAGGACGAGCTCCGGGACCGGCTCGCTGCCGGGCGCCACCTGCGCGTGAAGCTCGGCGTCGATCCGACAGCTCCCGACATTCACCTCGGACACACGGTCGTCCTGACGAAGCTCCGCCAGTTCCAGGACGAGGGCCATCAGGCGGTCCTCATCATCGGCGACTTCACGGCCATGGTCGGCGATCCGAGCGGGCGCTCCGCGACGCGGCCGACGCTCTCGGCCGCGGAGGTGGAGGCGCATGCCCGCACCTACGAGGATCAGGTCTTCCGGGTCCTCGACCGCCAGCGAACGGAGGTTCGTCGCAACAGCGAGTGGCTGGCGCGCC
>VBKG01000415.1 GCA_005879585.1 Deltaproteobacteria bacterium | reverse complement strand
AATCCTGGTAGTACTGCGGGAACCCGTGGACGGGATCGACGGGCCCCAAGCCGAACAGCGGCGTCGTGCACGGCAAGACCGCGTGCGCAGGAGCTGGAAATCGTGCTAGGAGCAACAACATACTCGAGGCGATTACCCAT
Organism: Deltaproteobacteria bacterium; assembly: GCA_005879585.1. Lineage (GTDB taxonomy): Bacteria > Desulfobacterota > Binatia > DP-6 > DP-6 > DP-3. The sequence continues at coordinate 2,479 of VBKG01000415.1, read as the reverse complement.
CGAGCCGTCGATCTCTTGCTCAGCGCTCTGAAGATATTGTGACGTGACATTAATGTGTCCCCCCCTTGACGAGTTTTCGGTCCGCCGATGACGCATCATCGCGGACGCGCATGTGATGCGCCGTGTTTAGTTCGCCAGCGCTTGAGCCGTAAATTCGCAATTACCCACGAGCCGACCGATCCCCGCGCGGGGTTCGACGACAATCGAGTCGGGAAATCGCGAATCGTCGATCGGGACAGTCCCAAGTTTCGGGAGACGGTGGCGCGCGCCGAGTCCGAGGAGGGCACGGCGGAGCCGTGCCCATCGCCGACGCCCACCGACGATCAGCGTGAGGGTCGGGGCTTTCAGTCACGCGCAACCGCAGCGTGGTCGGACGATTGGAGCTTTCGATGCTTCTCAGCGGGGGGAATACCGGCGCGAGATAGGGGATTACCGAAAGATCTGGGCGGAGACGGCCCAGCCGAGGACCGTCTCCGGTCACGCCGGCGCGGGGGGACCGTGTGCTGCGTCCCCCCGGCCTGATCATCGAGCGTCGCCTACCGCGCGATCTGGACCACCATGGCGGGGCGCTGACCTGGAGCTTCATAAACGACGACGCCCCGGGCGGCTTCCGCAGCCCGGGGCGTCGTGACCTGCTATGGCTCGCGCGTGGCTACTACTGGCAGTTCGGGTAGCCGAACACGCGCGCGCCCGTCGCGTCGCGAACGATGGAGACCTTGCCGAAGGGATCGAACGTGAGCGGGAACTCGTTGACCGCCGGGGTGTCGTCGAACTCGATCTCGCCCTGGTTGCGGACCGAGACGGTGATCGTCCCGCGCTTCAGATTCCCGTCGGTGTCGGCCACGAACACGCTGTAGGTACCATTCGGCACCTTGCGCATCTGGTAGCGGACATCCCGCTCGCAATCGAGGTGCACGCGCACGCGGCGGGTCCCGGCCCCGCGGACCGCGCCACAGTTCACCAGCGAAACGGTGTTGTCGATCGCCTGGCAGCTACCGCCGAGCGTCGTCGAGGTGGTGGAGCTGCTCGACGAGGTGGTCGTCGTGGTGCTGGAGCTGCTGTCGAGGCTGGTGGAGGTGCTGGTCGAGCTGGTGGATGTGCTCGTGGAAGAGCTCGTCGTCCCGCCGGCGTTCTGGCACGCGCTGTCGTTGCTCAGGCTGAACGCCAGCGTCGTCCCGTTGAACAACAGGTCGATCTCGGAATCGATGGTCAGCGGAAAGTTGAGGAGGAGCTGCCCCGGGCCCGGGCTGGTGTCGTACTCGATCTGCCCGTTGCCGAGCGCGTTCACCTGCAGCACGCCGCGATCGATGCCGTCGATGATGACCGAATATGGCCCCGCCGGGGCGTTAGAGACGTCGATCTGCAGGTCGGGGTTGCCGTGCTCATCGACGCGGAAGCGCCGCGTGGCCCTCCCCGGGAACTGGCCACAGCTGAACAGGATCGCGTCGTCCTGCAACACGGTCTTGGCGGATACGGGCGGGCTGTCCGCCACGATGACGAATCCCAGAAGCAGGGGCAGGGCAATCAGGGTGGTCCACGTTGTCTTCGTCGAGCGGTTCATCTTTTTCTCCTCGTCGCCTCAGGCTTTTCGGCTGCGCTGCTGGTGTTTGCCGGGCTTGAGCAACGCCCATGCCAGGGAGTAACGCGGCGCGAATGCTGGTGGGCGTCATCGTTTCCCCGCTGTCTCCTGCGGGGTATGGCGCAAAAGATAGGCGGCAAATGACCCAGCCCGCCGCCGTCACTGCCCCGGGCAGACGAGCGGGACCAGCGCGTGCGCCAGCACGCGATGCCCGAGCGCGTTCGGGTGGATCGGGTCGGCCATCAGCGTCATGAACTGCTACTGGCGCTCGGTCGCGTAGCGCCGGCGATAGAACTCGGCGTCGAAGTAGACGGGGGCACCGCGACCACGTGGGCGCGATAGAAGTCGACCCGTATATGAGGGGGCTCCGTCGACTTGACGAACGAACGTTCATTCGGGTAAGGCCCGCCCGTGCGAGGGCGGGCGCCGTCACGAGCCGAGCCACCGGCGGCGGTCCCCACACGCGAGGCCATCCTCGACGCCGCCGAGCGGCTCTTCTCCGCCCGCGGCGTCGACGGCGTGGCCGTTCGCGACCTGGCGCGCGAGATGGGCCTCACGCCATCCAGCCTGTATAACCACTTTTCTGGTAAGCAGGCGCTCTACGAAGCGGTGCTCGAGCGCGGCCTGAGACCCATCGTCGACCTGGTGGCCGCGGCGCCGTCGGGCGTGCTCGGCCCGGCCCAGCTGGCCGCGACGATCGAGCGGCTGATTCGCCACCTCGCGGTCCATCCGCACCTCGCCCGCCTGCTGCAGCGCGCGCTCCTCGAGGACGGCCAGCTGCAGGCGGCGATCGGTCGCTGGGCCGGCACGCTGTACGCGCAGGGCGTCGGCGTCCTTCGTGGCGGCGCGGTGGACGCCGGCTGGGAGCCGGCCGAGGTGCCGCACCTCGCCCTCGGTCTC
>VBKG01000340.1 GCA_005879585.1 Deltaproteobacteria bacterium | reverse complement strand
CTCGCCGACCGACTTCATCTGCGGGCCGAGGCTGTCGCTCGCCTGCGGGAACTTCTCGAACGTGAAGCGCGGGATCTTCGTGACGACGTAGTCGATGGTCGGCTCGAAGCAGGCCGGCGTCTCGCGCGTGATGTCGTTCGGGATCTCGTCGAGCGTGTAGCCGACGGCGAGCTTGGCCGCGATCTTGGCGATCGGGAAGCCGGTGGCCTTCGAGGCGAGGGCCGAGCTCCGCGAGACGCGCGGGTTCATCTCGATGACGACCAGCCGGCCCGTGGTCGGCTCGACGGCGAACTGGATGTTCGATCCGCCCGTGTCGACGCCGATCGCGCGGATGCACGCGACCGCCGCGTCGCGCATCACCTGGTACTCCTTGTCGGTGAGCGTCTGCGCCGGGGCAACCGTGATCGAGTCGCCGGTGTGCACGCCCATCGGGTCGAAGTTCTCGATCGAGCAGACGATGACAACGTTGTCCTTGCCGTCGCGCATCACCTCGAGCTCGAACTCCTTCCAGCC
>VBKG01000339.1 GCA_005879585.1 Deltaproteobacteria bacterium | reverse complement strand
CCCCACACGGTCGCGGCCCGGAACTCCTCCTCGGTGGTGGCGAAGTTGCCGCCCGTGCCCCCGAGGGTACGCGACGGCCGGATGATCAGCGGCAGACCGATCTCGGCCTTGATGCGCGCCGCCTCCGCGAGCGAGCGCGCATAGCCGCTGCGCGGCAGGTCGAGGCCGATCGATGCCATCGTCTCCTTGAAGAGGTCCCGGTCCTCGGCGCGGCGAATCGCGTCGACCTTGGCGCCGATCAGCTCGACGCCGTAGCGGTCGAGCACGCCCGCGGCCGCCAGGTCGAGCGCGAGGTTCAGACCCGTCTGTCCGCCGATGGTCGGCAGGAGCGCGTCGGGCCTCTCCGCCGCGATGATCCGCTCGAGCACCTCGACGGTCATCGGCTCGATGTAGGTCCGGTCGGCGAACTCCGGGTCGGTCATGATCGTCGCCGGATTCGAGTTGACGAGGATGACGCGGTAGCCTTCCTCGCGCAGCGCCTTGCAGGCCTGCGTCCCCGAGTAGTCGAACTCGCACGCCTGGCCGATGACGATGGGGCCGGAGCCGATCAGCAGGATCGAGCGGATGTCGGTACGCTTCGGCATCGCTCAGCGGCGCGCCATCACCTCGACGAAGCGCCCGAACAGATACCGCGCGTCGTGCGGCCCGGGCGACGCCTCGGGATGGTACTGCACCGAGAACGTCGGCTGTCCCTTCACGGTCAGGCCCTCGACGGTGTGGTCGTTCAGGTTCAGGTGCGTCACCTCGGCGCGGCCGCCGAGCGACTCGGCGTCGACCGCGAAGCCGTGGTTCTGCGCCGTGATCTCGACCTTGCCGGTCGTGAGGTCCTTGACCGGCTGGTTGCCGCCGTGGTGCCCGAACTTGAGCTTGAAGGTGCGCCCGCCGAGCGCGAGACCCATGATCTGGTGTCCCAGACAGATGCCGAAGACGGGGACGCGACCGAGGAGCTCGGCGACGATCTCGCGGACGCCGCCGACGGCGTCCGGGTCACCGGGGCCGTTCGAGAGGAAGACGCCGTCGGGATGCAGGCCCAGCACGTCGCGCGCCGGCGTCGTCGCCGGGACGACGCGGACGCGGCAGCCGGCGCCGATCAGGTTCCGGAGGATGTTGAACTTGATGCCGAAGTCGTACGCGACGACGAACTGTGGCTCGCGGCCGCGCCCGGCGGCGGCTTCCTCCGCCCTCGTGTAGCCACGGCCGAGACGCCACGGCCCCTCGTTCCAGTCGTACGGCTCGGCGCACGTGACCTCCTTCACGAGGTCGCGGCCGACGAGTCCCGGCGACTCCTTCGCCTTCCGGACGAGCCGCTTGGGGTCCAGGTCGACGCTCGACAGCACCGCCTCCTGCGCGCCGACGTCGCGGATGTGACGCACGAGGGCGCGCGTGTCGATGCCCTCGATCGCGGGGATCCCGTGCCCCGCGAGGTACGCGCCGAGCCGTTCCTCGGCCCGCCACGACGAGGGCGCCTCACGGTACTCGCGCACGACGAAGCCACGCACGTACGGCCGGCGCGACTCGACGTCCTCGCGGTTCACGCCGACGTTGCCGATCTCCGGGTACGTCATCGCCACGAGCTGCCCCTCGTACGACGGGTCGGTCAGGATCTCCTGGTACCCGGTCATGCTGGTGTTGAAGACGAGCTCGCCCACGGCCTCGGCCTCCGCGCCGAAGGCGCGGCCGCGAAACACCGTACCGTCGGCCAGGGCGAGCAGCGCCGTGCGCGCGCCGCTCACGAGGCGGCGCTCCGGAGCGCCGCGGCGGTGCCCGGCCGGTCGTCGTAGACGAGGCGCCCGCCCACCAGCACGGCGACGGCGCGGCCGGCCATCTCCCAGCCCTCGAAGGGCGTGTTACGGCCCTTCGAGCGGAAGGTGCGCGCCTCGACGCGCCAGCGCCGCTCGGGATCGACGAGCGTCAGATCGGCGGGCGCGCCGGGCGACAGTGTTCCCGCCGGGAGGCCGAGGATCCGGGCCGGCCCGACGGTCATCCGCGCGACCAGCGCCGGCAGGTCGAGGACACCGTCGGCAACGAGCCGGAGCGCCAGCGGCAGCGCCGTCTCGAGCCCGACGACGCCGTTGGCGGCATTCTCGAACTCGACCTCCTTCTCGTCGTGGTGATGGGGCGCGTGGTCGGTGGCGAGCGCGTCGATCGTCCCGTCGGCGAGCGCCGCGCGCAGCGCCTCGACGTCACGCGCGTTTCGCAGCGGCGGCGCCATCTTGGCGTTCGTGCCGTAGCCCGCCACCGCCTCCTCGGTGAGGAAGAGATGATGCGGCGTCACCTCGGCGGTGACCGCGAGCCCGCGGGCCTTCGCGTCGCGCAGCAGGGCGACCGAGCCGGCCGTGCTCACGTGCGCGACGTGCAGACGGCCGCCGGTCAGGTCCGTGAGCGCGATGTCGCGCGCCATCATCACCTCCTCGGCGGCGGCCGGGATGCCGTGCAGGCCGAGACGCAGCGCGGTCACACCCTCGTTCATGACCCCGCCGGCGGCGAGGTGCCCGTCCTCCTCGTGCACGATGATCGGCAGGCCGAACATCGACGTGTACTCGAGCGCCCGCCGCATGAGACCGGCGTCCATGACGGGACGGCCGTCGTCGGACACGGCCACGATGCCCGCCCGGTACATCTCCCCGATCTCGGCGAGCCGCTCGCCCTTCATGCCGGCCGACAGCGCACCGATCGGGTAGACGCGCGCTCCGCCCGCCACCCGCGCCCGCTCCAGGATGAACTGCGTCACCGCCGCGCTGTCGTTCACCGGGTCGGTGTTGGCCATGCACGCCAGCGAGGTGAAGCCGCCCGCGAGCGCGGCCGCCACGCCGGTCGCGATCGTCTCTTTGTATTCGTAGCCCGGCTCGCGGAGGTGCACGTGCATGTCGACCAGACCGGGAAGCACGAGGAGCCCGCTGGCATCCATGACCGTGTCGCTCTCGGCGCCGCCTGCCCCCGGACTAAACACGCCCACGAGCTGGTCGTTCTCGATCAGCACGTCGCCGGGCGCTGCCTTGCCGGCGACCGGGTCGACGACCGTGCCGCCGGCGATCACGACCCGCTGGCTCACGCGCGCCCTCCGGTACGACGCCGGACCGGCTCCGCATCGCCGATCATCTCCGCGGCGGTCTCGCCTGACTCCTCGCCCTTGCTGCGCGCCACGAGCAGATAGAGGAGCGCCATCCGCACGGCGACGCCGTTCGTCACCTGGTCCATGATCACCGAGTACGGACCGTCGGCGACCGCGCTCGCGATCTCGAGGCCGCGGTTCAGCGGTCCCGGATGGAGGATGATGACCTGCGGCTTCGCGAGCCGCACGGCCTCCTCGGTCAGGCAGAAGTACTGCGAGTACTCGTCGAGCGTCGGGAAGAAGTTGGCGCCCTGCCGCTCGCGCTGGATGCGGAGCATCATCACGACGTCGGCGTCACGGACGCCCGCGGCGAGCTCGGTGTGGAGCTCGGCCCCGAAGGCGGCGAGGTCGCGCGGGACGAGCGTCGGCGGCCCCACGAGGCGCACCGTCGACCCGAGCGCCCGGAGCGCGTGCAGGTTCGAGCGCGCCACGCGGCTGTGCAGGATGTCGCCGACGATCGCGACCGTGAGCCCTTCGAGGCGGCCCAGGTGCTCGCGAATCGTCAGCAGGTCGAGGAGGGCCTGCGTCGGGTGCTCGTGGCAGCCGTCGCCCGCGTTGAGGATCGGGCACGAGACGTGCCGCGCAAGCAGATGGCACGCGCCGGAGGCCGGATGACGGACGACGATCGCGTCCGGCCGCATGGCCTCGAGGTTCCGCGCGGTGTCGGCCAGCGTCTCGCCCTTGCTCGCGCTCGAGGTCGACGCCGAGATGTTCACCGTGTCGGCGGAGAGCCGCTTGGCGGCGATCTCGAACGAGGTGCGGGTCCGGGTGCTCGACTCGTAGAAGAGGTTGATGACGGTCTTCCCCCGGAGCGCCGGCACCTTCTTGATGTCGCGCTCCGAGATCTCCTTGAAGGAGGCCGCGGTGTCGAGGATGCTCGTGATCTCCGCGGCCGGGACTCCCTCGAGCCCGAGCAGGTGCCGCTGCGTGAACGCCATGCTCACCCTCCTCACCCTTCGATCACGACCTCGTCCACGCCGTCCGACTCGGCGAGCCGGACCTGCACCTGCTCGCGGCGCGAGGTGGGGATGTTCTTGCCGACGTAGTCGGCGCGGATCGGGAGCTCGCGGTGGCCGCGGTCGACCAGCACCGCGAGCTGGATCGACTGCGGCCGGCCGAAGTCGACGAGCGCGTCCATCGCCGCGCGGATCGTCCGGCCGGTGAACAGCACGTCGTCGACGAGGAGAATCCGCTTTCCCTCGACGGCAAACGGGATGTCGGTGCCGTGCACCACGGGCGTCTGGAGGCCCCGGTCGAGGTCGTCGCGGTAGAGCGTGATGTCGACGACGCCGAAGGGAATCGACCCGCCGGTCTCGATCTCGTCGATGGCCTTGCGGATGCGCTGCGCGAGGTAGACGCCGCGCGAACGGATGCCGACCAGTGCGAGGTGCTCGGTGCCCTTGTTGTGCTCGAGGATCTCGTGCGCGATGCGCACGAGCGCACGGTGGATCCCGACTGCATCCATCACCTGCCGGGTGCCATTGGCGCTCACCGGTGGCCTCCGGGTGTCTGGAAGCCTCCGCGGCTCAGCCGGGAGAGTGTGACAATCATGCAGAACCTTTCCTGACCTCGCTGGGTCAAGTTAAAAGGTGCCGGACCGTGTTCGGGAGTCGGCCCTACCTACGCGGCCGTGGCGGCGCTGTCAAGGTTGAGTCGCTCAGAGGCTCCGGTTCCGGAGCCACGCGACGATGATGGCGAGCAGCACCAAGAGGATGATGCCGAGGAGTCCCATCATTGCCGTCGTGTTCGGGTTGCCGCGACGATCGGCGTACTGCCCGCAGTGGATGATTGGGACGGCGGCCCGCGGGGGTCGATCGCGGGGAGGCGCTTCGGCCCGACCGCGGCACGTCGCGCGGTGAGCGCGTCGAGGATCTTCAACCCGGCATCGCGAAAGACGGCGGCGCGCGCCAACGTGTCGAGGGTGTATCGAGCCATCGCGTGTGTCTCGCATCGACACTTAGCTAGCTCTCCTGACGCCGTGTCAAGTGACTCTACGAATTATAATCCCACTCCTCTCACTCGTTTTTGTGGGTTCGGCGTCCCGAAAACAGGTACGTTGAACGGTGTCGGCACGTGACACGTCCTTGCCCGCCGCGTCCTCCCGACGATACGGCGGGGCCGACACGATCAGCCCGTCGACAGCTCGCGCAGCGCGGCCATGGCCTCCTTCACGTGCTGCGTCGCCCGGAGCTGCGAGTTGAAGACGTGGCGCACGGTGCCCTGCCGATCGATGACGAAGGTCACGCGCCCCGGCAGCAGACCGAGCGTCGCCGGCACCCCGTAGCGCCGGCGCACGTCGCCGTCGCGGTCGCTGAGGAGCACGAACGGTAGACGGTACTTGGATGCGAACTTCCCGTGCGACTCCGCGGCATCGGAGCTGACGCCGATGACCTCGGCGCCCACCTCCTGGAACGCCTCGTAGTCGTCGCGGAAGGCGCACGCCTCCTTCGTGCAGCCGGGCGTGTCGTCCTTCGGGTAGAAGTAGAGAACGACCGGCTGCTTGCCGCGATAGTCACCGAGCCGCACGCTACGACCATCGCGATCGGGAAGCGTGAAGTCCGGCGCCGGGTCACCCGTCCGGACCGTCGGGGCAGCGGAGAAGATGTCGAGCAGGCCCATGCGCTGGAGCCCTGCCACACTTCGGCACCGCCGGTCCACCGCGCACCGGGGGCGGCGGCATGGACTGGACAGCCGACCATGACCGTGCGACGACCGCCGCATGCCCCGCGCCGTCGTCATCCGATCGACCGGCGGTCCGGAAGTCCTCGCGCTCGAGGAGCATGACCCCGGGGCACCGCCTGCGGGCGCGGTTCGCGTCCGGGTGCATGCCGCCGGCGTCAACTTCATCGACGTCTACTTCCGGACCGGCCTCTACCCAGCGCCGCTGCCGTTCGTCATGGGCCTCGAGGGCGCGGGTGTCGTGGAATCGGTCGGCGATGGCGTCACCGGCCTCGCGGCCGGCGATCACGTCGCGTGGGCGTCGGTCCCGGGCTCGTACGCCGAGACGGTGGTCGCGCCGGCGGACCGCGTCGTGCGCGTGCCGCGCGACGTCCCGCTCGACGTGGCGGCGGCCGTGATGCTCCAGGGCATGACGGCGCACTACCTCGTTAACGGGACGCGTACCACACGCCCCGGCGACGTCGCGCTCGTACACGCGGCGGCGGGCGGCGTCGGCCTGCTGCTCGTGCAGATGCTGAAGGCGGCCGGCGCGCGGGTCATCGGCACGTGCTCGACCGCCGAGAAGGAGGCGCTCGCGCACGAGGCCGGCGCGGACGACGTCGTCCGCTACACCGAGCGCGACTTCGTCGCCGAGACGCGGCGGCTCACCGCGGGGCGGGGCGTCGACGTCGTCTACGACTCGGTCGGTGTCACGACGTTCGACGGCAGCCTCGCGGCGCTCCGGCCGCGGGGGCTCCTCGTGCTCTTCGGCCAGTCGAGCGGCCCGGTCCCGCCCTTCGACCTCCAGCGGCTGAACCTGGGCGGCTCGCTGTTCGTGACGCGCCCGTCGCTCACGCACTACACGGCGGACCGTGCCGAGCTCGAGCTGCGCGCGGGAGCGGTGCTCGACGCCGTCGCCGCGGGACGGCTCCGCGTCCGCGTCGGGGCGCGCTTCCCGCTCGCGGAGGCTGCCGCGGCGCACCGCGCGCTCGAGGGGCGCGCGACCACCGGCAAGGTCCTGCTCCTCCCCCGCTGATATCAGCCGAGCGCGCGGAACTCTGCCAGCAGCGACGCGCCACGCGGGTGATCGGCGAGGCAGCGTTCGACGACCTGCGTGCGGAAGTCGACGTTCGCCCGGTGGCGCGGCCCCGCCTGGAAGCCGACGATCAGGTCGCGGCCGCGGTCGACGACGTCGCGGCCAGGGATGGTGCCGCCCGACACGCCGGCGAGGCTCCGGCAGCGGAGCTCGGCGAGCGCCGTCGCGAGATAGCCCATGTGCGGTGACTCGTCCTGCTGGATGTAGCCGATCAGCGTCCGCGCCTCCTCGTATCGGCGGAAGAGCGTGGCGTCGCCGAGCACCTCCTTCGCCCAGCGAAACGCCGCTACCGCGAACACCTCGATGACGAGCACGCCGAGCATGCGGAGGACGAGCGCTTCCAGGTCGGCGGCGATCTCCGGGAAGAGCCGCGGCGTCGCCGGCGGGCTCACGCCGGAGGCGAGGTCCTTCGGGACGGCGGGCCGGTCGAGCGCGATGTCGCGCGCGAGCTCCCACATCTTGCGGTGTCCCGCCTCGTCGCGCGCATGCGCTTCGAAGAGCGGACCGAGGTGCGCGAGCGCGGTGCCGTCGATGTCGTCGGTCACGCGCTCGCCGAGCGGCGGCAGCGCGACGAGCCGCAGCACGTCGCCGCCGAACCCCTCGACGATCGCGATCAGCGACAGCAGGCGGACGAGCGGCACGGTGACGCCGTGTCGGACGAGCAGCCGGGTCTGCGCCGCGCTCGGGAAGTGGGGCGGGACCGCGGCGTCGATCGGCCCGAGCACCGCCTCGAGCTCACCCGCCGGCAGGCGCGCCTGCCACGCCGCGATCGCCGGCGCGCGCCACCGCGTGCGCGGCGAGACGTAGCGGCCGTCGACGAATCCCCCGTGGCACGGGACACCGTCCAGCACGAGCGGCCGCTCGTACGGATGATCGGCGAGGATCTCCTCCCGGCTGTAGTGGTACCGCATGGCGGCACTGTGTCCCCTCCGTCGACCTGAAGGTAGCGGGGTTCAGGCGCGCTCGACGGCGTCGCCCACGCCCACGCGGCCGGGCCGGAGGACGCTCGCGTACACCCCGACGTTCTGGTCGGCGTGACGGACGATCGTGCGGAGCACACCAGGGTCCTTCGGGAGATCGCCCTGTGGCTGCGTCGTCATCGAGCAGCGCGGTGTACCCATCTCCACCTTCACCGTCGCCCCGCCGAGCCGCAGCGCCTCGCCGCACCACGCAACCTCCACGAGCGCGTCCGTCTCGCTTGCCGGCTCGATCAGGAAGTTCGGGCGGAAGCGCCGCGGGTCGAAGGCGGCGGCCGGGTTCTCACGGCCGAGCGCGCGCAGGCTCGCGGTGGTGAGCAGATGGATCGGGAGCGCGTCGAAGTACGTGCCGAGCGGCGACGTGTACTCGAAGAGCTCCTGCGGGAACACCGCGAGGTCGGGGAGCGGCTCGTCGGGGAGCCGGCCGAAGATGCCACGGAGCTCGGTCTCGAAATCGGGATTGTCGGGCAGCGCGCGCCGGTAGTGCGCGCGGTCGTCCGGCGGACGGCGGGGCCAGAGCGTGACGCGACGGCCGACGAGCTCGCTGAGCCTTGCCGCGACGTCGGGCGCATCCGTCCGCATGCGGAGGCCGTCGGGAAAGACGATCTCCGCGGCCGGGATGCGGTCGGCGGCCGGCTCCTCGACGTATCGCGCAGCCGCCAGCAAGAGTGCCGGAAGCTTCTTCGCGCCGCGGATCTCGCCCGCCGCCTCGTCACGGATCGCCCAGCCGCGGTCGCCGGGGATGCCGAGGTCCCCGAGGTCACACGTCCGGAGCTGCTCGCCGCCCATCGACTTCACTGGGTACCGCCAGATCTCGACGACGCGGCCGAGGCTCACGGGTCCGGCTTGTAGTCTGCACGGCGAGCCGCGGCAAGTTGTGCCGCCGTCCGACCTCCGTGCTACGGTCGCCCACCATGCCCGATCGCGTACGGATCATCGGCAGCTACCTCTCACCCTACGTGCGCAAGGTACTCGTCTGCCTGCACCTGAAGGGCGTGCCGTACGAGATCGATCCGATCGTGCCGTTCATGGGCGGCGACCGCTTCTCGACGCTGAGCCCGCTCCGGCGCGTCCCGGTCCTCGTCGACGACGGCGTGACGCTCGCCGACTCCACCGTGATCTGCCAGTATCTCGAAGACCGGCATCCACAGCCGGCCGTCTATCCGCGCGACGTCGCGGATCGGGCTCGCGCGCGCTGGCTCGAGGAGTTCGCCGACACGCGCATGGGCGACGTCTTCATCTGGCGGCTCTTCAACCAGCTGGTCATCCGGCGGTTCGTCTGGGGCGAGGAGACGGACCGAGCCCTCGTCGCGCGCACGCTCGCCGAGGACGTGCCGCAGGTCCTCGGCTACCTCGAGGCGGCTGCGCCGGCCGAGGGCTTCCTCTTCCGCGACCTTTCGATCGCCGACATCGCCATCGCCTGCTTTCTCCGGAATGCCGCCTTCGCACGCTTCACGATCGACGCCATGCGGTGGCCGAGGACCGCCGCGCTGGTCGATCGGACCCTCGCGACGGCGCCGTTCGAGCGGCTCCGGCCCTTCGAGGACGAGATGATGCGCACGCCGCTCGCCCGACACCGCGAAGCCCTCGCCGCGCTCGGCGCGCCGCTCACCGCCGACACCGTCGGGACGGCGACCCCGCGCCGGGGCATCATGGAAGTCTGAGTCCGCCTACAGCAGGGTCCCGCCGAGAAAGAGGCTCGCCATCGAGAAGTAGATGACGATGCCGCTCACGTCTACGAGCGTCGCGACGAAGGGCGCCGACGCGCTCGCCGGGTCGAAGCCGAGGCGGCGGAGCAGGAGGGGCAGCATCGACCCCGCGAGCGTCCCCCAGGTGACGACGCCGATCAGGCTCGACGAGACCGTGAGCGCGACCAGCAGGTAGTGCTCCCCGTACGGGTGGAACAAGCCCTGCCAGAGCAGGATGCGCGCGAAGCCGATCGCCGCGAGCACCGTGCCGAGGGCCAGCCCGGCGCTCACCTCGCGGCGCACGACGCGCCACCAATCGCGGAGCCGCAGCTGCTGTAGCGCGAGGGCGCGCACGACGAGCGTCGAAGCCTGCGACCCCGAGTTCCCGCCGCTGCTGATGATGAGGGGCACGAACAGTGCCAGGACGACGGCCCGCGCGATCTCGCCTTCGAAGCGCCCCATGGCGGTCGCGGTCAGCATCTCACCGATGAAGAGTGCCGAGAGCCAGCCCGCCCGCTTCCTGACCATGCTCCAGAAGCCCGCCTCCAGATACGGCGCGTCGAGGGCCTCCATACCGCCGAACTTCTGGATGTCCTCCGTCGCCTCCTCCTGAACGACGTCGACGATGTCGTCCACGGTGACGATGCCCTTCACGTGCCGCTCGTCGTCGAGCACCGGGATCGCGAGGAAGTCGTGCTCGGCGAAGAGGCGGGAGAGCGCCTCCTGGTCCATCGACTCGTGCGCGGTGACGACGTCGGTGTGCATGATGTCGCGGACCGTCTTGTCCGGTGCCGCCGAGAAGAGCTCGCGAAACGTGATCACGCCGATCAGCCGTTGCTCCGCGTCGAGCACATAGACGTAGTAGATCGTCTCGAGGCGCTCGCGCGCCTGGCGGCGCAGGTACGTGATCGCCTCGTCGACGCTCATCTCGGGCCGGAGCCGCGCGTAGCGCGGGTTCATGAGCCCGCCCGCTTCGTCCTCCTTGTACGCGAGGAGCGCCGCGACCTCCTTGCGCGTCGGCTCGTCGAGCAGCGCGAGGAGCCCGTCGCGCTCCTCCTCGGGCGACTCCTGGATCACGTCGGCCGCGTCGTCGGGCGGGAGCAGCCGGATCCAGGAGCGGCGGTCGCCCGGCGACATGTGGAGGATGATCTCGGACTGGTCGCGCGCAGGCAGCGCGAGCAGGAAGTCCTCGGCCTCGGCGTGCGGCAGGACGCGGAGACCCTCGACCTTCTCCTCGGGAGAGAGGACGGGCCAGGCCTCGACGAGCTCCGCGACGAGCACGCTGCGCTCGCGCGCCTCGGCGACACCGGCGGCGCTCATGACGCCGGTCCCCCAGGGTGGACCGCACGGCTGCACGGGGTTCCGCGGACGGATGGCCTGGCCGAAAATGTGGAGTGCGCCACGCTCGGACCTCCTTCCGCTCCCGGCCGGCGGATGATCCGAGGTGGGCCGGAGCGGCTACCGCTCGACAGGACGGCGTTGGCCGTCGCTACTCATATTCGCTCCGTGCCTACCGGAAGTTCGCCGACTCGTCCAGCGCGCTGGCCTCGGCGGGTCTACTGGACGATGCCCGGAGCCCACAGATACATGAACCGCGGCCCGCCCACCCCGAGCGCGCCGAGGTCGATCGGCAGCACGTTCACCTGCGGCGCGCCACCGGTCCTCGAGTAGAGGTTCTCTCGCTGCTCGTCCGCCCGCCGGTACATCACGACGCGGGCGCGCTCGACGCCGGCCGCCTTCCTCGCCAGCTCGACCGCGTCGCGCAGCTCGCCGATGCGGTCGACGAGTCCCGCGGACAGCGCCTGCGACGCGTCGAAGATGCGACCGTCGGTCAGCTCGCCGATGCGCCCGGCGTCGAGCTGCGGGCGGGACTCCCGGACGACGGCGACGAACCGGGCGTGGAGCGAGTCGAGGATGGCTTGCACGATCCGCCGCTCTTCCGGCGTGGCGCCGCGCAAGGGCGAGAGCAGGTCCTTGTGTTCGCCGGCCTTGAAGGTCTCGTTGCGCACCCCGATCTTCGCGAGCAGCCCCTCGAGGTTCAGGTTGACCAGGATCACACCGATCGACCCCGTCACGGTGGTCGGATGGGCCACGACCTGATCGGCCGCGCAGGCGACGTAGTAGCCGCCCGAGGCCGCGAGGTCGCCGAGCGCGGCGACGACGGGCACATGGTTCTCGCGCTTGAAGCGTACGATCTCGGTGTACAGCTCGTCGCTCGCCGTGACGCCCCCGCCGGGGCTGTTGATGCGCAGCACGAGCGCCCGGACGCGGCCGTCCTTCGCCGCCTTCTTGAGCTCGGACTGGACCCGGGCGACCGTCGACTCCTCCTCGATCAGCCCGAAGGCATGCCGCGTCGGCAGCTCCGTGATCGGACCGGAGATGTCGACGAGGAGCACTTTGTCGTGCCCCTCGCCCTCGACCGTCGTTTCCTCGAGCGGCCGCGCGTGCTGCAGCATGCCGATCGGATTCCCGACGACGACGAAGCAGCCGGTCGTCCCGAGGGCCAGAACGGCGAGCGCGAAGATTCGCTTCATCGGCGTGGCGCCGTCGCGCGCCCGCCCCGCGCGAGCCGGGGCAGATCGAGGAGCCGGTCGATCTCCTCGCGCGGCAGAACGCGCTCCTCCTCGAGGATCTGCCGGATGGGCACGTCGCGCGCCATGGCCTTCTTGAACAGCTCCGCCGCGCGGTCGTAGCCGACGACCGGCGCGATCGCGGTGACCAGCTGTCCGGTGAGCTCCGCATACTGGCGGCAGCGCTCGACGTTGGCCGTGATCCCGCACACGCACTTCCGCGCGAACACGCGCGCAGACGCGGCCGTGACCGCGATCTGCTCGAGTAGCGCATGCGCGATGACGGGCATCATGACGTTCAGGTCGAGGTTGCCGTTCATCCCCGCGACCGCGATCGTCGCGTCGTGACCGATCACCAGCGCCGCGACCTGGTTCACCGCCTCGGGGATCACCGGGTTCACCTTCCCGGGCATGATGCTCGACCCGGGCTGCGTGGCAGGGAGCTCGATCTCGTTGAGGCCCGTGCGGCTGCCCGACGCGAGCAGCCGGAGATCGTTGGCGATCTTCATGAGACCGACGGCGAGCGTGCGGAGCGCACCCGAGGTCTCGACCGCCGCGTCGCGGTTCTGCATCGCCTCGAAGCGGTCGGGCGCCGGGACGAACGGCAGGCCCGTGACGCGCGCGAGCTCCCCGGTCACGCGCTCCCCGAACCCCTCCGGTGCGTTGATCCCGGTCCCGAGCGCCGTCCCGCCGATCGGCAGCTCGGCGAGGTGCGGCAGCGCGGCGCGCAGCCGCGCGATGCCGTGCCGCACGACGCTCGCGTAACCCCCGAACTCCTGGCCGAGCGTCATCGGCACGGCATCCTGGAGGTGCGTCCGCCCCGCCTTGACGACGTCGTGAAATGCCTTGGCTCGATCGTCGAAGGCGTCGGCGAGCTCCGCGAGGGCGGGCAGGACGTCGCGCACGATCTCGGCGTACGCCGCCACGTGGATCGCCGTCGGAAAGACGTCGTTCGTGCTCTGACCCATGTTGACGTGGTCGTTCGGGTGCACCAGCGCCTTGTCGCCCCGGCGGCCGCCGAGAAGCTCGACGGCACGGTTGGCGATCACCTCGTTCGCATTCATGTTGGTCGAGGTGCCCGAGCCGGTCTGGAACACGTCGACCACGAATTCCCCGTCGAGCCGTCCGTCGGCGACCTCCCCGGCGGCGCGCTCGATCGCGTCGGCGAGCCTGGCATCGAGGAGCCCGAGCCCGGCGTTGACGCGCGCGCACGCCGCCTTGATGGTCCCGAGCGCACGCAGAAAACTCCGCGGAAAGCGCAGCCCGGAAATCGGGAAGTTCTCGACCGCACGCGCCGTCTGCGCGCCGTAGTAGGCGTTCGCGGGCACGGTCATCTCGCCCATGCTGTCACGCTCGATGCGGGTTTCGGCCATGGTGCTCCCCTATCAGCGTTGAGTCGAAAGGCAAGGGGCGCGAAGGCTGAATCCGTGGGAGACGCTTGAACAGATCAACGAAGCTGCGAGGAAGATTGCATCAAGCGCGACAACGCGGGTGCGACGCGAAGTACGAGACGGCGCGGCGACACGCCGGGTCACCCGAGTGCGCGCTCGATCGCCTCGGTCGTGACGAGCTCCACCCCCGCGGCCCTCCACCGCTCCTGGCACTCGAGCCCGCGCGCCTCGTCGAGCGCCGCGATCGCATCGCGGACGACATGCAGTCGGGGGCCGCGCCCCAGCAGGGCCCGCACCGCATGGTCGATGCAGATCTCCGTCACGACCCCGTAGATCACCACGTCCTCCACGCCCGCGAGGAGGCGCGGCAGCACCGCCGCCGTGTTGGGGTTGCCGACCAGCGGGTCCACGTCCTGCTTCTCGATGAAGACCTCGTCACCGCCGAGGAGCGCGTCGAGCTCGGCGGCTGTGTACGTCCGGTTCTCGATCCAACGCGGGGCCGCCGGCGCCGTCGCGTCGATCTTTCGCTGGCCCGGCGTGCCGTCCATGCAGTGCGGTGGGTACGGGCCGCCATTCGGCGCGAGCTCGGGATCGCCGGGGAAGTGACGGCAGACGGTGCCGATCACACGGATGCGGGGCGTGCCCGTCCGCGCCAGTCGCGTCAGCCGGGCGAGGTTCGGGACGATGCGAGTCGCGCCGGGCACGCACAGGGCGCCGTCCGGCTCGAAGAAGTCGCGCTGCGTGTCGCCGTCGTAGAAGAGCGCGGCGGCACGCCGCATCAGATCGCCGGCGGGGCGCCGGGCGTGCCGAGCTCGACGAGGACGCCGTGCGCGTCGGTCGGACGCAGGTACCAGTACTCGCCCTCGCCGGCGTCGCCGGTCGGACCGGCGGCGGCGATGCCGGCGCGGCGAAGCTGGGCGAGTGTCTCTTCCATGTCCGCGGTGCGGAGACCGAGGGCGAAGATCCCCTCGCCCCGCGCCGACAGGAACGCCCCCGGCGGCTTCGTCTCGTCGTGAGGCTCGAGCAGCTCGAGGAGACAGTTCTCCGCGCGCAGGAAGATGCGGCGGGCGCCGATCGCCGGGACGTTGCTGATGCCGTCCACGCGCGCGAAGCCGAGGCCACGCTCGTACAGCCCGAGCGCACGCTCCAGGTCGCGGACCACCAGGACCAGGTACTCGAAGGTCGCCATGGCCGCTCCCCCCTTCAGTGCGCCGGCTCGGCGGCGCGGCGGCTCTCGTGCTCGATCTGGATGGTGACGTGGTCGATCTTGAACTCCCGTGCGCAGATCTCCGCCATGCGCGCGAGCAGGAAGTCGTCGTCGACGGCGCCGGTGACCACGGCGTGCGCCGAGAGCGCGTAGCGACCGGTGGTGAGGGTCCAGACGTGCAGGTCGTGCACCTCGCCGGTGCCGGGTACGCGCTCGAGCGCCTGCTGCAACACCTCGACGTCGACGTGCGCCGGCACGGCCTCCATCAGCACGTCCACCGCTTCGCGCACGAGGTTCCACGAGCTCACGAGGATCAGGACCGCGATCACGACGCTCGCGAGCGCATCGGCCGCATACCAGTGCGTGAGTAGGATGACGAGCGCAGCGGCCAGCGCACCCACCGAGCCCAGCAGGTCGGAGAGCACGTGCAGGTAAGCGCCACGCAAGTTGAGGCTCCGGTCCTGGTGCTCGCGCAAGCGAAGCGCCACGAACGCGTTCACCGCCAGGGCGGCGCCCGCGACCGCGACCATTCCGCGCTCTGCGACCACGGGAGGATCATGGAGGCGGCGCCATGCCTCGGCGGCGATGAACGCGATCACCAGCCAGAGGACGACGCCGTTCACGAGCGCCGCGAGGATCTCGGCGCGGTGGTAGCCGAACGTCTTGCTCTCACTCGCGGGGCGGCTGCAGATCCAGAGCGCAAAGAGCGTCAGCGCCAGCGCGGCGACGTCGGTGAACACGTGCGCCGCGTCCGTGATCAGCGCCAGGCTGTTCGTTGCGTACCCGCCCGCGAGCTCCCCGACGCACAGGAGCGAGCTGGCGAACAGCGCCGTGCGCAGCGCGCCGAGCTCGCGGGCGGTGTTCCGCTCCTCCATGCCGCGCCATCCTCAGGGGCGGTCGTAGCGGATGAGCGAGAACACCTCGTGGCCGTCGAGACGGGCGCGGCCCTTCAGGAACGCGAGCTCGATCACGAACGCGCAGCCGACCACCTGGCCGCCGCAGCGCGCGACGAGCTCCACCGCGGCCGAGGCGGTGCCTCCCGTCGCGAGCAGGTCGTCGATGACGAGCACGCGGTGACGGTCGCCGATGGCGTCGTGGTGGATCTCGAGCGCGTCCGTGCCGTACTCGAGCTCGTAGCGGGCGGCGTAGGTCTGGTGCGGCAGCTTCCCGGGCTTGCGGACGAGCGCGAGGCCGGTCCCGAGCCCGTATGCCACGGCGGCGCCGATGATGAAGCCACGCGACTCGATGCCGAGGACGACGTCGGCCCGCCCCCGGTACTGCTCGACGAACCGGTCGACGGTGGCTCGGAACGCGACGCTGTCGGCGAGCAGCGGCGTGATGTCCCTGAACACGATGCCGGGCTTCGGAAAGTCGCGGATGTCACGGATGTAGCGCTGGAGGTCCATCATGGGGCCTTCTCTACCACATCGATCCGACGGGCTGGCACCACCGGCAGGAAGAAGACTGGATTGCGGGCGATGTTGTCCTTGCGCACCTCGAAGTGAAGGTTCGCACCGGAAGTTTTCCCGCTCTCCCCGACCGAGGCGATCACGTCGCCCCGGCGGACGACGTCGCCGGTGTGGGCATGATTTTCCCGGTTGTGGGCATACACCGTCGCGTATCCGTCCCCGTGCTCCATGATGATCAGGTTCCCGTAGCCGCGCAGCCGGTCGCTGTAGAGGACGCGGCCGGCCCGGGCGGCGTGCACCGGCGTGCCGACCGGACACCCGATGTCGATGCCATCGTGATGGGTCGCCCCACGCGGGCCGAAGTCGGAGGTGACGACGCCCCCCTCCACGGGCCAGACGAAGGCCTCCGGGCCCGCCGGCAGCTCCCGCGCCGCGGGACGGTCGGGCCGGACCTGCTCCGGGGTGATCACCTGGACCGGCAAACGCCGGGTCGCGTGCGGGATCACGAGGACCTGCCCGACCTCGATCCGCTCGGGCTGGCGAATGCCGTTCACCCGCGCCAGCTCGCGGTCGGAGACGCCGTAGGCCTTGCCGATGCGGTAGAGCGTCTCGCCGCGCTCGACGCGGTGGCGAAGCCCGGCGGGTCCACCGCCACAGGCCGCCATCGCCACCGCCGCCACGACGGCCACGCCGCCACGCACCCGCTAGGGCTCCTCCCACCCGTAGCTGCCGCGAAGCTTCACGAAGCGGCATTCACCGAGATATTCCTCGGCGATGCCGTCGGGACCGCGCCGGATCCGCACCAGGCCCTGGAGCTCCTCCTCGCCCATCGGCAGGACGAGGCGTCCCCCGGGACCGAGCTGCTCGATCAGCGGGCGCGGGATCTGCGGCGCCGCGGCGGTCACGATGATCGCGTCGTAGGGCGCCGCGGCCGGCCAGCCGAGCGTGCCGTCGGCGAGCTCGAGCGTCACACGGTCGAGGTAGCCGAGCTCGCCGAGGAGCGCGCGGGCACGGTCGGCGAGCTCCGGGATGCGTTCGAGCGACAGCACGCGGGCGCCGAGCTCTGCCAGCACGGCGGTCTGGTAGCCCGAGCCCGTGCCCACCTCGAGCACGTGGTCGCCACCGTCCGCGAGCTCCAGCGCCTCGCTCATCAGCGCCACCATGTACGGCTGCGAGATCGTCTGCCGTGCCCCGATGGGCAGCGGCGTGTCCTCGTACGCCTGCGCGCGGAGCGTCGGGTCGACGAAGAGGTGGCGCGGGACGCGGCGCATCGCTTCGAGCACGCGACCGTCCGCGATGCCGCGGGCGGCGAGCTGGGCGGCGACCATGCGTTCGCGATCTTCATCGAACGTGTCGCTCATCTCACGGCCACGCGAAGTCGAGCGCCTTCAACGCGTCGAACGACTTGTAGTTGGTCAGGTCCAGGTGGATGGGCGTCACCGAGATGAACCCCTGGCTCACCGCGTGGAAGTCCGTGCCCTCCTCCTGGACGAACTCGAGCTCCTCCCCACCGATCCAGTAGTACTTCTTGCCGCGCGGATCCACCTTCTCGACGATCGCGTCGCCGTAGCGTCGTCGGCCCATGCGCGTCAGCGCGAAGCCGCGGATCGGCTGCCCGTCGCGCGGCGCGGGCACGTTCACGTTGAGCAGGGTATCGGGCGGGAGGCTCCGCTCGAGCACCCAGGCCGCGAGCCGCGCGGAGAACGCCGCCGCGGCGTCGAACCGGAAGCTGCCGCGGCCGACCGCGGAGACGGCGACCGAGGGCACGCCGAGGAGCGTCCCTTCCATCGCCGCCGACACCGTGCCCGAGTACGTCACGTCGTCACCGAGGTTCGCGCCTTTGTTGATGCCCGAGAGGACGAGCGATGGGCGCCGGCCGAGGATGCCGTTGATGGCGAGGTTCACGCAGTCCGTGGGTGTGCCGTTGACGGCGTGGCGGCCCGCGCCCACCTCCTCGACGCGGAGCGGACGGTGCAAGGTGAGCGAGTGACTCACCGCACTGCGCTCCCGGTCGGGCGCTACGACGACGACGTCACCGAGCGGCTGGACGGCGGCGGCGAGCGCCGCGAGTCCCTCGGAGTGCACGCCGTCATCGTTGCAGACCAGGATGAGCGGCGACGACCCCATGCAAGTGCGCGCAGGGTGCCACCAAGGTGCCGGCGCTGCAAGCCGCGCGCGGGGCGGAAACCCGCCCCGCGCCGCGACGCGAAGGAGAGTCGGGGCGAGCCGATTTGAACGGCCGACCACTCGCACCCCAAGCGAGTGCGCTACCTGGCTGCGCCACGCCCCGGCGGCAAGAAGACGACGCCCAGGCCCTACCTGCCCTCGGCGCGGTCCCTTCTTTAGGAGCCGCCCGCCGGGGAGTCAAGATCGTCGCGTCAACGTCCTGACTCGTCCGCCGGTCTCCGTCTGCGACTCAGCCGTCTTGCCTAGCTTGCCAGCTTTTTGACGCACCCGGAATCGTGGTTCAGGGTGTCAAATTGGCCGGCCGGCGGGTCATGGCCGACACGCCTGTGCGCGCGAAAGCCCGCATGGGCGTCGTCGCACGCTGGCGCAACCGTTGCATCGCTTCGCACGCCTGAGGCGGGTCGGAGGCCGCTTGGCATGGCGAACACTTACGCGAGCGACACAGCGATCGAGTTGAAGCGGACGAACCCCGAGGCGTTGCCCTCGCCGGACAGCTACCGGCCGAGCCGCGACCCCGACGCCCTGGCCGACCTCTTCACGCCCGACATCATCCTCCCAGAGCAGTTCTTCGACGGTGCCCGGCGCGACAGCTACATCTCCGGCGAGAAGGCGCTCATGCTCGCCGTGCTCGAGGACGGCATCCGGTGCTTCCAGGAGCATCTCCGGAACCCGCGCTCCAACCCGCGGCTCCTCTCGCAGCAGGCCGAGCAGTGGATCCGTACGGTCGACTACGAGTGGCCCTTCTCCTTCCAGAACGTTTGCGAGACGCTCGGCATCAACCCGGAGTCGCTCCGCGGCGCGCTGCTCGCGTGGAAGGCGAAGCGGCTCACAGCGGTCGAGGACGGGACGGCGCCGCAGAACAAGAAAGTCTATCGTCTCCACCTGCGCACGAAGCGTACGAGTGGGGTTCGCTAGGCCGTAGCGGGGTGGCGGGACAGGGCGCCGCCGCGGCTCGCGGTCCTCGGTCCACGCACGCCTCGTAAAAGCGGCGTCCCCCCGCAGCTGCTCGCGCGTGCGGGACCTGCGGGCTCGCCTCGGCGGCGCCCCGTCCCGCCTTGCCGCGCCGGACCACACCCGAGGTCGCGGTTAGTGCGACGGCGGACCCTCTCTTATCCGGGGAGCTACTCTTCCAGCATCCGGTAGAGGGCTACCAGCTCGTCACGGACGGCCGGGATGGTGAGCGTGTCTTCGATTGGGGGGGGCGTCGGAGGGTGGGTGTTGAGCTCGCGGAGGCGGCGTTTGGCGCCTTCGATCGTGTAGCGCTCCACGTAGAGGAGGCGGCGGATCTCGACCAGGAGCTCGACGTCCTTGCGGCGGTAGAGGCGGTGGCGGGCGCCGGTCTTGCCGGGGCGGAGGACGCTGAACTCCGTCTCCCAGTAGCGGACGACGTAGGGCTTCACGCCGATCAGCTTCGCGACCTCGCCGATCTTGAAGTAGAGCTTGTCGGGCAGTGGCGTGCCGCTCATGTGGCGCTCCCGGTGGCGGACGGCGGGCTGCCGCCGTTCATCGTCTTCTTGAGGACCTGGCTCGCCTTGAAGGTGAGCACGCGGCGGCCGGAGATGACGATCTCCTGCCCGGTCTGCGGATTGCGCCCCTTCCGCGGGCGCTTCTCGTTCACGACGAAGTTGCCGAAGCCGGAGACCTTGACCTTCTCGCCCTGCTCGAGACGCTCCTTCAGGAGCTCGAAGATGGCCTCCACGACCTCGGTCGCCTCCTTCTTGGAGAAGCCGACCTTCTCGTAGATGCGCTCGACGATGTCGGCCTTCGTCATCGTCATGGAGGCCGTCTCACGCCCTCAGGTCGAAGGAGAAGCGCTCCCGCAGCCGCTCGAGCACGCCGGCATGCACGACGCCCACCTCGTCGTCGGTCAGCGTCCGGTCCGCCGCCCGATACGCGATCGAGTATGCGAGGCTTTTCTTGCCCGTGGGGACGGGCGCACCGCGGTAGCAGTCGAACAGTCGGACCGCCTCGATGCGCGCATCAGCCAACGAACGAATCTCCTCGAGGATGGCAGCGGCCGGGAACGCCTCGTCAACGATAACTGCGATGTCGCGCGTGACGGCAGGAAATCGGGGTACGGGCCGCAGCTCGACGCGGCGCGAACCATAGTCGGCGAGAATTTCGAAGTCAAGCTCGCAGACCCACACTTCCTCTGCAAGATCGCAGGCCTGCGCGATTTTTGGATGCAGGGACCCGGCCACGCCGATGGCCGTACCGGCGACCTCGATCACGGCAGCCTTGCCGGGATGCAGGAACGCCTCCTCGCCGATCGGCCGCCACCGCGCGGCATCCTCCTGGAGGCCGAGTCCAGCGAGGACGTTCTCGACGATGCCCTTCAGGTCCGCGAAATCGACCGTCGGCCCGATGCGTTCGACGCCGCGCGACGGCCATGCGCCGCACAGCACGGCGGCGAGCGCGCGCGGTTCCTGGCGAACGCCCTGCGCGTCCACGCCGTAGCCCTTGCCGATCTCGAAGGCACCCACGAAGTCGGCCCCGAGCGCGACATTGGTGGCCGTGGCGCGGACGAGGCCCGCGAGCGGCGACCGACGGAGCTCGCCGGTCTCCGACGAGAGGGGGTTCCGGACCGCGAGGGGCGCAAGCGCCCGTCCGACGAAGCCAGGAAGCCGCCCGTTCGTCGCTGCGTCGGTGAACGCGAGGGTCACCATCTCGGCCAGGCCCTCCGCGATGAGGAGCCGCCGGAGCCGCCGAGCGGTCAGACGCGTTCGGCTGTCCTCGCCGCTGGTGAGCGGCATCTCCGGCAGGCGCACCGGGATCGCGTCGTAGCCGCCGAGGCGCGCCACTTCCTCGACCAGATCCTCTTCGCGCTCGAGATCGCCGCGGTGCGAGGGCGGCGTCACGACGAATGCACCGGCATCGGAGCGGCACTCGGCGCCGAGCGCCCGCAGCCGCCGGCGGATCTCGCCACGCGGCATGTCGACGCCGAGCAATGCCGCCACCCGGCGAGGACGGAGGCGGATCGCAGGCATCTCGGGCGTCCAGCCGCCCGCGGGCTCCTCGACGATCCCCGGAGCGGCGCGGCCGCCCGCGAGGCGTCCGATCAGCGCGGCCGCGCAGTCGAGCGCTTCGGGGACCATGGCCGGGTCGACGCGCCGCTCGAAGCGGTATGCGGCCTCGGACCCGATGCCGGTCCGCCGCGCGGTCCGCCGGACGATGGCCGGCGCGAAGAAGGCACTCTCGAGCAGCAGGACGCGCGTGCCTGCCGTCACTTCGGACTGCTCGCCCCCCATGATGCCGGCCAGTGCCACGGGGCCACGGCCGTCGGCGATCACGAGGTCCGCGGGATCGAGCGTCCGCTCGGTGCCGTCGAGCGTCACGAGCCGCTCGCCGCTCGCCGCGCGACGGACGACGATCACCCCCTCCGCGAGCCGCTCGAGGTCGAAGGCGTGCAGCGGCTGCCCGCGCTCGAGCATGACATGATTCGTGGCGTCGACGACGACGTTCACCGGCCGCATGCCGGCGCGGCGGAGGCGGAGCCGCAGCCAGAGCGGCGAGGGCTGCACGGTGACGCCGCGGACGACGCGCGCGCAGTAGCGCGGGCAGCCGTCGGGCGCCTCGATGCGTACGCGGACGTCCTCCGCGGCGGGCGCGCCCGTCTCGCGCGGCCGCGGCCGCGGATGCCGGAGCGGCACGCCGCTCGCCGCCGCGACCTCGCGGGCGATGCCCAGGACCGAGAGACAGTCGCCGCGGTTGGACGTCACCTCGAGCTCGAGGACCGTGTCCGCGATCCCGGCGATATCGACGAGCGGCGTGCCGGGCTCGGCGTCGTCCGGCAGGACGAGCACCCGGCTCGCGTCGTCACCGAGCTCGAGCTCCGCCTCGGAGCAGAGCATGCCGGCGGACTCGACGCCGGCGAACGCCGTCGTGCGCATCTCCCGGCCGTCCGGGAGCCGCGCGCCCGCCAGCGCCACCGGCACGCGCTGTCCCGCGGCCAGCTCCGGGGCACCGGACACCACCGCCGTCGGCGCCCCCTCGCCCACGTCCAGGCGGCACACCGACAGCCGTTCTGCGTGTGGATGCGGCTCGACGGCGATCAACCGTGCGACGCGGATCCGCGCGTCGAGGCGGCCGACGTCCTCGAGTCCTTCGACGGGGAACCCCGCAAGCGTCAGGCGCTCGGCGAGCGCCTGCGGCGAAGCGCTCCACGTGACGAACTCCGCAAGCCAGGAGAGCGGCACGCGCACAAGCGCCTCGCCTAGGACGGAAACTGCGCGAGGAACCGCAGGTCGTTCTCGTAGAACAGCCGGAGGTCCTCGATGCCGTATCGGAGGATGGCGATGCGGTCGGTTCCGAGGCCGAATGCGAAGCCCTGCACCGTCTCGGGATCGTAGCCGACCGCGCGCAGCACGTTCGGGTGGATCATGCCCGCGCCCAGGATCTCGAGCCATTGTCGGCCCCGGCAGACGCGGCACGCGGGATCGGCCGCGCCCGCCGCGGCACAGCGGACACAGGCGATGTCGACCTCGGCCGACGGTTCGGTGAACGGGAAGAAGCTCGGCCGGAACCGGACGCCCGTCTCGGCCCCGAAGAGCCGCCGGAGAAAGTGGACGAGCACGCCCTTCAGGTCCGCAAAGCTGACCCGTTCGTCGACCATGAAGCCCTCGACCTGCTGGAACATCGGCGAGTGGGTCGGGTCGAGGTCATCGCGCCGGTAGACGGTGCCCGGCACGACGACGCGGAGTGGCGGCTGCGTCGCGCGCATGTACCGGATCTGCACCGGCGACGTGTGTGTGCGGAGCAGGAGATCCGGACCATCGGCGAGAAACAGCGTGTCCTGCGCGTCGCGCGCGGGATGGTCCGCCCCGAAGTTCAGCGCCGCGAAGTTGTGGTAGTCGTCCTCGACCTCCGGTCCCTCGGCCACCTGGAACCCCATGCCGACGAACACGTCGACGATCTCGTCCTCGACGAGGCGGAGCGGATGCGCATGGCCGCGCGGACGGCGGCGGCCGGGAAGCGTGACGTCGATCCGGTCGTGCGCGAGGCTCTCGGCCAGCCGCGCGGCCGCGAGCCGCTCGCCAGCGACCGCCACCGCCGCCTCGACGGCCTCTTTCGCCTGGTTGACGAGCGCGCCGAGCGCCGGCCGCTCCGCGGGCGGGACGCGACCGAGGCCGCGGACAGCCTCCGTCAGCGACCCCTTCCGGCCGAGGTACCGGACGCGGACCGCTTCGAGCTCCGCCTCGGTCCCGCAGGCGGCGATCTCCGCGAGCGCCGCCTCGCGGAGCCGTGCGAGCTCCTCCTCCAACTCTACGGCGCCGCCGGTGCGCCCACGTGAGCGCGGGCCAGGGCGGCGATCTCCCCGAACGCCTGCGGATCGTCGACGGCGAGCACGGCGAGCATCTTGCGGTCCACCTCGACGCCCGCCGTGCGGAGCCCCGTGACGAGCCGGCTGTACGACATGCCGTTGGCGCGGGCGGCCGCGTTGATCCGCACGATCCAGAGCGACCGGAAGTCGCGCTTCCGCTGCTTGCGGTCGCGGTAGGCGTAGGTGAGCCCCCGCTCCACGGTCTCGCGGGCCTGGCGGTAGGTCTTTCGCCGGCCGCCGACGAAGCCCTTCGCGAGCTTCATCGTCTTCTTGTGACGGCGGCGCGTCTTCGGGCCGCCCTTGGCGCGTGGCATCCGGCAGCTCCTCTCTACAGATAGGGCAGGAGGCGCTTGATCGCCTTCTCGTTGGTCTTGTCGACGAGCGCCGCCTTGCCGAGGCGTCGCTTCTGCTTCCGCGTCTTGCTCGACAGGATGTGGCGCAGGTAGCCACGCCGCCGCTTCACCTTGCCGGTGGCGGTCAGCTTGAAGCGCTTGGCGGCGCCACGGCGGGTCTTCATCTTCGGCATCGGGTCAGTCCCTCACTTGGACACCAGCATCATCGACATGCTCCGGCCTTCCATCCGCGCGTGCTGATCGATCACCGCGACGTCGGACACCTTCTCGGCGATTCTGTCGAGCATGGCCTTGCCGAGCTCGGGATGGGTGATCGACCGGCCACGGAAGAAGACGGTCACTTTGACACGATGTCCCTCGCCGAGAAAGGTCCGGATGTGGCCGACCTTGAAGTTGACGTCGTGGCCACTGGTCTGGGAGCCGACCTTCACTTCCTTCAGCAGGGACGCGGCCGACTTCTTGCGCGATTCCTGCGCCTTCTTCTTCTGCGCGTACCGGTACTTGCCGTAGTCCATGATGCGGCACACCGGCGGATTGGCACTGGCCGCGACCTCGACCAGGTCGAGCTCCTTCTGCTGCGCGATGCGCAGCGCGTCGGACGTCAACATGACCCCGAGCTGCGCGCCGTCGGCGTCGATCACGCGGACCTCGCGGGCGCGGATGTTGTGGTTGATTCGCGTCTTCTCTTCGACCTTAGTTATGCGACACCTCCTGGCCGGCGGGCCTCTCCGGCGACACGCGCGACGAACGCCTCGAGGGGCACCGCAGCCTGCGGGGCGCCGTCGCCGCGCGGCGCCACGGTGTTGGCCGCAGCTTCGCGCTCGCCGACGACGGCGATGACGGGCACCTTCTCGACCTGCGCTTCGCGTACCTTGTAGCCGAGCTTCTCGTTGCGCAGGTCCGCCTCCGCGCGGAGGCCCGACGCCGTGCACGCCTCGGCGACGCGGGTGGCGTACGCCGCCGCCTTCTCGCTCACCGGCAACACGCGCACCTGGACGGGGGCGAGCCAGAGCGGCAGCCTCCCGGCCGTGTGCTCGACCAGGATCGCGATGAACCGCTCGAGCGAGCCGAGCACGGCGCGGTGGAGCATGACCGGCGTCGCTTCCGTGCCTTCGGCGGTGACGTACCGGAGTCCGAAGCGCTCCGGCATCGCGCAGTCGATCTGCACCGTGGCGAGCGTCCAGGACCGCTCGAGCACGTCGCGAAAGTCGAAGCCGATCTTGGGTCCGTAGAAGGCACCCTGCCCTTCGAGGACCGTGACCGCGTAGCCCGCCTGCTCGAGCGCGCGCCGCAGAGCCGCCTCCGCCGCGTTCCACAGCTCGAGCCGGCCGAGGAACTTCTCGGGGCGCGTCTGCAACGTGACCTCGACGCGGTCGAAGCCGAAGGCCCCATACACCTCGCGCGTCATGGCGATGAACCGCTCGAGCTCGTCGTCGAGCTGCTGCGGGGTGCAGTAGATGTGGGCGTCGTCCTGCGCCATCGAGCGGACGCGGACGAGGCCGGCCAGCGTGCCCGAGGGCTCGAAGCGATGCAGGCGGCTGAAGTCCGCATAGCGGACCGGGAGGTCGCGGTAGGAATGCTTGCGGGTCGCGAAGAGGTAGCAGTGGCCCGGGCAGTTCATGGGCTTCACGCCGTACTCGTCGTCTTCGATCGTCATGAGGAACATGTCGTCCCGGAAGGCGTCGTAGTGGCCGGACGTCTTCCAGAGCTCGGTCTTGTAGACGAGCGGCGTGATGACCTCGGTGTACCCGTAGCGCGCGTAGAGTCCCCGGATGTACTCGACGAGCGTGTTGTAGACGACGGCGCCCTTCGGGTGGAAGAAGGGCGAGCCCGGCGAGATCGGGTGCAGCGAGAAGAGGTCGAGCACCTGACCCAGGCGACGGTGATCGCGCTGCTTCGCCTCCTCGAGGCGCTTGAGGTACGCCTCGAGCTCCTGCTCGCTGGCCCACGCCGTGCCATAGATGCGCTGGAGCTGCTCGTTGCGGGCGTCACCACGCCAGTAGGCGCCGGCGACGGACGTCAGACGGAAGGCCGGGATGCACCCGGTCGACGGCACGTGCGGGCCGCGGCAGAGGTCCACGAACTCGCCCTGGTGGTAGAGCGAGACGGTGTCCTCGGGGATGCCCTCGATGATCTCGACCTTGTAGTGCTCGCCCATCTCCCGGAAACGGCGCACCGCCTCGTCGCGAGGCACCTCCTCGCGACGGACGGGCAGATCCTCCGCGACGATCGCCCGCATCATCTCCTCGATGCGTGGCAGGTCCTCGCTCGCGAACCCGTCGGGCCGTTTGAAGTCGTAGTAGAAGCCGTTCTCGATTACGGGGCCGATCGTGATCTGGGTCTCGGGGAAGAGCCGCTTCACCGCCTGGGCCATGAGATGCGCGGCCGAATGGCGGACGACGTCGAGACCGTCGCGCGAGTCGGCGGCCACCGGGGTGAGCCGGCAGTCCCGCACGAGCGGACGCGTCAGGTCGACGACCGTGGAGCCGTCGGCATCGAGGCGAGCGGCGACCGGCCGCGCGGCTCGCCGGCGGCCGGCGCCGTCGCGCTCGGCATGCCGCCGGATGGCTTCGCCGGCCTCGGTACCCGCCGGCACGCGCTCCACGGCGCCGTCTTCGAATGTGACGCTGATCTCCGTCATCTATCGGAAGCGGAGCTCACGGCGGGAGCGAGGGGACACGGGACCCGAAGGGACGGCCGGACGGCGGTCAGGCTGGATGGTAGGCACGGGCGGGATTGAACCGCCGGCCTCTTCCGTGTCAAGGAAGCGCTCTCCCACTGAGCTACGTGCCTGTGCGCATCGACCCAAAGCGGTTTTGGTACCAACCCGCTCCCGCGGTGTCAAGGCAATTGGACACCGCCCGTCATGCCGCTTGTGATGGTGCGCGCCGGCCGCTACAGTGACTAGCCCGTGTCGCGGGAGCAACTCTTCGCGGCTTTCTTCTTCGCCGTCTTCTTCTTGCTGCTCTACCAGCTGTACCTCTTCCTCTCGGCGTTCTTCGTGCCGCTCGTCTGGGCGGCGATCCTGGCGCTCACCTTCTACCCGCTGACGGCGTGGCTCGGCCGCGTCTTTCGCGGACGCCGGTCGATCGCCGCGCTGTCGCTCGTCCTCGCGGTGACGGTGGCCGTGATCCTGCCCTCGATCTTCCTCGGCTCCCTGCTCGTGCGCGAGGCGACGGGCGCCTATCTCCGCGTGCAGGAGGCGGTCCGCCAGGGCGAGGTCGTGCGCCTCGTCGACCAGCTGCGCGCCTCGCGGCTGGGCGGCGTCTGGATGCGCGTCGCCCCGGCGTTCGAGCAGTTCTCGATCGAGCTCTCCGATCTGCTCCTGCGCGCGATGAACTGGCTCTCGGAGCAGATCGTCGGACAGGCGACGAGCCTCGCGCGGAACCTGCTCGTCTCGGTCGTGAACTTCATCCTGATGCTCGTCGCGTTGTTCTTCTTCTTCCGCGACGGCGAGGTGATGGCGGCGCGGTTACGCGAGCTGCTCCCGATGGAACCGGCGCACAAGGAGGCGGTCTTCGCCCGGCTGTACACCACGCTCACCGCCGTCGTGCAGAGCATGGTCGTCACCGCCGCCACGCAGGGCGTGCTCGCCGGGCTCGGCTACTGGCTGATCGGCGGGCTCTCCTTCAGCGTCTTCCTCGGGTTCCTGACCGCGCTCGCCTCGTTCCTGCCCCTCGCCGGGCCCGCATTCGTGTGGAGCGGAACGGCGGTCTACCTGGCCGTGAACGGCCACCTCGCGCGCGCGACGGGGCTCGCGATCTGGGGGGTGCTCGTGGTGAGCACCGCCGACAACTGGATCAAGCCGCTCTTCATCGGCGGCCGCGCCAAGCTGCCGACGTTCTTCCTGCTCTTCGCGATCCTCGGCGGCCTTCAGGTCTACGGGTTCGTCGGCGTGTTCCTCGGACCGGTGATCCTCGCGATCCTCTTCTCGTTCGTCGAGATCTACCGCGAGCAGTACCGGCCGCCCGCGGCGCTCGCCACGCCCGCCGGCGACGCGGAGTCGCGCGACCGCCGCGCGGCATCCCGCTGAGCGCCGGCCCCGCTCAGGGGGCGACGTCGACGATCAGCTGCGGCGCTCCCCGCGGCGCCTCACGCGACTGATGGTCGACTCGGTCCGGCGACTTGCTGTCGAGCGTCAGGCAGTACGTCCCGTCGGTCTTCGACTGGCTCAGCGCGCATCCCGGGGTGGCGACGTCGCCGGCCAAGACGATCGCGAGCCCCTGGGCGACGCGTCAGCCGGGCAGCGAGCCGAGCACGCCTTCGGCCTGCGCGAGTCCGCTCCGGGTCCGCCTCGGCTTCCCAGTACGCCATCACCCGTCGCTGGGACGAGATCATGAGCTGCTCGGGGAACGGCCGGATCTTGCCCGGATCGGCCTCGTACTCCGCGATGTACCGGTTCTTGAGCGAGCGGAGCGGCTTGCCCGAGTAGCACCGCGTGCGGATCGTCTCGTCCTGCTCGGCGCGCACGAGCGCTTCGCGATAGCTGCGCGCGGCCGTGGCCTCGGGCGTGGCGATGAAACGCGTGCCGATGACCGCGCCCTGGGCTCCGAGCGCGAGCGCCGCGACGACGCCGCGGCCGTCGACGATGCCGCCCGCGGCGACCACCGGGATCTTCACCGCATCGACGACCTGCGGCACGAGCGCGAGCGTCCCGATCTCGCCCGTGTGCCCGCCTGCCTCGGTGCCCTGCGCGGCGACGACGTCGGCGCCCGCCGCCTCGGCCCGTACCGCATGCTTCACCTTCCCGGTCATCACCATGATCGTGATGCCGTGTCCGTGCATCTCCGCCACGTGCTTCTCTGGGATCGCGAGGCCGGCGACGAAGATCTTGACGCCCTCGTCGTAGAGGATGGGCAAGTAGGGCACGATCATCTGCGGCAGCGGCGCGAGCAGGTCGACGGCGAACGGCTTCTTCGTCAGGGCCTTCGTCTTCCGGATCTCCTCCCGCAGGTCGTCGGGCGAGAGGTTCGCCGCGCCCATCACCCCGAGGCCGCCGGCGTTCGAGACGGCCGCCACGAGCGGCGCCATCGACACGCCGCCCATGCCGGCGAGGATCACCGGGACGTCGATGCCGAAGAGGTCGCAGATCGGTGTGCGGAGCGTCCGGGCGGCCATTTCACCTTGACAGGGTTCGCGCGCCCATGGGAGAGCGCTACGGGTAGCACGCGTCACATGCCCATGCCAGCCGAGCGCCGGCGCATCCAGCCCGTCCTGATCGGCGGCGGGCAGACGATCGATCGTCCCGAGGATCCCACGGCGGGCAAGGAGCCACTCCTCCTGATGGAGGAGGCGGCGCGTCGCGCGGCGGAGGATGCGGGCGGCGGCGTGCGGCTCCTGGCGGCGGTCGACACCGTCGCGGTGCCGACCGTCGTCGGCCACGACTACGGCGACGCGGCGGGCCTTCTCGCCGAGCGCCTCGGCTGCCCGGGCGCGCGGCGTCTCAACACGACGCTCGGCGGCAACACGCCGCAGGCCCTCGTCAACCACCTCGCGGACGAGATCGCGGCGGGCCGCGTCGCACTGGCGGTCGTCGCCGGTGCCGAGGCCTGGCACACGGCGCGCGCACTCGGCCGCGCCGGGCGGCGGATCCCGTGGACGCCGCCGCGCGCGGAGGACGCGCCGCGCTGGGGCGACGGCCGGCCCGGCTCGAGCGAGCTCGAGATCCGCCACGGCGCAGCGCAACCGATCGCGACGTATCCGCTGTTCGAGAACGCATTTCGCGCGGCTCGGGGTCTCGACCTCGAGGCGCATCGCCGCGAGCTCGGCGCCTTCGCGGCGCGCTGTGCCGCGCTCGCCGCCGAGAATCCATACGCGTGGTTCCGCGACGGCAAGAGCGCCGCCGAGCTCGCGACCGTGACCCCTGAGAACCGGATGATCGGCTTTCCGTATCCGAAGTTCATGAACTCGATCCTCGACGTGAACCAGGGCGCCGCGTTGCTGCTCGCCGCGGATTCCACCGGACGGAGCCTCGGTGTCCCCGAGGATCGCTGGATCTATCCGTGGGCTGGTGTCGACGTCACCGAGCGGTGGTACCTGCTCGACCGCGTCGACTATCACAGCCTCCCCGGCGTCCGCCGCGCGGGCGCCGAGCTCCTGGAAGCAGCCGATCTGACGATCGACCGCGTGGAGCACCTCGACCTCTACAGCTGCTTTCCGATCGCGCCGCGCCTCACCGCTGCGATGCTCGGGATCGCCGCCGACGACGCGCGCGCGCTCACGGTGACCGGAGGTCTGCCGTGGTTCGGCGGCCCGGGGAACAACTACACGACGCACGCAATCGCGGCGCTCGTCGCGCGGTTGCGCGTGGCGCAGGACGGGTTCGGCCTCGTGCACGCCAACGGCTGGCATCTCACGAAGCATGCGCTCGGCATCTACGGCGCCTCGCCACCGCCGCGCGGGTGGCAGCGCGCCGGCGGTGCGGCGCTGCAGGCCTGGGTCGAGGCGGAGCCGCATCCCGTCGTCATCCCGGAGGCCACGGGTCGCGCGAGCGTCGAGGCCTACACGGTCATGCACGGGCGCGACGGAGCGCCGGACCACGGCACGGCCATCGGGCGGCTGGCGGGCGGCGAGCGGTTCATCGCCGTTTTGCCGCGCGACGTCGGCCTCCTCGAGGCGATGGAGCGGGAGGAGCAGGTGGGCCGCACCGGCACGGTTCGGCACGAGCACGGGTTGAACGTCTTCGTGCCGTCGTAGGACGGCGATGTCGGCGGAGCGCGACCCAAGATTCTCCGCGCGCGAAGCGCGCGGCCGAGCGAAGCGGGGAGTGAGGACGCCGGGCTTAGCCCGGCGGGGCGAGGGGTGGAACCCCTCGCGTAGACTAGAGCTCCCCCCACGCGAGCTGCGCCTGCGCCGGGATGCGCAGGACGTCGCCGCTCCGGAACCGCTCGATCCGCTCCGCGACCGCGTCGAGCAGGCGCCGGCGCTCGGGCCCGGCGAGCCCCGCGACGATCGGTGCCAGCGGCCCCGCCATGTCGGCGAGCATCGCCCAGAACTCGGTCG
Source organism: Deltaproteobacteria bacterium (assembly GCA_005879585.1). GTDB lineage: Bacteria > Desulfobacterota > Binatia > DP-6 > DP-6 > DP-3. Next base: position 11,096 of record VBKG01000339.1, on the reverse strand, counting down.
CTTCACGCGCGAACTGCGAGAGCTGGACACGCTCCTGCGCGACGTTGCGGAAGCCCGCGGCGCGAAGCGCGTCCGCGAGCGCACCGTCGGCGGACAGATAGAAGAGCCCGGGCGTGGTCGAATCCGGCGGCGAGACCGGCAGCACGCGGGCCAGCTCTTCCATCGGGATCGCGATCCACGGGTTGGCCTCCGGGGGCGCCCAGGCCGTCACGGCGATCCGGCCGCCGTCATGCACCGCCCGGCGAAGCCGTCCGAGAGCCTTGGACACATCCTCGATGTAGATGAGGCTCCAGCGTGCCAGCACCGCATCGAAGCTCGCCGGGGGCACATCGAGCGTCGCGATGTCGGCGGCGCGGAACTCGACGTGCGCGAGGCCGAGCGCCGCCGCCCGCTCGCGGCCCGTCGCCAGCATCTCCTCGACCAGGTCGATGCCGAGCACGTGGCCGTGCGGACCGACCAGCACGGCCACCTGGAGCGTCGGATCGCCGATCCCGCAGCCCACGTCGAGCACGCGCTGTCCGGCGCCGATCTGGGCGACCGCCACCATCCGCAGCGCGACCGGCCAGGTGAACGACTGGAAGAGCGGCTCCCAGCGCCGCCAGCCGCCGGCCACGGCTTCCCATTCGTCCCGGATGCGGTCGTGCTCGCTGCCCATCGCTCAGGGTCTGCTTAGCACCCGGCGGCCGATACGGGAATCGGCCAGCCCATGTTGCGCGGTCGGGAAGCCCACGGTACGAGCGCCGGGTGCCATTTCTCTCGCACGCCGGCGTCTCGCTCCGCTATGACCGGGTGGGCACGGGCCCGCTCGTCCTCCTGGTCCATGGCTGGACCTGCAACCGGACGTTCTGGGATCGGCAGGTCCAGGCGCTCCGCGACCGCTTCACGCTCGTCACCGTCGACCTGCGTGGCCACGGCGAGTCGTCGCATCCACGGACCGGCTACACGATCGGCGCGATGGCGGGCGACCTCGAGCACCTCGTGCGCGCGCTCGGCGTGCCACGGCTGGGGCTCGTCGGCTGGTCGATGGGCGGCCTTGTCGTCCTCGAGCTCGCGCGGCGCCTCGGCGAGCGCGTGAGCGCGCTCGGGCTCGTGTGCACGACGCCGGGCGGGCTCAGCGACGGGAAGAACCCGAACGCGGCGCCGGAGCGGGCGGCGGAGATGCGCGCGGTCATCGCCAAGGACTTTCGCGCCTTCGTGCGGCAGCTGGCCGCGGACTTCTTCAAGGCCGGCGCCACCTCGCCGCTCCATGCCTGGGCGGTCGGGCAGATGCAGAAAACCCCGCCGCACGTCGCCGCAGCGTGTCTCGAGGGCGTGCTCGACGCCGACCTCCGTCCGCATCTGCGAACGCTCGACGTTCCGACGGCGGTGCTCCACGGGCGCCACGACGGGCTGCTCCCGCTCGCCGGCGGCGAGGTGCTCGCCAAGGGCATCCGCGGCGCGCGCCTCACGGTCTTCGAGGACAGCGCCCATGCCCCGTTCCTCGAGGAGCCCGACACCTTCAACGCAGCGCTGTCCGAGCTACTCGCGCGATAGAGCGCGACCCGAGACTCATGTCTCGGGTCGGAGCCAGACGCGAGCGTGAAGGGACAGTACCACGCGCGACTGCCGTGCCGCGGCTGGCGAAGCCAGCGCGGCATGCGGGGTACGCGCCCGGCGCGCATCGCTCGATCGGCGGATGCCGCCGCAGCGGTGAAGCCGCCCGCCTTCGGCGTGCTGGACAGGCCTCGCACAGAGGCGTCGGCGGGGCGGGCGTACCTCGTCTGTCGCGCCGGCTTTCGCCGGCCGCGACATGCGGCGCGCGCGGGTCACCGAGCGTTCCACTCTCGCGTCCGGTCCCGACCCGAGATGTATCTCGGGTCGGCGTCCTAGTAGACCAGACGACCGAGGCGATCCCAGCGAACCCAGCGGTCGGGGCCGTCCCAGGACCAGTAGATGATGAGCGCCTGGCCCTTGATGTCGGAGAGTGAGACCGGCCCCCAGAAGCGCGAGTCGTAGCTCTGGTCGCGGTTGTCGCCCATCACGAAGACGGTGCCGGCCGGCACGCTGTACGGGCCGTAGTTCTCCCCGCTGCCGGACACCCCGCGCGGGGGCGCGAAGGTGGCGTGCGGGTCGTCCCATGGCTTCCCGTTGATGTAGACCTGCTTGCTCCTCACCTCGACCGTCTGGCCGCCGACGGCGATGACACGCTTGATGAAGTCCTTCGAGCGGTCCTTCGGCCAGATGAAGACGATCACGTCGCCGGGGTGCGGCTCGTGCAGCCCGGGCAGCTGTCCGAGCGAGACCTGCGTCAGCGGGATCTCGATCCGCGCGCCGTAGACGAACTTGTTCACCAGGATGTGGTCGCCGATCTGCAACGTCGGCAGCATCGACCCCGAAGGGATCTTGAAAGCCTGCACGACGAACATGCGGATGAGGAGCGCGAGCAGGAGGGCGACGCCCAGCGCCTCCGCGTACTCACGCGCCGTCGACTTGGGCCTCGGGACGGGTCGCGACACGGCCTCTGCGGCGGCGCCCCGGGGCTCGAGGTTAGCCATTCCGTGCCATGATAGACGAGCGTCTCTTCACCCGCCACCCTTCAGCACCGCGAGGAACGCCTCCTGCGGGATCTCGACGCGACCCACCTGCTTCATCCGCTTCTTCCCCTCCTTCTGCCGCTCGAGGAGCTTCCGCTTGCGCGTGATGTCGCCCCCGTAGCACTTCGCGGTGACGTTCTTGCGCAGCGCCTTCACCGTCTCGCGCGCGATCACCTTGGCGCCAATGGCTGCCTGGATCACCACCTCGAACATCTGGCGCGGGATGAGCTCGCGCAGCCGCTGCGTGACCTCGCGGCCACGAACGTACGCGTTGTCGCGGTGCACGATCACCGAGAGCGCGTCGACGACGTCCGTGTTGATGAGGATGTCGAGCTTGACGAGCTGGGAGGGGCGGAAGTCGAGGTACTCGTAGTCCATCGAGGCGTAGCCGCGCGTCATGGACTTGAGCCGGTCGTAGAAGTACATCACGATCTCGGCGAGCGGCAGCTCGTACACCAGCATGGCGCGGGTCTCGCCCGGGTAGCGGATCTCCTTCTGCAGGCCGCGCCGCTCCTCGCAGAGCGCGAGCACGTTGCCGAGGAACTCGACCGGCAGGTGGACTGTTGCCAGGATGTAGGGCTCCTCGATGTGGTCGATCTGCAGCGGCGGCGGCAGCTTGGCCGGGCTGTCGATCACGACCGCCTGTCCGTCGCGCTTGACCACCCGATAGGCGACGGTGGGCGCCGTCGTGATGAGCGAGAGCGCGAACTCGCGCTCCAGCCGCTCCTGGACGATCTCCATGTGGAGCAGGCCGAGAAAGCCGCAGCGGAAGCCGAAGCCGAGCGCCAGCGAGGTTTCCGGCTCGTAGGTGAAGGAGGAATCGTTCAGCCGGAGCTTCTCGACCGCGTCGCGGAGCGCCTCGTACTGCGCCGACTCGGCCGGGTAGAGGCCGGCGAACACCATCGGCTTGACCGGGTGGAATCCGGGCAACGGACCGGCCGCCGGGCGATCGGCGTCGGTGATGGTATCGCCGATCTTCGTGTCGTGGACCTCCTTGATCGCGGCCATCGCGATGCCCACCTCGCCCGGCCCGAGCGCCGCCACCTCCACCGCCCGCGGCGCCAGCACGCCGATGCGCGTCAGCTGGAACTCCTTCCCCGTCGACATCATGCGGATCCGCTCGCCCTTGCGGAGCGTGCCGTCGAAGACGCGCACCAGGACCACGGCGCCGTGATACGGGTCGAACCACGAGTCGAAGATGAGCGCCCGGGTGGGCGCGTCGGCGTCGCCCTTCGGCGGTGGCACGTCCTGGACGATGGCCTCGAGGATGTCGTCCGTGCCGCGGCCTTCCTTGGCGCTCGCGAGGATCGCGCGCGAGGCGTCGAGGCCGATGATCTCCTCGATCTGATGGCGGACCAGCTCCGGCTCGGCGCTCGGCAGGTCGATCTTGTTGATGACCGGCACGATCGCGAGGTCGTGGTCGAGCGCCAGATAGACGTTGGCGACGGTCTGCGCCTGGACGCCCTGCGAGGCGTCGACCACGAGGATGGCGCCCTCGCAGGCCGAGAGGCTCCGCGACACCTCGTAGGCGAAGTCGACGTGGCCGGGGGTGTCGATCAGGTTCAGCACGTAGTCCTGACCGTCGCGTGCCCGGTATCCGAGCCGCACGGACCGCGCCTTGATCGTGATGCCGCGCTCGCGCTCGATCTCCATGTCGTCCAGGAACTGCTCGGCCATCTCGCGCGGCGAGACGGCGCCGGTCCGCTCGAGCAACCGGTCGGCGAGCGTCGACTTGCCGTGGTCGATGTGCGCGATGATCGAGAAGTTACGGATGCGGGCGGTATCCAAGTCCAAGGAATCTACGGGCGGGGGTCGCGTTCCGCAAGCGACGCGGCGAAGAAGCGCGCGAAGTCGGCCTCGAGCACGTCGACGGGCGGTTCACCGCCTGGCGACCCGCGCAGGCCACCAGGACGACCGCCGGCAGCACGGCCGCGCGACGCCGCGCGCGGCCCGTCATCATCCCGCTCTGGCCCGCTCGCGGAACCACTCGACGGTACGCTCGAGTCCCGCGGCGAGCGGTACCTCCGGCCGCCATCCAAGGCGCTCCGCCGCCCGCCGGCAGTCGATGACGCTCCGCCGCTGCTCGCCCGCCTTGAGCGGACCATGGCGCACCTCCGAGCGGCCGCCCGCCGCGGCGAGAAGCAGCTTCGCGAGCGTGTTCACGTCGGTCTCGATGCCGGTGCCGATGTTGAACGGCCCGGTGGCCGTGGATTCGAGCGCCGCGAGATTGGCGCGCGCGACGTCGCCCACGTAGACGTAGTCACGCGTCTGGCAGCCATCGCCGTTCACGACGACCGGCTCGTCGCGCAGCATCCGGCCCGTGAAGATGGCGACCACGCCCGCCTCGCCATGCGGGTCCTGGCGCGGTCCGTACACGTTCGCGTAGCGAAGCGCGATGAACGGGAGCCGGTGCTCGGCCTGGTAGAAGAACGCGTAGAGCTCGCCGGACCGCTTGCTGACGCCGTAGGGGCTCACCGGGTTCGTCGGGTGCGTCTCGGCGGCGGGAAACGTCTCCTGCTCGCCATAGACGGCGCCGCCGGAGGAGACGAAGACGAGACGCCGCACCCCCGCCTGCCGCGCCGCTTCGAGGAGGTGGATCGTGCCGAGGACGTTGACGCGGGCGTCGAAGAGCGGGTCGGCAACGGAGCGTCTCACGTCCATCTGCGCCGCGTGGTGGTTCACCACGTCGGGCTTCTCGTCGCGGATGAGGTCAGCCGTCCGGGCATCGGCGATGTCGAGCTGGTGAAAGCGCGCGCGCGGGTTCAGGTTCTCTCGCTTGCCGGTCGACAGGTCATCCACCACGACGACGTCGTGGCTGGCGGCCACACACGCGTCGACGACGTGCGAGCCGATGAAGCCCGCCCCGCCCGTCACGAGGACCTTCATGCGGGCTGCAGCTTGTCGCGGAAGAATTGGATCGTCCGCCGGAGCCCGTCCTCCAGGCCGATGCGGGGCTCCCAGCCGAGCAGCTTCCGCGCCCGGGTGATGTCGGGCTGCCGGACCTTCGGGTCGTCCTCGGGCAGCGGCCGGAACACGACGGCGCTCTTGCTGCCGGCGAGCCGGATGATCGTCCGGGCGAATTCGAGGATCGTGACCTCCTGCGGGTTCCCGCAGTTCACCGGACCCGTGTAGTCGGAGCGCAGCAGGCGGACGATCCCCTCGACGAGGTCCGCGACGTAGCAGAAGCTCCGCGTCTGCGAGCCGTCGCCGTACACCGTCACCGGCTCGCCGCCGAGCACCTGCGAGACGAAGTTCGGCACGACGCGGCCGTCGTTCAGCCGCATGCGGGGCCCGTGCGTGTTGAAGATGCGGACGATGCGGGTCTCGACGCCGTGCGCGCGGTGATACGCCATGGTGAGCGCCTCGGCGAAACGCTTGGCCTCGTCGTACACGCCACGCGGCCCGATCGGGTTGACGTTGCCCCAGTACTCCTCGTTCTGCGGGTGGACGAGCGGGTCGCCGTACACCTCGGAGGTGGAGGCCAGCAGGAAGCGTGCGTTTTTCTCCTTGGCGAGGCCGAGCGCCTTGTGCGTGCCGAGCGATCCGACCTTCAACGTCGGAATCGGCAGCTCCTGGTAGTCGACGGGACTCGCCGGCGAGGCGAAGTGAAGAATCGCGTCGACCGGACCCTTCACGTAGATGTACGTCGTGACGTCCTGCTCGATGAACATGAAGCGCCGGTTGGCGAAGAGGTGCGCGATGTTGTCGGGCGTGCTCGTCCGGAAGTTGTCCATGCAGATGACGTCGTCGCCATCCTCGAGGAACCGTTCGCAGAGATGCGAGCCGATGAAGCCGGCGCCGCCGGTGATGAGGATGCGCGCCATGCCTGCTCAAGTGGCGCGGACTGACGCGCGACCGATCGGGAAGTACGTGAAGCCGTGCTCGCGCATGACCTCGGGCTCGTAGAGGTTCCGTCCGTCGAAGATGACCGCCTGGCGCAAGAGCTGCTTCATGCGCGCGAAATCGGGACGGCGGAACTCGTTCCATTCGGTCACGATGAGGAGCGCATCGGCGTCCTTCAGCGCCTCGTAGTTCACGCGGTGATAGGACACGCGGTCGCCGAAGTGCTTTCGCGCCTCGCCGAGTGCCTCGGGGTCGTGCACGGCGACGACCGCGCCGCGCGTGAGGAGGCCCTCGACGACCGTCAGCGACGGCGCCTCGCGCATGTCGTCGGTGCGGGGCTTGAACGCGAGCCCCCACACGGCGAACCGGCGGCCGCGGAGCTCGGCCCCGAAGTGGGTGACGACCTTGTCGACCAGGCGCCGCTTCTGCTCGTGATTCACCTCCTCGACGGCGGCCAGCAACGGAAACGGCATGCCCTGCTCGTGTGCCGTCTGGATGACGGCCTTCACGTCCTTCGGGAAACAGGAGCCGCCGTAGCCCACGCCGGGGAAGAGGAAATGATGGCCGATCCGGCGGTCATAGCTGATGCCGCGTCGCACCTGGTCGACGTCGGCACCGACGCGCTCGCAGAGATTCGCGATCTCGTTCATGAACGAGATGCGGGTCGCAAGGAGCGCGTTGGCGGCGTACTTGGTCATCTCTGCGCTCGCGTTGTCCATGGTGAGAATCGGGTTGCCCGTGCGCACGAAGGGCTGGTAGAGCTCGCGCATGATGTCGATCGCGCGCGCGCTCGTGCTGCCGATGACGACGCGATCGGGCTTCATGAAGTCGTCGATCGCGGCCCCTTCCTTCAGGAACTCGGGGTTGGAGACGACGTCGAACGGCTGCGTGGTGGCCGAGGCGACCGCCTCACGGATGCGCGCGGAGGTGCCGACCGGCACGGTGCTCTTGGCGACGACCACGCGGTAGCCGTTCATCGTGCGGCCGATCTCGCGCGCCACGTCCATCACGTTGCGAAGGTCGGCGCTGCCGTCCTCGCCGCTCGGCGTGCCGACCGCGATGAAGCACACGATGCTCCGCCGCACGGCGTCCGCGAGGTCGGTGGAGAACGACAGGCGTCCTTCGCTGACGTTTCGGCGGATCAGCTCTGCCAGACCCGGCTCGTAGATCGGGACGACGCCGCGGCGGAGCGCCTCGATCTTTTCGGCGACGTTGTCGATGCAGATGACGTCGTTGCCGCCCTCGGCGAAGCACGTGCCGGCCACCAGCCCGACGTATCCGGTGCCGACGACGCAGAGCTTCATGGACGGTCACGCATACCGACGCCCTCCTGGGAAGTCAATTCAACGACCTCGCGCACGCGATAGATCGGCTTTGCCTGCGACTCGTGGTACGTGCGCACGAGCATCTCGCCGAGGAGCCCGATCGACACGAACTGGATCCCGACGACGACCATCAGGATCGCGAGCAGCACGACGGGACGGTTGGCGAGCCGCACGCCGAGCACGAGGCGTTCGAAACCGAGCTCGGCGGTCAGCAAGAGTCCCGTGCCGGCACACACGACGCCAAAAAGGCCGAAGAGCTGGATCGGCCGCGTCGAGAACCCGGACAGAAACTTGACCGTGAGAAGATCGAGCAGCACCCGCAGCGTGCGCGACAGGCCGTACTTCGAGCGCCCGGCCCGCCGCGGGCGGTGATGCACCGGGATCTCGACGAGGCGCGCGCCGAGGTCGGCGGCGAGCGCGGGAATGAAGCGGTGAAGCTCGCCGTAGAGCTGGAGCTCGCGTGCCACGGACGCCCGCATCGCGCGCAACGTGCAGCCGTAGTCGTGCAACGCCGTGCCGGTCACGAGCGAGATCAGCCGGTTCGCCAGCGCCGACGGCACACGGCGCCGCAGCCACGGGTCGCGCCGCGGCGTCCGCCAGCCGTTCACGACGTCGACGTCGCCCTGGAACGCCGCGAGGAGGCGCGGGATGTCGCGCGGGTCGTTCTGCAGGTCGGCATCCATCGAGATGATGATGCCGCCGCGCGCGTGCTCGATACCGGCCGCGAGCGCGGCGGTCTGGCCGTAGTTGCGCGCCAGCCGCACCACGCGGAGCCGCGGCTCGCGCGCGACGAGCGCCGCCAGGCGCTCGAAGCTGCCGTCGGTGCTGCCGTCGTCGATGGCCACGATCTCCGCCGACCGCCCGAGCGAGTCCAGCACCGGACCGAGCTCGGCGATGAGCGGCTCGAGGTTGTCCCCCTCGTTGTAGAGCGGGATGACCACCGAGAGCGCGGGCGACGGCGGGCTCAAAACTCCGTCAGCGCGACGAACTGTCGGTACCGCCGCTCGATGTCGTCGCGCGTGAGCGTGCGGAGACGGCGTCCACCGAAGTCCTCGACGATGTACGAGGCGAGCACGCTACCGTAGACGATCGCCCGCCGGAGCCCGGCGTCGGTCCGATCGCCGGTGGCGGCGAGATGCCCGACCATTCCCCCGGCGAAGGCGTCGCCGGCGCCGGTGGGGTCGAAGACGTCCTCGAGCGGGAAGGCGGGCACGGCGAACACGGACTCGGGCGAGAAGAGGATCGCGCCGTACTCGCCGCGCTTGATCAGCACCGTTCGCGGGCCACGATCGAGGATGCGGCGCGCGGCGCGCGCGACGTTGCGCTCGCCCGACAGGAGGCGCGCCTCCTCGTCGTTCACCACCAGCAGGTCGATGCGGGGCAGCAGCGCCTCGAGCGGCTCGCGCGCGCTCGCGATCCAGTGGTTCATCGTGTCGCAGGCGACGAGGACCGGCCGCTCGAACTGGTCGAGCACGCCCTGCTGGAGCGCGGGATCGATGTTGGCGAGGAAGACGTACGGCGCACGGCGGACGGCGGCGGCGACGTCCGGACGGAAGTCGGCGAACACGTTCAGCTCGAGCGCCAGCGTGTCCCGCACGTTGAGGTCCTCGTGATACCGTCCCGACCAGCGAAACGTACGTCCCGGCCGGACCTCGAGCCCGGAGAGGTCGATGCCGCGTGACGCGAGGTACTCGCGCTCGTCGGCCGGAAAGTCGTCACCGACGACTGCGATCAGGTGCACGGGGCAGAAGTAGCTGGCGGCGACGGCGAAGTGCGTCGCAGAGCCGCCGAGCACGTGCGCGGCCCGCCCCGCTGGCGTCTCGATGTCGTCGAACGCGACCGAGCCGACGACGGCGACCGCACTCACAGCCAGCGCCCCGCGATCGGCGCGAGCGCCGCGCGCACGGCCGGAGGGATGGCGGCACGGTCGGTGATGATGGCGTGGCGCAGCGCATCGGGACACGGGCAGCCCGTGCGCGCCGGCAACGCCGCCGCGACGCGGACGACCGTCCGCCGCGCGAGGTCGACGTTCGCCTGCAGCACGCGCAGCACGTCCTCGATCTGTACGTCGGCATGCGCGGTGTTCCAGCAATCGTAGTCGGTCGCGAGCGCGAGTGTGGCAAAGCAGATCTCCGCCTCACGTGCGAGCTTGGCTTCCTGGAGGTTCGTCATCCCGATCACGTGCGCACCCCAGCTCCGGTAGAGGTGCGACTCGGCGCGGGTCGAGAAGTGTGGGCCCTCCATGCAGACGTACACGCCGCGCTCGTGGACCGTCGCTTTCTCCGCGCGCGCGGCCGCGGCGAGCGCGCGCGACAGCGCCGGACAGAGCGGGTCGGCGAACTGCACGTGCGCGACGACGCCGCCGCCGAAGAACGTGCTCCGCCGGCCACGCGTGCGGTCGATGAACTGGTCGGGCACGACGACGTGGCCGGGGGCGATCTCCTCGCGCAGGCTTCCCACCGCACTCACCGCGACGACCCAGTCCGCGCCGAGCTTCTTCATCCCGTAGAGGTTGGCGCAGAACGGCAGCTCCGACGGCAGCAGGCGATGGCCGCGCCCGTGGCGGGGCAGGAAGACGAGCCGGGTACCGCCGAGGCGCCCGATCACGAACTCGTCCGACGGCTCGCCGAAGGGCGTCTCGAGACGCACTCGCTCGACGGCGTCGAGACCCGGGAGGTCGTAGAGGCCGCTGCCGCCGATGACGCCGAGGGTGGGTTCCGCCATGTGGACGCGTCGCGGCCGGGACCGCGGGGGGCACATGGTAGGGAAAAACCCGTCGGGTGCAAACCCGACCGGTCACCTGCCGGTGGCGGCAGGCGACCGGTCGCTCACCAGCTGCTCACGGAGCGCAGCCGGTATCCGTGCATGCGTCGCAGCAGCTCGGGTGCGTCCCCACGCAGGCGCTGCCGCCCGCCGGCGCGTGGTCGGTGCATCCCGGCGCGCTGCTCTTGATGCTGCACTTCGTCGTCCCGCTCGAGCTCGTCTTGCAGCAGGTGACGAAGCCCCTGGCCTGCTTGCCGCAGATCGAGCGCGCCGCACACCTCTTGATGGCGCCGCGGCACTCCGGAGGCACCGCGGGGTTTGCATTCACCTGGTGCACGAAGCACGACACGTACTGCCCGTGACTGGTCGCCGTGGTGCAGCCCCTGGGCGGGTCTTCCGCGTCGCACGCCGCATCGGCCGCCGCACGTGCCGCATCGAGCTGCGCCTGCGTGAGATCGCACGCGGCGTTCGCCCACCGCGCCGTACCGAACACGAGTGACATCGCGAGAAGCCCGCCTGCGAGATACCTCATGCGTGAAGCCTCCTTCCGGCCAGATCCACCCCTCGCCTACCGCCCGTGGCCCGCCGGAAG
>VBKG01000414.1 GCA_005879585.1 Deltaproteobacteria bacterium | reverse complement strand
GAGGTCGAGGCCTACCGCGGCCCCGCCGATCGCGCCGCGCATAGTTCCGGCGGCCGCCGCACGCCGCGCTACGAGGTCATGTACGGTCCGGCCGGCCACGCCTACGTCTACTTCATCTACGGCATGTACTTCTGCATGAACGCAGTGTGCCAACGCGTCGGCGTCCCCGAGGCCGTGCTGCTGCGCGCGCTCGAGCCGCTCGAGGGGATCGAGCTCATGCGGCGGCGGCGCGGCTTGCCCGACGGGCCGGAGTGGCGCCTCTGTCGCGGCCCCGGCGTCCTCTGCCGCGCGCTCGGCATCACGCGGGCGGACAACGGGGCGGACCTCGTCCGCGGGGCGCTGCGCATCCTCGACGCGCCGCCCATGCCGGCCGCGCGCGTCGCCCGAACGGCGCGCATCGGCGTCGCCTATGCGGGCGCGGACGCCGCTCGGCCCTGGCGGTTCGTCATCCGCGGAAGTCCGGCGGTGTCGGGGCGGCGTGTCGTCTCACCGCCGAGCCCGATCTCGACCGTCAACGGGCCGATCACAGGCCCGTACGTGCCGTTCCTGCCCTTGACGGTGACCTTGACGCCTTTCAGCCGCGCCGTTGCGTCCATGCCGTTCACCCGGAAGATGCCGAGCGCGGAGCCGGCCGCACAGCCGGGCGGCAGCGCGGTCGTCGTGTTCCCGTAGCGATGGACCCGGAGCGACGTGTTGGCGCGCCATCCGTCCATGGCGCCGCACTGGGGTGGGCCGCCGCCCGGGATGTAGTCGTCGAGCAGCATCGCGTTGCCCGCGCCCGCGTCGAGGATCTGGATGCGGAAACCGGCCGTCGTGAGGGCAAGTGGCGGTGAGGGCAACGCACCGGGAAAGCCGAGCACCCCCGTCAGGCTGAGCTTGTCCATCCCGCCGCCCGGTAGCGACATCGTGAGCCTCGCCTTCGTCATGCCGACGCCGCCCGTGCACGCGTCGCAAGCGTCACCGCGCCCGTCGCCGTCGCCGTCCGCCTGCCCGGCGTTCGCGACCGTAGGGCAGTTGTCGCAGGCGTCGCCGACGCTGTCGCCGTCGGTATCGGTCTGGGCGGGGTTGGCGACCGTCGGACAGTTGTCGCACGTGTCGCCGACGCCGTCGCCATCGGTATCCGTCTGCGCGGGATTGGCGACCGTCGGACAGTTGTCGCACGCGTCGCCGACGCCGTCCGCATCACCGTCGGCCTGGCCCGGGTTCGGCGTCATCGGGCAGTTGTCACAGACGTCTCCGAGCCCGTCGCCATCGATGTCGACGTTGTTGTTGTCCGGAGGGCCGAGCGGACAGTTGTCGCACGGGTCGGCGACACGGTCACCGTCGCTGTCGGCGTTGATCGCGAGGCCGTCGATGTTGCTCCCGGGAGCGAGCCCCAGCGCGCCGGCGGCGATGACCGCGGCGCCCGGCGGGCAAGCCATGGCGACGAACGGCGTCGCGACGATCACGTCGGCGGGGGAGTACGAGGCCCGCGGCCGGAACGGCGACGATCGGCGCCGGCGGGCCGGCGGGCGGCATCTTCACGAGGACGTCGGCGGGGGACGCGCCGATCACGCCGAGTGTCGGAGAACCGGGCGCCAGCGTCAGGTAGACGGGTCCGGAGAGCGTGGGAACCGGGACGGGCTCGTAGACGAACGGCGGCGTGCACATCTCGAAGTCGCGCAGATCGTCGAAGGGGGGCGGCCCTGGCGGGAACGGCTCGATCAGTCCGAGACCGAACGCGGGCGGCGCGCAGCTGCCGGGCGGCACGATGCCGTTTCCGTCGAAGTCGCGGATGTTCGTGAGACCACCAGGAAGCGCTGGTCCGAAGGGCTGGGCATGGAAGAGGTCCGCCGCCGCATCACCGGCGCCGGCCTCGCACGTCACGTTGGCCGCCGCCGGCGGCGAGGGCGGCTCCGGCGTACCGGCCGCCCCCGGAGCGACCGAGAAATAGACGTTCACGCCCGGGCCGGCGGGCGCGAGGATCCCGTACGAGAGTCCCGTGATGACGTCGCACGGCCCGGGGCAGATGGGCGGGACGGACAGTCCGAGGTCGCCCCCGGGAATGCCGCCGGCGCCGGGCCCGAGCGGCGGCGGCTGCGGTCCCGGCGGCGGAGGCATGAACGGATGGAGGACGTCGCCCGCCGACGCCGGGATACCCGGCAACGTCGGCGATCCCGGTGCAAGCACAAGCGAGGGACTGGTGGCCGAGACGTTCGAGACCCACACCAGCAGCAGGGCTGTGAGAACAGTCCGAACCCGCGCGATCCGCCGCATGGCGACCCCCCCCGGATCGATATTGGCGGCAACCTTACGAAGCCCCTATCCGCCCTGTCAAGAAGAAAAAGAGCTGACCGGCCGGGGAGACCGTGCGCCGGCTCAGCCGCCGAACCAGGACGTGTGGAAGTAGCGCACGACGACGGTCACGAGGATCCCGATGCCGGCGGCCGCCGGCAAGAGCTCGCGAATGCCCTGCAGCGCCGCGCTGCTCGTGAACGGCACGAACGGCGTGGCCTCGTAGAAGCCGCGGAACCGCGGGTCGGTCGCGAGCTTCCGGCGATCCTGGTGTGCCGCACCGATCAACGCGAAGAGCGGGAAACCGCCGAAGAACGCGACGTCGGTCGCGCTGCCGTTCGGCAGGAGGTGCAGCATTCCGAACAGCGCGATGCCCATCATCAGCGGGTGTCGCGTGATCCGGTAGACTCCCTTCGGCCGCGGGTCGCCTGGGATGATCGCGGCCGGGCTCGGCCGGATGAAGCCCGCCACCGCCAGCACGAATGCGAGCCCCATCCCCGCGTAGATCGCCCAGCGCAGCCCCGGCCCGAGCGGCAGCGTCCAGAGCCACGGGCCCGCGTGCTTGTGCCCGAAGTAGGTCCACACGAGTGGGATGAAGAACGCGAAGGCGACGAGCGAGTAGAGACCGCGGAACGGCCCTTCGCCGATCCGCGCGACGAGCGCTTGCCGCACCCGCACGCTCGAGAGCGTGAGATGCGATCCGGCGAAGCCGAGCCAGAGAAGCACGATGGTGAACGTCGGCGACATGGCAGGCCTCCAGGGCGCCCGATCGGCGCCGTTGATGATGACGACGTCAACATCTAGCGCTCGAAGTTGACTGTGTCAACATTCCCTGTCAGGAGGGGACGACGTGAGCCGCAGAGCCGCAGCGACCGCCCGCCGGCGCACCGCCTACCATCACGGCGACCTGCGCGCCGCGCTCGTGACGGCGGCGACCGCGCTCCTCGACACGGAGGGCCCGCTCGGCGTGACGCTGCGCGGCGCCGCGCGCGGCGCCGGCGTGTCCCAGGCCGCGCCCTACCGCCACTTTTCCGACAAGAGTGCCCTCCTCGCCGCGGTGGCGGAGGACGGATTTCGCCGGCTCCGGCACGCCATCGCCCGGGCGGCCCGGACGCATGCACGAGATCCCGTCGCCGCGCTCCGGGCGATGGCGATCGCGGTGGTCCGGTTCGCCGCCGCCCACCCGTCGCACTACCGGCTGATGAGCGGCCCGGCGGTCCGCGGCCGCGACCATCCGGCGCTGCGCGACGCCGCCGTCGGGGCCTGGGCGCTGCTGGCTGGCGCCATCGAACGCGGCCAGCGCGCGGGCCGCATCCGGCCCGGCGACCCCGTGGCACTGTCCTTCGCGCTCTGGTGCAGCATCCACGGCCTCGCGGTGCTCGCCGTGGACGAGCAGATCCCGGCGAACGTACTCAAGGTGGTCCCCCTCGAGCAGCTGGCGGAGCACGCCACGCGCTGCCTGCTCGAGGGGCTCGCGCCGCGGCCGCCTAGCCGCGCCGCGCGTCGAGCACGACCGGCATCCCGCGCGACGGCGCGACAGTGACGGTGCGCAGCACGGGCCGCATCCGGTAGCCCGGCGCGACCCGCAGGTCGACGCGCGACAGCAGCTCGGCGAG
>VBKG01000233.1 GCA_005879585.1 Deltaproteobacteria bacterium | reverse complement strand
GGAATGCCCTGCTCGTTCTTGCTGCCCAGAATCCAGGCGCCGCCGTGGATCTGGAGGAGCGTCGGACAGCCCGACATCTCGGCTCTCGGACGGTAGACGTCGAGCGCGAGCGCCTTCTCGTCGACGCGGTTGTAGACGACGTTGCGCACCCGTTCGACGCCGGGATGCCACACGGGCAACGGCAAGAGGATCTGCCGCCAGTCGATCGCCGGCGCGAACTTCTCGCGGACCTCGGGAAAGATCTCCTCGCGGTAGGACCGCCCGAGCCCGTCGCACAGCGCCTGCTCGACGACGGCCTCGGCACCGCGCGCTACGCGATAGCACTGCGCGAGCCCGGCCCACGACGCGAGCGTGATGGCGAGCCCGACGATCCCCGGCCAGGCCGCGAGCGCGCCGGCCCACACGAACACGGCGGTCAGCAGCAGCTGCCACACGAAGTGGTGAAGGGCCAGCTCGGTAGTGAGCCACCCCGCGAAGAAGCTCGCGACCGAGCGCCGCGCGGCTCGATGGTAGGGCCGCAATGCATTGTAGGTGAACCATGCGCCGACGAGGCTCCCGCCGCAGAAGAGCCAGGGCGCTGCGCCCGCGGAGATCATAGCCGTCCACCTTGCCACGTCCGTGCGCGCGGGTGAAGGGATCAGCGGCCGGTCGCGTTCCGCCAGGCGAGGACGCGCCGTTCTGCCCGATCACCTGGGTGGTCTCCTCGTGCCCGAAGACACCGCGCCTCGCGTGCGAGGCGTTCGGCAACGCGGCGAGCGCCTCGAGCAGCGGCTCGGTGATCGTCTGCGCGCCTCGCACGGTGAGCCGGACGAGGCCGCGTCGCGCCCGCGCGTCGACGCAGGCGCGCAGCCGGACGCCGCACACGCCGTCCGCGCCGGCCATGACGTCGCAGGGCCGTCCGTCCTTCGTGCAGGTCGCCACGGCGTCGCCGACGTCGACCCGCAGCAGCGCGGTTCGCGCGCCGGCCCGGTCGGGCCATACGACCGCGGCGGCGCTCACCGCCGCGACGACGATCTACGCCCGCACCGCTCACCGCGCCGCCGCTCTCCTCAGCCCGGAGAGCGGATAGGCGCCGTAGGGTCCCATCACCCGCTCGCTTAGTGCGAGCGGGTGATGGACCGCCATCATGCGCGAACGGCCGGCGCGGGTACCGTGTCCCGGTGTTGCGCGCCGGCGGGATTTCGGAAGCGGGTCCGGCTAGCGCCGGCGACCGCCGAAGCCGCCGCCGCCCCCGCCGCGGGGCCGGTCGCCGCCCCCGCCACCGCCGCCGCCGGAGCGCTCCCGCGCCTCGCTGACGTTCAGGGTCCGGCCCTGGAGCTCTTTGCCGTTCAGCTCCTGGATGGCCTTCTGCGCCTCGCTCGCCGAGCTCATCTCGACGAAGCCGAAGCCGCGGGACCGTCCGGTATCGCGGTCCGTGATGACGGTCGCCGAGGTGATGGTTCCCGCCTGCGCGAACAGCGACTCCAGGTCGGCACTCGTCGTGTCGAAAGAAAGATTCCCCACGAAGATCTTCTTACCCATCGGTCCACACACTCCTTGCCCTCTCGGGCGGTTGGTATTTTGTCGCAGTTGCCGGGCGTGAACCGAGGGCCGTGGGAACGGACGCGACGGGATCGCGCACAAACAAATGGACACTAATCCCCATGGCAGGTGCGTCGGTGAATTGCAAGTACGCTGGGAAAGGGTGCTCAGCCGCGCGACGCGACCGCGACGGGGCGTCTCTCGGGGTGCGATATCGCCGGCTCGCCGCGTCGCGCAGCAAGGAGGACCGCCATCTCGTCATGGACACGGTCGAGGAGCGCCGCGCGGTCTTCCCCCGGCTGGCGTGCGATCGGCGGCCCGAGCCGCACGTAGACCCGGACGCCCCACGGTACCGGCAGGCAGTTGTGGCGGAAGAGACGCCACGACTCGTCGATCACCACGGGCAGCACCGGCGCGTCGGGCGCTTCGTCGAGGAGCGCGAGCATGCCCGCGCGCTTGAACGTTCCGAGCGTGCCATGCCGCGCGCGCGTGCCTTCGGGGAAGATCACCGCCGAGGCCTCGCCGCGCCGGACCCGCCCGCCGAGCTCGCGGATCGCGGCGAGCGCCGCCGGCGCGTCGCTGCGCTCGATCAGCACGTGGCCGCCGCGGCGAAGATTGTACGACACACTCGGGATCCAGCGCCCGAGTGACCGCTTCGAGATGTACTTCGGGAAGGTCGAGAAGAGCAGGCTCCCGAGCATCGGGATGTCGAACATGCTCTGGTGGTTCGCGATCACGATGTAGCGACCGCCGGCCTCGAAGCCGGGAGGGCGCTCGACGACGAGCCGCGTGCCGCAGAGGCCGAACGCCCACACGAGCGCCATCTGCAGCCACCCGGCGACGTACTCCTGCGGCCGCTGGCCGAAGCGGCGCGCGCAGCGCTGCGCCACGTCGAAGACGAGCAGGATCGTGCCGAACACCGGCAGGAAGACGATCGTCGCCGCCCAGGAGCGGAGTCGTTGCACGGTGCAGTTGCCTCTATCGCACGATCCGGAGGCCTTCAACGCAGGCCGCGTCAGGGTTTTGTCACGGGAGCGCGCGCACTCGCGCTGCCCTGTGCTTTTGTCCTGCGGGAACGCCCGCTACGATCGCCGCAGACCGATGCGGTGTCCGTTCGTCACCACGTGTCGCATTCCGTCCCGGCCGGAGTCGGTGACGACGATCGCCGCCGAGTCGGATGCGCGCGACCTCGGCGTCCCGCCCGAGTCGGTCGCCCGCATCTGGCGCGCCGTCGAGGCGCTCTACCGGAGCGGCATCCATCCCGCGATCCAGCTCTGCGTCCGGCGGTTCGGTGCGGTGCTGATCGACCGGGCGATCGGCCACGCGTCGGGGAACGGCCCCGACGATGCACCCGACGCGCCGAAGGTGCTCGCGACGCCGGCGACGCCGTTCACGATCTTCTCGGCATCGAAGGCGGTCACGGCCATGCTCGTCCACCTTCTCGACCAGCGGAACCTCATCCGCCTGGACGACCGGGTGTGCGAGTACATCCCCGAGTTCGCGGTCAGCACCAAGCAGTGGATCACGATCCGCCACGTGCTGATCCACCGCGCCGGACTGCCAAACCTGCCGCGCGAGGCGCTCGACCTCGACCGCCTGCACGATCCCGAAGCGATCGTCTGGCTGCTGTCGGACCTGAAGCCGACGTGGCGCCCGGGCCGCCAGCTCGCCTACCACGCGATCAGCGGCGGCTTCATCCTGGGCGAGCTCATCCGCCGGGTGACCGGGAAGACGATCCGCGCGGTGCTCGACGAGGAGATCCGCCGGCCGCTCGGGCTCCGCTGGCTCGGCTACGGCGTCCGCCCGCAGGACGTCGACCGCGTGGCGCGGAACTATCTCACCGGTCCCCCGGCGCTGCCGCCGCTCTCGCCGCTTCTGCGGCGCGCGCTCGGGATCGGCTTCGCCGAGGTGCCCGCGCTGTCGAACGACCCGCGCTTCCTGACCGGCATCATCCCGTCGGCCAACGTCGTCGCGACGGCCAACGAGCTCGGCCTCTTCTACCAGCTGCTGCTCGACGGCGGCGAGCTCGACGGCGTCCGGGTCTTCGACCCGCGGACGATTCGCCGTGCCACCTCCGAGCAGTCGTACCTCGAGTTCGACCTGACGCTCGGGCTGCCGTTCCGCTATGGCATGGGCTTCATGCTCGGCGGGCAGTGGTTCAGCCCGTACGGGCCGGACACGCGCTATGCGTTCGGCCACCTCGGTTTCACGAACATCGTGTCGTGGGCCGATCCCGAGCGGCAGGTGGCGGCCACGTTGATGACCAGCGGCAAGCCGCTCGTCTATCCAGAGCTGTATCATCTCTTCGACGTGCTCCGGCAGATCGGCCTCGCCTGCGACAAGGCGCGGCCGACGCCGCGCCGACTCCTGGCGGCGGCGGTGTCGTGAGCGCGCGGGACATGTGAGGGTTCCATGAAAGACTTCTTCCACCGCGATCTCCAGCTGTTCATCGACCACCGATTCGACTGGGAGCGCTACTTCCGGCTCCGCGGTTCGAGCACGGAGGTCGCCGAGGAGGTCGAGACCTACCGGACGATCCTGCGCACCGCGGGCGAGGTGTGCGGGGACATCGAAGCCGCCGCGCGCGACCACTGGCACGAGGAGGTCCGGCTCGACGGCTCCGCCGTCGTCGTGCCGCCGCACATCGTCACGGGCTACGAGAAGCTCCGGGCCGCGGGGCTCCTCTGTCTGATGGTGGATCCCGCATACGGCGGCTACGGGCTGCCGGCCCTCGTCAACTGCGTCTTCATGGAGATGCTGTCGCGCGCCGACCCGAGCCTGATGACGATCGTCGGCCTGCAGGCCGGCGTCGCGCTGGACGTGCAGAAGTACGGCTCGGAGGAGCTGAAGCACCGCTACCTCCCGCGCTTCGTCTCCGGCGAGCTCCAGGGCTGCATGGACCTCACCGAGCCGCAGGCGGGATCGGATCTCGGCGGCATCCTCACGCGGCTCAGCGAGGAAAACGGCCGCTACTTCATCGACGGCAGCAAGATCTTCATCACGAACGGCGGCGCCGACATGCACCTCGTGCTGGCGCGCGACGGCGCGACATTCGACCAATCGCGCGGCACGACCCACGGTCTCAGCCTGGCGCTCTGCCCCGTGACGCTGCCCGACGGCACCCGGAATCGCGTGCGGGTGTCCCGCGTCGAGCGGAAGATGGGCATCCACGGCTCGCCCACCTGCGTGATCGAGTTCGACCATGCCGAGGCGTTCCTCCTCGGCCAGGCGGGCGGCGGTTTCCGGGCCATGCTCGACCTCATGAACAACGCGCGGCTCGGTGTTTCGGCGCAGGCGATCGGCATCGCCGAAGCGGCGTACCGAGCAGCGCGGCAGTACGCCGCCGAGCGGGTGCAGTTCGGCACGCCGATCATCGAGCAGCCGCTCGTCAAGTCGATGCTGACGCTCATGGCGATCAACATCCAGGCCGCCCGCGCGCTTCTCTACCGCACCTGCGGTCTCATCGACATGACGGAGGCGATCCGCCGCGAGCTCGCCGCCGGCCCGTCGGCCGGGAACGGCAACCGCGCCGCGCTCCAGACCGAGCTCGAGCACAACGTCCAGCTGATCCGGTTCTTCACCCCGCTCTGCAAGTACTACGCGACCGAGATCAGCAACCACGTGACCCGGCAGGGCATCCAGATCCACGGCGGCATCGGCTACATGGCCGAGACGCCGGCCGGGCACTACCATTCGGACTCGATCATCACGACCATCTACGAGGGCACGTCGGAGATCCAGGCGAGCTTCGCCCTCAAGGAAATGAGCAAGGGAGCACTCTTCGCGGCGCTGGAGACCACCCGGGCGGAGCTCGAAACCCTTCGCGATCGCCGTCCGGAGCTCGTCGCCCAGGTGTCCGAGGGGCTCCGCTGGATCGAGGAATCGGCCCCCGCGCTCCTCGGCGACCCGCAGTACGCGCTACTGAACGCCAAGCGCGTCTGCGAGATGGTGATCGACGTCGTGGTCGGGGGCGAGCTCCTCTGCCTGGCCGACGTGCCCGAGGGCCGCCCCGAGCTGGCCGCGAGCTACATCCGCCGCCACATGCTGGCCGTCGAGATGAACGCCCGGCGGATTTCGAGCGGCGACGCGTCGCGCATCAAGCGGTACGACCGGATCCTCGGGCTCTGAGGCCGCGGCCTGGCGGCAGGCCGCCGCGAGGTGCTAGTCCCCGGCCCGGATGATCGACGCCGGTGCCGCACGCCGATTCGTGTTCGAAGGCCGTGCGGTCACCCTCCCGGTCGCCGTCCGCGACGCGGCCTCGGCCGCCGCCACCTACCTCGTGCAGACGGCCGCCGCCCGGCGGCTCCTCCCGGACCCCGCCCTCGACGTCGTCGAGCTGCTGCCCGGCCGCGCGCTCTTCAGCGTCGCGGCGATCGAGTACCGCGACAACGACCTCGGCGACTACCACGAGGTCTCGCTGGCCTTCTTCGTCCGCGAGCGACGGGCGCCGCCCCCGGCGATCCCGTATCTCGGAGCGGCAGTCGACCTGGCGCGCAACCGGCTCGCCACGTGGATCTGGAAGCTCCCCGTCGACCAGCGCTTCACCTGCGAGGCCGGCCGCGGCATCTGGGGCTTTCCGAAGACCATCGAGCGCATCGACTTCCGCGACGGCGAGGGGCGGCGGGAGTGTCGGCTCGTCATGGACGGGCGGCATGTGCTGACATTCTCGGTCGTCCGCGGTGGCAGACGCACGTTGCCCGATGCCGCCATGGTGACGTACAGCCATGTAGACGGTGCGCTGCATCGCACGCGCTTCGTCTCGGGGGCGACCGGCGTCGGGATTCACGTCGGCGCGGCGAAGCTCGTGCTCGGCGATCACCCGCTCGCGGACGACCTGCGTGCGCTCGGCCTGCCGCGGCGCGCGCTGGTGAGCGTGTGGATGGAGCATGCGCACGGGCTTTTCGAGGCGCCCGAGCCGGTGTCGACTCGGGGCGGGTAGGTTCGCCGCGCGCCGGTCGCTGCAATGCTCGGTCCGGCATGAGGGCGGCGTCGGACGCGCGGCACGCGGCTCGCGATGCACATCGCGGGAAATCCTCGCATGGTCGAGCCGCGCCGCGCGGGCGGCCTGCCTTCGGGTCTCGTATCCGTTTTCCGGGACGGCATCGGACGCGCTATCGGGCCCTCAGCACGCTCCTCTTGACATATGGTAGCTAGAGTGTTATTATCGCCGAATCAAAGTGACGCGCTCCTTGCAGCTGTCGCTACCGTCGCCGCGTACCTGGGGCGGCCGTCGCCGCGGGGCCGGACGGAAGCCTACGCCTGGCCGCCGACCCGGCGTTCCGCACTGCACGCGGCCGGCGCACATTGCTTCGTGCCGCGGCTTCCGCGTGATCCATTTCAGCGCGCAAGATGACCATCTCCATCTCATCGTCGAGGCCGACAACACCCGTGCGTTGCGGCACGGCTTGCGCGGCCTCGTGATCCGCCTCGCGCGTGCGGTGAACCACGCGCTCGGGCGGCGCGGAGCCGTCTTCGGGGACCGCTATCACGCGCGGACGCTGACCACGCCTCGCGCGGTCCGGTTTGCGCTGATCTATGTCTTGAGAAATCGTCAGAAGCACTCCGCGGGAGAACGCGGACTGGATCCCTGCTCGTCGGCGCCGTGGTTCGACGGGTGGCGGGAATCCATCCCGCCAGTGGCGGGCTCGGCGCCGGTTGTCCGCGCGAGGACATGGCTTGCTGCCGTCGGCTGGAGGCGACACGGCCTCATCGCGACGGACGATCGTCCGAGGAGTCATGGCTGCCGACGGAGACGTCTCCAGCGCTCCTCGCCTCATCCCCGCGTCTGATCTTCAGCGCGTCGATCGCCAGGGATCGCTGTGCGCGCGCCCGTCCTTCCCCTTACCGCGCGAACGGCCCCAGCCGCGCCTCCTCCGGCGCCGGGACACCGCGACGAGCGGCACCCGACGGAGACGCGTCACGCGCCGAGCAGCGCGCGCGGGACGTCGACCAGCCTCGCCCGCAGGTACTCGCCGAGGCTCTTCGCCTGCGGATCGCTGCGCGTCGACGACGCGACCCCGTCGCCGAGGAGGCCGTGCACGATGAAGTTGAGGCTCCAGAGGTTCGGGAGCGCATGGCGGTCGACCGGCAAGCCGGCCGCCTCGGGTACGAGCCGCCGGAAACGGTCGACGGTGAGCTCTCGCTCGAGCCACGCGTACGCTGGCCCGCTGCGCGCCCAGACGCCAACGTTGGCGTTCCCGCCCTTGTCACCGGAGCGCGCGCCGAAGACGCGGCCGAGCGGCACGCGCTCGACCGGGCCGGACGGCGACGGAGGGAGCTCGACCGGCGCGACGCTCGCCTCGCCGCCGCGCGCAACCACCGGAGGGATGCCGACCGTTTCACCGCCGATCACGACGCGGTGCTCGACGAGCTCCGACGGCACGAGCGCGGGCCAGTAGACGCCGTACGGCGAGGCGTCAGCGGGCGGCGCGGTCACGAAGAAGCCGGGATAGCTCGCGAGCGCCATCTCGATCGCCCGGTTGCTGAAGGCGCGGCCGACGCGGCCCATGTCCGGATCCTTCACGGTCACGTGCAGGTAGGCGAACGCGTCGTCGTTCGTGTGGGGGTCGGTGCGGTCGGAGCGCACGAGCTGCGCGTGGGTCTCGGCGAAGCGCTCACGCCCGCCGGCGAGCCGCCAGAGCGTCTCCTCGGCGAGCCGCGCTTTCTCCTCGACGTCGAGCCCGGCGAGCACGAAGGTGACCGTGTTCCGGTAGCCCCCGAGGTAGTTGATGCACACCTTCGTGCTGGGCGGTGGCGGCTCCCCCTTGACGCCCGACACCCGCACCCGGTCGGGTCCGTCGTCGGCGAGACGGATCGAGTCGAAGCGCGCGGTGACGTCGGGATTCAGATAGCGCGGCCCCTGGATCTCGTAGAGGAGCTGCGCGGTCACGGTGCCGATCGACACGAGGCCGCCCGTGCCGGGGTGCTTGGTGACGACGAAGGTCCCGTCCGGATGCATCTCCGCGACCGGGAATCCGGGGTGTGCGAGGTTCGGCACCTCGCGGAAGAAAGAATAGTTGCCGCCTGTGGTCTGCGCGCCGCACTCGATGATGTGGCCGGCGACGACGCCCGCCGCGAGCCGGTCCCAGTCGTCGCGGGCCCAGCCGAATTTCCAGGCGGCGGGCCCGAGCGCGAGCGCCGCGTCGGTGACGCGCGGGCAGATGACGACGTCGGCCCCGCGCCGGAGCGCCTCGACGATGCCCCAGGCACCGAGGTAGGCGTTGGCCGTCACCACCGGTCGGTCGAGCGCGGCGAGCGGGATGCCCTTGTCCAGGTGGCGGAAGTCGACGCCGCTCGCCTGGAGCGCGGGGAGCCGCGCCAGGAGGTCGTCGCCGTCGACGTGGGCGACGCGCGCCGCGACGCCGAGGCGCGCCGCGAGCTCCTCGGTGCGGGCGGCGAGCCCCGCGGGGTTCAGCCCGCCCGCGTTGACAACGATCTTGATGCCGCGCGCGACGCACGTGGCGAGCACCTCCTCGAGTTGTCGGAGGAAGGTACGCGCGAAGCCCGCGGCGGGGTCCTTCAGCCGGTCGCGGTAGAGGATCATGAGCGTCAGCTCGGCGAGGTAGTCGCCCGTGAGGACGTCGATCGGGCCGCCCTCGACCATCTCGCGCGCAGCGCTCAGCCGGTCGCCGTAGAAGCCGCTGCAGTTCGCGATGCGGAGAACGTCGCTCACGGCTTCGCCGCCCAGCGGGGTGGGCGCTTCTCGACGAAGGCGCGCATCCCCTCGGCCGCCTCCTCCGACGCGAAGAGTTCTGCGATCTTCGTCGCCGTCCAGCGAAATCCCTCGTCCACCGACAGCTCGGGAATGCGGCGCACGAGCTGCTTCGCCTCGCGGACGGCGTTCGGCCCGCCGAGCCGGACGAGGTCGAGCACTTCTTCCACCGTCGCGTCGAGGCGGTCGGCCGGGACGGCGCGGTGGATGAGCCCGAGCTCGACCGCGCGCGCGGCCGAGACGCGCTCGCCGGTCAGGAAGAGCCACATCGCCTGCTGGATGCCGAGCTTCCGGATGCAGAGGACGGAGATCATCGCCGGGATGACGCCGACGCGCACCTCGCTGAAGGCGAACAGCGCCGACTCGGCGGCGACGGTCAGATCGCACGCCGCGGCAAGTCCGACGCCGCCCCCGAAGGCGTGCCCGTTGATCCGTCCGACGATCGGCTTCGGGAACTCCCAGACGGTCTTCAGCACCTCGACGAAGGGGTTGTCGGCGGCGCCGATGCCGCCCGCCTTCAGATCCGCCCCCGCGCAGAATGCGGGCCCGGCCCCCGTCAGGACGACGGCGCGCACGTCCGCCGCCGCATTGGCCGCGGCGAGATGCGCGCGGAGCTCGCCGACGAGCGCGTCGGAGAGCGCATTCCGGCGCTCTGGCTGGTCGAGCGTGATCCATGCCGCGTCGCCACGCAGCTCGTAGCGAACAGCGGGCATTACACCTGGAGGATCTTGGCGACGACCTGCTTCATCACCTCGTCGGCCCCGCCGCCGATGCTGACCAGCCGCGAGTCGACGAAGGCGCGCGCGGCGGGATTCTCCCAGCAGTAGCCCGCGCCGCCGAAGAGCTGCACGCACGTGTTGGCGACGAACTGCTCGACGGCGGTGCAGAACACCTTGGCCATCGAGATGTCGAGCGTCGCGTCCTCGCCGCGAACCACCTTCCGGATGCAGCGGCGGGCGAACTCCTCGGCGGCCGTGATCTGGATCATCATGTCGACGAACTTGTGCTGGTTCACCTGCATCTTCGCGAGCGGCTTGCCGAAGACGACGCGCTCCTGGGAGTGCTTGAGCGTCGCCTCCCACACCTGCCGCGAGACGACCGGCGCCATGACGATCGGCACCATGCGCTCGTCCTGGAACTGGTTCATCTGCTGCTGGAAGCCACGGTGCGGGTCGCCGATCGTGTTCGACAGCGGGACGCGCACGTCCTCGAAGAAGAAGAGGCCGGTGTCCGAGCCCTTGTTCCCGATCTTGTCGAGCAGCTGGTAGGTGAGCCCGGGCCGGTCCGTCGGGACGATGATCTGGCTGAAGCCGCCGTAGCCGGCTTCCGGATCCGTCACGGCGAGGAGACAGAGCCAGTCCGCCGTGGCGGCGTTGGTGATGAACATCTTGGAGCCGTTGATCACCCACTCGTCGCCCTTGCGGACGGCGCGCGTCTTGATGGCGGCGACGTCCGAGCCGGCGCCCGGCTCCGTCACCGCGATGGCGCCGACGTGCTCGCCCCGGATGGCGGGCGTCAGGTACTTCCGCTTCAGCGCGTCGCTGCCGAAGCGGGCGAGGGCGGGCGTCGCCATGTCGGTCTGCACGCTGATGCCCATCGCGACGCCGGCGTTGTCGCAGAGCGCCAGCTCCTCGAGGAAGACCGCGTGGTAGGAGTAGTCGAGGCCCTGGCCCCCGTACTGCGGGTCCCAGCGGATGCCGAGCAGCCCGAGCGCGCCCATCTTCGGGTAGACCGTCTTGTCGATGCGCCCGAGATGGTCGAACTCCCGGGCCCGCGGCACGAGCTCGCTCTGCACGAACTTGCGGACCGTCTCGCGAAACGCGAGATGCTCCGCGCTGCCGTAGATGTCGTCGCCGGCGGTCATGGGCCCACCTCCGAGGCGGTTGTACCGCACGGCGCGGTGACGTCAAAGGACGGCGATGATTCCTCAGCCGGTCACACGCCAGGCTTCGGTGGCAGCATCGAGCTCGGCGATCTCCGCCGCATCGAGCGTCAGCTCGAGTGCAATCATTAGCCGGCGTAGCGCCCAACTGCCAATGACGCTTAGCAGTCGACGCGCATTCCGCGTCGTGCGAATTGGGCCCTGCCGCGTGGCATACCGGTTGCTCGTCTCGCTCCTTCGAGCGACCCATGAAGACACCCACCGAAATGCTGGAAGAGGAGCTGGCCTTCTTCGCGGCCGAGTTGGAACCCGACCTCGATCGCCTGCGCGATCTGGCGCCGCGATTCGTCTCGCTGTTCACCGAGACGGTCCTGAACACGCTCGTCCTCCAGCATGCGCTCCGGAAGAAGGGCCTGCTCACCGGCGACGACCTCATCGATGCCACGCGCGACGCACAGGAAGCGATGAAGCGCGTCCGGGCCCGTGGCATGATGAGCTCTGCGGGGTGCGCCTGAGGAACGGAAGCCGTGAGTCGCGTCTCGGGAGAGAGGCGAACGTTGACGGCCGGCCATCCGCCAAGCTGCTACAGCGCGCCGCAAGTCCTGGGCGTGATTCGGTACGCGCTACAGCGGGACCTTGGGAACGGCCGCCTGGAAGTCCTTCGGGACTTCCCCGTCTGATCCGAGGAAGCGCACCGACACGCCCGTCGAGACGATGATCCGCGCGACCCGACGAGCCGTGCGCGGATCCTCGCCGTCCGTGCTTCGCACGTACTCGAGGGCCCCATCGACGCGGTGCAGCCGCTTGCACTCGATCTTGAAGGCACCGAACGTGCTGACCCTGCCGTTGAGCGTGATGCCGCCGTCGGCGCCGACGGTCACCCGGGTGATCTCCGTGGGCTTCCAGTCGGGCGGACTCGCGTCGTCCGCGGTGAGCACCGGCGCCGTGAGGACGATGCAGCCGACGCCGGTCACGAGCGCGACGCGCCACGCCATCTCCCTCGGTCCGTAGGCCACACGGGACGGCCAGTCAACATTCTGATAGTCGGGACGCGTGCGCACGATCCTGTTCGACGTCGGCAACACGCTCTTCCACGTGGACTATGCGTTCATCGTCGGCGTGCTGGCGGAGCACGGCCATGCCGTCGAGCCGGATGCCCTTCGCGTCGCGGAGTACGTCGCCAAGGCAGCGGTCGATCGGGCGCTCACGGCGAACGGCGCCCTCGACGTCGGGCTCTGGCGCGACGATGCCGCGCGACGGCCGTCCTACTTCGCGACGGTGCTGGAAGCGGTCGGCGTGCCGGCGGCGAGCGCGGCGTGTATCGTCGACGTCCTCCAGGAGCACAACCGCGCGCGCTGCCTGTGGCGCGTCATGGAGCCAGACACGCCGGCCGTGCTCGACGCCCTCCGCGCGCGTGGGCTTGCGCTCGGCGTCGTGTCGAACGCCGACGGGCGTGTCGAGGCCGACCTCGTCCGCGCCGGCCTGCGCGGGCGCTTCGCCACCGTCGTCGATTCCCACGTGGTCGGGGTCGAGAAGCCCGATCCGGCGATCTTCCATCTCGCGCTCGCGCACATGGACGCCGAGCCCGCGACGACGCTCTACGTCGGGGACGTCTTCTCGATCGACGTACTCGGTGCGCGCAGCGCCGGCCTCGCCGCCGTGCTCCTCGATCCGCTCGGCGACTATCCCGGCGCCGACGGCTGCCCGCGCATCCGACGGTTGGCAGAGTTGCTGTTCACCCCGGCCGGTACGACCAACCGCCGTCGACCTTGATGACCGCAATGTACGACAACCCCCGCCCGTGCGACCAGCGCCGGTCCGGCGGCGCTCGTGGTAGGTAGCAGGCCATGGACTTCACCATCCCGAAGGACGTCGCCGACTTCCTCGCCGACATGGACGCGTTCATCGAGCGCGAGCTCCGCCCGCTCGAGCGCGCGGACGACAACATCCGCTTCTTCGACCATCGGCGCGAGGACGCGCGCACCGACTGGCATCGTGGCGGACTGCCGAACGAGGAATGGGAAGCGCTCCTCCGGAAGGTGCGGACGATGGCCGACGCAGCGGGGTTCTACCGCTATCCCCTACCGCGGCAGTACGGCGGACGGGACGGCACGAACCTGGGGATGGCGATCATCCGCGAGGACCTCGCCGCCAAGGGGCTCGGTCTCCACTGCGACCTCCAGACCGAGCATTCGATCGTCAGCAACCACGTCGGCCTCCTCCTGATGCTCGAGTACGGCACCGAGGTGCAGAAGGAGCGCTTCCTCGCCGGTCTCCTCGACGGCTCGCTCGGCTTCGCGTTCGGAATCACCGAGCCGGAGCACGGCTCGGACGCGACGCACATGGAGACGCGCGCGCGGCGTGACGGAAACGGCTGGCGCATCGACGGTGAGAAGACCTGGAACACCGGCGTGCACACCGCCCCCTACGATCTGATCTTCGCCCGCACCCGCGGCCACGCCGGCGACGGCGACGGCATCACCGCGTTCCTCGTCCCGACCGACGCCAGCGGATTCAAGATCGAGGAGTACCTCTGGACGTTCAACATGCCGACCGACCATGCCCGCATCTCCCTCACCGACGTGCGGGTGCCGGACGAGGCGGTCTTCGGCGGCGAGGGCCGTGGCCTCCAGGTCGTGCAGCACTTCTTCAACGAGAACCGCATCCGCCAGGCGGCGTCGAGCCTCGGTGCGGCGCAGTACTGCATCGACGAGGCGGTCGCGTATGCGAAGGTCCGCAAGCCCTTCGGCAAGCCGCTCGCCGCCAACCAGGCGATCCAGTTCCCCCTCGTCGAGCTCCAGACGCAGTGCGAGATGCTCCGGGCGCTGATCCACAAGACCGCGTGGCTCATGGACGTCGAGGGAACCTTCTCCGCCTCCGACAAGGTGTCGATGTGCAACTACTGGGCGAACCGCCTGTGCTGCGAAGCCGCCGACCGAGCCATGCAGGTGGCTCGACGTCGAGGGAACGATCGGCGTCCGGCTGACCGAGGGCTACATGATGGATCCGGAGGCGTCGGTCTCGGCGCTCGTCTTCCACCACCCCGAGGCGCGGTACTTCGTGATCCCGCCGGGCGACCTCGAGGCGTTCGAGCGGCGGCTCGCCGCCGGCGGCTGAGCCCGCAGCATCGATTCGTGCCGAAGACGGGCTGCGCGGTCGCCGCGGAGCCGGCAGCCCGTCTTCACCTTCACGAAGCTAGTTCAGCTGGACGCACTTCCCGAGGAAGATCGGGTCGCCCAGCGGGTTCGCGCTCCCGTCGAGGAAGTGGATGGAGATGCGCGGGTTGCCGCCGACGCCGCCCTGGGGCGGCTGCTTTGCAAACCGGATCGTCTCGCCAGCCGGAAGGATGACGACGTCCACCACGACGTCCTCGGTGTGCGTGTGGGTCCCCCTCACGTTGTTCCGGAAGATCAGTCGGGCGTTGATGCCCGAGAGGGCGATCTCTCCCGAGAGCGTGATGAAGGGGCCGGGGCTGTTGTCGCACGAGCTCGTCGAGACGTCGACGCTCGCGTCCGCCGGCAGCGAGAAGGCGGCGGAGCCGGTGTCGAGTCCCTGCACGCATCGGCCGAGGAAGGTCTCGTCGGACATGGGGTTTCCCGCTCCGTCGGTGAACTGGATGTAGATGAACGGGTCGCCGCCGACGCCGCCCTCCGGCGGCTGCTTGGCAAAAGTGATCTTCTCGCCAGCGGGGATGATGACGACGTCGGCCGTCACATCCTCTGTATGGGTATGCGTCCCCTTGACGTTGTTCTGGAAGATGAGCCGCGCGCTGATTCCTCCGAGCGTCAACTCTCCCGAGAGCCTGATGAACGGCCCCGGGTTGTTCTTGCACCCGTCCGCCGCCACCGAGGTGACGACCGACACCGCCATGGGCACCGTCGCGTTCACGTTCGCCGCGCCGCTGGCCGATCCGGCGACCAGGGCGACGACCGCAGCCGCGCCCCCGATCTCATACACTGACCTGTACATGAGGACCCTCCCTTGTTGGTTGTTGTGGTTCTCGAGCCTCACTGGCCCGGAACTCGTCGGGCGGTCCTAATTCAGCGCTCGCCAGCGCGTCAATCGAAATCGTTATCGTAGAGACTAGAGTAGCTGCTAGGGATGATGCGGCGTTGAAGAGGATTCTGCTAAGGATGATGGAGGGCGCGCCGCGGAGAGGCGCAGCGGGACTACGCGGAGACGGCAAGGGCCGGCTCCGAGCCGGTCCTTGCCCAGCTACTCGATTGCGACGATGGGCTGGTCAGGCCGTGGGGCAGCCCGCCACGCAGTTCTCGAAGGCTGCCCTGCACGCGGGCACCGCCGCCTTGTGTGCCGCGGCGCATGCCTGCACGCAGGCGGCGCGCTTCTTCCCACGACTGGTCCTGCAGTCCGCCATACATTCCCCGAGCCTCGCGGCGGCCCCGCTGGCGCAGTCCCCGATTCCCTGGGCGCAAGCCGCAACACAGGCCGCCGACGGCGGGAGGGTCTGGGCGCCGACATATCGGACGACGACGGTCCCGCCGAGCGAGGCGGCGCATGCGAGAACACACAGCAATTTCTTCGTGGATCTCATGACTCACAACCTCCATTGCAGCGAGGCATGGGCCGGCCCCGAGGCGGCCCGTGCTCGGTGAACGACAAAGGGCTGGTCAGCGCGCGGGGCACGCCCCCACGCAGCCGTCGAACGCAGCCCGGCACGCGGCCACTCCCGCAGTATGCCCCGCGGCGCACGCGTGCGCGCAGGCGGGGCGATTGCCCTTGCAGGCCGCAACACACCCTGGGAGCGTCGACGCGGTCGTCGTCACGCAGTCCCCGATTCCCGTGGCGCAAGCCGCAACACAGGCCGCGGAGGGGGGTAAGGTCTGGGCGCCGGCATTCCGGGCCGGGACGACGGTCCCGCCAATCGATGCGGCGCATGCCAGCACGCAAAGCACTCTGTTCACGAATCTCATGGCTCCTCCTTTTGTGGGTCGTGCAACACCGGAGCACGACGTCCGTCCAACGCGCCCACATCACCTCGGCTGCGGCCTTGCCCCGTTCGGCACCGGGTTGTTGTGCCCGCCACTGGGCTGCGGGTTTGCGCCCGCCGGCACCGGGTTGCCGATCGCCGAGGGAGCGATCCGCTCCTCCAACTCCTCGATCTCCAGCTCGATCTCCTTCATGCTATGATTTCTCCTTCTTTGCGCGATTGCGGCTCGTGCCCCTCGCAACCGAACGTCCGCTGCGGACGTATGAGCCCTCTCGGGCCCTGACCGAGCTGCCCCAGCGGCCGACCGGGTTGGGCGCACGCTACCGCGGAGGAGCGCGGGGCACGCGAGATGCACGGCCGGGTTTTGGAATTGATGCCACAGTTCCGTGCTCTTCTTCCAAACGTGCTAGCGGGCTGTTAACTGTGCGCGAGAAACTCGTCAACCACCGCATCCACGTTAAGGCACATTACATAGACTGTGCAGTAGCAGCGCGGCTCGCACAGGAGCATCCTCACGCTGGCTGGCCGGAGCCCCTCTACGCCTCCCGGAAGGTACACGCCGAACGCCCGCATGCGCAGCTCAGGGCATGATGCGGCTGGTGTTACATGATGCGTGGCGTCGCGAAGGCAGATAGCGAGGGGAGTGCGGCGTTCAACCCACGGCGGCGCGCGCCGGCCGGCGGCCGAGCCCGACCGAGCGGCTTTTTCGTGCGAGACGCGCGGTCAGTTCCCGCGCGCGACGAGCGAGGCGATCGAGAACATCTCCGGGATGCTGCCGGACGGGCTGGCGTCGGTCCTCGCGTTGGGTCCCCGGTTGAAGTGCCAGCTTTAAAAGAGATTGGCTCCCCTTTTCGGAGGCGCGAGAGGTCCCGTGTTCCGGGGCTAGCCGCCGTCGAAAGCCCGCGAGAAGCTCTGAAAAGAACTTTGCTGGGGGGACGTCGGGGCAGCTTCCTTGCCCGAGAGCGGTATCGTGGCGCGACGCGTTAGCGGGCGGGACGGCGAACGAGGGAAGCTGACAGCCTCGCCCTCGGCTGATCATGCTTGTCGGCCCGAGCCAAGCGAGGGCATCGCGATGCCGGCGCTCGCGAACAGCGAAGTCTCATGTCCGCTCGCGCTTCGCTCGCATGGCCGTTGCATCACACGGCGCTCGTTTGATGCGAATGCCTGCTGCCATCCCGGTGAAAATCCGGTGCTCCCATCCGGTAAAAACCGGATCGGTAGCCGACTGCATATCAGGTACGATGTGTGTGTCGCTCGTCTCCTCAATTCGGGACGGGAAGGAAGACGTACTCAGGATTCGCCTTCTCGGCCCCATCGCGCTGTATGCTGACGGTCCCGACGGAACGCCTGGAAGGAGCGATTGAACCATCGCACTCCCCACGGTGGGAGATCGTCGTCGTTCCGAGCGGGGTCGGCACGCGTGCGGGTACTCATGAACAGCGGCCGCGCGTGGCGGGCAAGTTCCTCTTTGTGGGCAGCGAGAAGCTCTACGTGCGGGGTGTCACGTACGGCGCCTTCCGTCCGGACGAGAAAGGGAACGAGTATCACGATCTCGGGCAGATCGAACGCGACTTCGCTCGGATGGCGTCCGTCGGAATCAACACCGTCCGGATCCCCCACACGACGCCGCCACGCTCGCTGCTCGACGCCGCGCTACGCCACGGCCTGCGGGTCATGGCGGGGCTTTCGGCCGAGCAGTACGTGGGCTTCCTCATCGACCGGAAGGGCGCCCCGGACATCGCGGCGCTGATCCGGGCCCGGGTCCGAGGCTGCGCCGGTCATCCGGCCCTCCTCTGTTGGGCGTTGGGGAACGAGATCCCGGCGTCCCTCGTCCGGTGGCTCGGCCCGCGGCGCACCACGCGGTACCTGGAGAGACTGTACCGGATCGTCAAGGAGGAGGATCCCGACGGCCTCGTGACGTACGTCAACTACCCGACCACGGAGTACCTCGAGCTGCCGTTCCTCGACCTCGTCTGCTTCAACGTCTACCTCGAGTCGGAAGACCGGCTCGACGCCTACCTGGCGCGACTCCAGAACCTCGTCGGCGATCGTCCGCTCATCATGGGCGAGATCGGGCTGGACAGCCTCCGCAACGGCGAGGAGGCCCAGGCGCGGGCGCTCGACGGCCAGATTCGCACCGCCTTCGCGGGAGGCTGCGCCGGGGTCTTCGTCTTCACCTGGACCGACGAATGGTATCGGAGCGGCGCCGAGGTGGACGACTGGGCCTTTGGCCTCACGCGCCGGGACCGGCAGCCGAAGCCGGCGCTCACTGCCGTGCGGGAAGCGTTCGCGGAGGTGCCGTTCCCGCCCGGACTTCGCTGGCCTCGCATCTCCGTCGTGGTCTGCACGCACAACGGCCGTCGCATGATCCGCGAGTGCCTCGAAGGCCTCCGGAGGATCGAATACCCGGACTACGAAGTGATCGTCGTGGACGACGGCTCGACGGACGGCACGGCGACGATCGTGGGGGAGTATCAGGTCCGCCTGATCCGCACACAGCACCGGGGGCTGAGCAACGCGCGGAACACCGGCCTCGCTGCGGCGACGGGCGAGATCGTGGCGTACCTGGACGATGACGCCTATCCCGACCCGCACTGGCTCACCTACCTCGCCGCGGCCTTCCTGGCCACACCGCACGCCGGGGTGGGCGGGCCCAACATCGCGCCGCCCGGCGACGGAGACATCGCGGAGTGCATCGCGAACGCGCCGGGCAACCCGGTCCACGTCCTCCTCTCCGATCGTGAGGCGGAGCACATCCCCGGCTGCAACATGACATTCCGGAAGACCTGCCTCGAAGCGATCGGCGGGTTCGATCCCCAGTTCCGCACGGCAGGCGATGACGTGGACGTCTGCTGGAGACTTCGGCAGGGGGGGTGGACGCTGGGCTACCACCCGACGGCCATGGTCTGGCACCACCGCCGCAACTCGGTGCGGGCGTACTGGAGGCAGCAGGTCGGATACGGCAGGGCGGAGGCGCAGCTCGAGAGAAAATGGCCCGAGAAGTACAACGGCACGGGCCACGCGACCTGGGCCGGCAGGATCTACGGGAAGGGCCTGTTGGGGTCGCTGCGGTGGCGACGCCGACGGATCTATCACGGCATCTGGGGCATGGCCCCGTTCAGCTCCTGTACGAGCCCCTGCCCAGCGAGCTCGGCAGCCTGCCCCTCATACCCGAATGCTCCTTGAGCGTCCTCGCCCTCGGCTTCCTGGGGGGACTGGGAACCCTCTGGACACCGCCGTACCTCCTCCTCGCCGTGCTCGCGCTCGCAACCGCGGTGCCCGTGACCCAAGCCGCGCTGAGCGCAGCATATGCGACGTTCTCCAGCGCGCCCCCATCGCGGATGGCCCGCTGCAAGCGGCGCGCTCTGACCGCCGCTCTCCACCTGATCCAGCCCCTGGCGCGCCTCTTTGGCCGGCTGGAAAACAGCTTTCACCCGTGCCTGGGTGACGGCGTCCGGTGGACGTGCCCCGTGGCGCGGACGTGGGCGATCTGGAGGGAGCGTTGGGTGGCTCCCGAGCGGATATTGCAGTCCACCGAGGCGGTCCTCCGATCGCTGGGTGGCCCGGTTCGCCGCGGCGGCGAATTCGACGGCTGGGACCTCGAGATCCGGACCGGTCCCCTCGGCGTGGCCCTCCTGCTGATGGCGTGCGAGGACCACGGTGCCGGCCGACAACTCGTGCGTTTCCTGGCCTGGCCCCGACTGTCGCGCACGGGGCTCGGGGTGGTGCTGATCTTCGCCAGCCTCGCTCTCGGAGCGATCCTCGACGGGGCACGGACAGGCGGAGTGGTCCTCGACCTGGTCGCGTTGTTGGTCGTGCTGCGGGGCGTCGTCGAGTGCGGTGCCGCCATCGGCGCCGTCGCCGGGGCGGTCGACCGAGCGGGAGGGGGGCAATCGTGACGGCGGGCAGCACCGCCCTGTACCGGCGGCTCCTGCAGCAGGCGCGCCCGTACTGGCTCCACCTGGCGGGAGTATTCGGGCTCGGGTTGCTCGCGAGCCCGGTGGTGCTCCTCACGCCGGTGCCGATCAAGATCGTGGTGGATTCGGTGCTCGGCGGGCACCCGCTGCCCGCGTTCCTGCGGCCGTTGCTCCCGGTCGCCGCCGGGCAGTCCCCCGCCGCAATCCTGCTGTTCGCGATCGCCCTGCTCGTGGCCGTTGCGGCGATCGGTGAAACGCAGGCGCTCGCGAGCACGCTGCTGCGCTCCTGGGTCGGGGAGCGGCTGGTGCTCGATTTCCGCGCCCGCCTCGTGGAGCAGGTCCAGCGCCTCTCGCTCTCGTACCACGACTCGCGGGGGACCGCCGACGCCCTCTACCGCATCCAGCAGGACGCGCCCGCCATCCAGTACGTCACGGTTGAAGGCGTGATTCCGGCGCTGGCGGCGGCGGTCACGCTCGTGACGATGCTCGCCGTCACCGCCCGTCTCGACTGGCAGCTCGCGCTCGTCGCGCTCGCCATCTCGCCGCCCCTCTTCTTCCTGTCGCGCTTCTATCGCCCGCGCATGCGCAGCCAGTCACGACACGCGAAGAAGCTCGAGAGCTCGGCGGCCGCCGTCGTGCAGGAGACGCTCGGGGCGCTGCGCGTGGTCAAGGCGTTCGGGCAGGAGACGCGCGAGACCGACCGATTTCTCGGCCGCTCGCGCGAGGGGATGGCGGCGCGCGTCCGCCTCGCGCTGCTGCAGGGCCGCTACGGCCTGTTCGTGGGGCTCATCACGGCGCTCGGTACCGCCGCCGTCCTGGTCATCGGCGTGCGCCACGTCCGCTCCGGCGCCCTCACGCTCGGACAGCTGCTGATCGTGACGGGATACGTGGGGCAGCTCTACGAGCCCTTGAAGACGATCGGCCGGAAGGCGTCGGGGCTCCAGTCCTACCTCGCGAGCGCCGAGCGAGCCTTCGCGCTCCTGGACGAGCGGCCCGATGTCCTCGAGCGACCCCACGCTCGTCCTCTGGTGCGCGCCGCCGGCGCCGTGGCATTCCGCCGGGTCTGCTTCGGCTACGACGGCGAGCACCCGATACTGCGCGACATCACCTTCGAGGTGGAGGCCGGCACGCGTGTGGCGATCGTAGGGGCGACGGGGGCCGGGAAGACGACGCTCGTGAGCCTCCTCACCCGCTTCTACGACCCGACGGCCGGCGCCATCCTCCTCGATGGCGTGGACCTGAAGAACTACCGCCTCGCCGACCTGCGCAATCAGTTCGCCATCGTGCTCCAGGAGCCCGTGCTGTTCTCGACCAGCATCGCGGAGAACATCGCCTACGGGCGCCCGGGGGCGAGCGACCTGCACGTGCTGCGGGCCGCGCAGGCGGCAGGCGCGCACGACTTCGTCGTCCGCCTGCCGCGCGGCTACGCGACGCCGGTCGGGGAGCGCGGGATGCAGCTCTCCGGCGGCGAGCGTCAGCGCGTCGCGCTGGCGCGCGCGTTCCTCAAGGACGCGCCGTTCCTGATCCTCGACGAGCCCACGAGCGCGGTCGACGCGAAGACTGAGGCCGCGATCCTCGAGGCCATGGATCGCCTGATGCGCGGCCGCACGGCGTTCCTGATCACCCACCGGACGAGCACGCTCGCGATGTGCGACGTGCAGCTGCAATTGGAGCGGGGCCGCCTCGCGGAGGCGACGCCGCCCTTGGCATGGCAGGCCCGCTGAGCCGGCGGTCGAGCGACGACCGGATCACCCCTCTGATGGCGGAGACCCTCGAGGAGGGGCTGTCGCGCCTGCGGGGACGACCCGTCCGGATTCGCGCGATGCGGCGGGCGTTCTCGTCGTCGAGCTCGAGTTTCCATACCGAACGCTTGCGCGTCTCGCTCGACGGCGACGAGCCGCTTCGCGTCTTCTTCAAGGACTTGAACCCGGACCATCAGACGGAGACAGCGCGGGCGGTGCGCGCGTTCCAGCTCGAGCACGGCCGCCGCGAACTCCAGATGTATCAATCGCTCCTTTCCCCGGAGCGCTTCGGGACGCTCCACCTCTACGCGTTCCGGTGGGAGCCCGCTCACGGGCGACTCTGGATCTTCCTCGAAGACGGCGGTCGGACGCTCCTGCACGACAATCTTGACCTGCCCCGCTGGACGGCGGCCGCCCGCTGGGCCGCCCGTTTTCATGCGGCGACCCGCGACCTGCGGGAGGCGCAGACGAGCTTTCTCCCCCGGTACGACCACGCGCATTACCGTGGGTGTGTCGAGCGCGTCGAGAAGATCCTGCCCAATCTCGACGCCCGGGAACGCGAGCTCGTCGGGCGCGGGCTCGACTGCTATGCCGAGCGCATCGACCGGTTCGATGCGCTGCCGCGGTCCGTGATCCACGGGCAGTTTTTCGGAAAGAACGTCATGCTGCGAAGCGGCAGCGCGGCCAGGCGAATCGTCGTGATCGACTGGGAAACGGCGGCGCTGGGTCCGGGCACCTTCGATCTCGTGAGCCTCACTTCGGGCAAATGGACCAGGGAGCAGCGGCGCGCCATGCGGGCGGCGTACTTCGAGCAGTACCAGGCCGAGACCGGGCAGCGCATGGGCTGGGAGGATTTCTGCCGGCAGCTCGCCGACGTGGCCCTCTACCAGTCCCTGGAGTGGCTGGCCTGGTGGGGCCACCACCGCAGCCTGTCGCGACACTTTGCCAACTTCATGCGAGAGCTCGGAACAGTCCTGGATGAACATTTTCCCCTGAGCGTCACGGCCGCAACGGAGGTGGGATGATGCTCGGATCCGTTCACGACGACAAGGGCGCGGCGGGTTCGCGCTTCGCGGCCGTGCTCGATCAGGGTGAATTCCGTTCAGAGCTCGATCGGCTGTGCGTCTCCGAGTGGCACTGGGGTGCGCCGCAAGCGGTTCGCACTCAACCACTCAAATGGCATCGGGAACGCGGCACGTTCGAGATCGCCGTGGAAACCGAAACCGGATGGCACGGCGTGATCGGCAAAGTGTACGACGTCGATCGGGCAGGCGTATTTCGAACCATGGAGGCCATCTGGCGGGCCGGCTTCGGCCCGGAGGCGGAATTCTCCATTCCCCAGCCGTTCGTCTATCTGCCCTCGGTGCGAGTCCTGCTGGAAGAGAAAGTCCAGGGACCGTCGGCGAAGGAGAGTCTCTTGAACGGCACCCCCCACGAGCGCATCGCGGCCGCCGAGCGGGCTGGGCAGTGGCTGGCACGATTCCACACCGCGGCGCCCCGGCTCGGCGACGCGGTGGACATCCGCGGGAAGTTCTCCCGTTTTCAGCAGTGGACCGACCGGATCATGAGCTTCGGACAGCCGCTCGCTGACAAGGGCGCGCGGCTCTTCCGAGAGCTGGAAGCCGCCGCACCGGCGCCCGGCACCGTCGAATACTGCGCCGGGCACGGCAGCTATATTCCCGAACATGTGTTCCTGACGCCTTCCATGCCCTGGACGGCCCTGGCCGACACTTCTTGGAGTCGTACCTGTCGGCCGGCAGTGGGGGAGCCACCGCCCACTACCCGTTCTACCGGGCCCTGGAGTGCCTGCATCGCGCCCGCCGCGACCTCTGCAAGCGCGTTTCGCCGGTTCGGGAATGGGCCGAGATCATGCTGGACGAAGGACTTCGAGCCTTGTTTATATGAGCGCTTCAGAAGTCCACTTCTTCCACCTTCGCTGCGCGCTCCATGATGAACGCGAAGCGCGGCGCGACGTCGCGACCCATGAGCGTCTGGATCGCCTGATCCGTGAGGGCATAGTCCTCACAAAAGGCCGAGTTGACGACGGTAGTGGGTCAGTTAGCAGGGACGCCCTGAGAAATTTGACGACGTGATCCTTACCGTCCCACGCTAGGCGCTACCGGCACACGCACGGGCCGGGACACCCCGGGAACGGCTGGCAGGTCTGGCCCGGCGGGCAGCTCCCACCGCAAGAGCCGTTGATGCTGTCACACTGCAGGGTCCCGGTGCACACGCAGTGCCCCGTCCCGTCGTCGGCGCACGTCTGGCCGCCGGAGCACACGCCAATGCAGTTTCCGCCGGATCCCTGGCAATTGGGCGCCAGCGTGGTGGTGGTCGAGGGGCACGTCATCGCCGTGGTGCTGGTCGTCGTGGTCGTCACGGTGCAGCAGAAGCCGACCATGTCCGGTGTCAGGGTCACCTCGCCCGCCCGACACGCCGGCCGGATCTTGACGGGACCGTTGAGGCTCCCGTCGCGCTGGCGCTTAGCGCACAGGACGTCGGCGTTGGCGGTCACCGCGAAGAGGAGCACGCCAACGAGCGATGCCAGAACCCGCGTTGGGCTAGGCGCGACCATATGACCGCTCTGCGCCCTACCAACGGGCGGAGACGGTGGCAAGCCCCAAACTTCTGCCCCGTGCCCAGTTCTCCGCAAGCCGACTTAGGACGCTACCCGGCCTTTCGCTTCGTCCAGCCCTTCCGGGTCACGTCTCAGGCTGACTCCTCGCTGGCTTCGACAAGCGCCGCCATGTCGTCGAGCGACCAGAGCTTGTCCGTTACACCCACTTCCATGGCCGGCGTGCAGCGGAGCGTCTGGTGAATCCTCACGAAGTTGTAGTGCATGAAGTAGATCGCGAGCGCGTGTCCCGGTAGGAGCGCACCTTCGCGTCCATCCCGAAACGGGTCGGAGAGCGAGAAGTGCATGAAGCCGATGCCGCGCTCGCCGGCGAGGACGGCAGACTCCGGCTGCGTGCCCGACATCCAGATCGGCGGATGCGGCCTCTGGACCGGCTTCGGCAGGACGTTGCGCGGCGGCATCTTGAAGGTGGGCGAGTCCCAGGAGAACTCGTCC
This sequence comes from Deltaproteobacteria bacterium, assembly GCA_005879585.1. Classification (GTDB taxonomy): domain Bacteria; phylum Desulfobacterota; class Binatia; order DP-6; family DP-6; genus DP-3. The sequence continues at coordinate 490 of VBKG01000233.1, read as the reverse complement.
TAGGTCCACATCTTCGGGATCATGTCGAGCGTCGCAGCCATCTCCGCCGCCCGGATGGGATTGTTGTAGTTGAAGGGCAGCAGGCGGACGCCGTGTCCGATGCGGATCTTCGAGGTGTGCTGCGCCACCGCGGCCAGCCACACCTCGGGCGCGGACGCGACCGAGAACTGATCCAGAAAGTGATGCTCGACGGAGAAGACGTGGGAGAAGCCCACCTCTTCGGCGACCTTGACCTGTTCGAGCGCCTGCCAGAAGCCGTCGGACACCGACGTCGCCGTCCACCGGCGAATTCGGACAGTGTTCGGACGGTGTCAGAGATAATAGGCGAGGCGCCGAAGGACCGCAGCGGCCTGAGCGCCAGAACCTCCGCCCGCGACGCCCGCCTTCTTCCAAGTCGCGGGCCTGGTCCCGGAGCGGTCCGCTGCCCTCGGGGGAGGGAGGGACGGCAGTGTCGCTCGCCGTCCCTCCACTCTTCTTCCCGAGCCTGGGA
>VBKG01000413.1 GCA_005879585.1 Deltaproteobacteria bacterium | reverse complement strand
TCGAGCAGTGCGCGGGCGAGCGCCGGCCCGCGGCCGCTCTCCTCGTGCTTGAAGTACACGTAGACGCGCTTCCAGCCTCGCGCCTCGCGGACGTGTGCCGCCCAGGCATCCAGGTCCATTGCGCTGTAATCCGCCCGGCGTAATCGCAGGTACCCGAACGGCGCCGTCGCGACGACGGGCGTGGCCAGCGCGTCGCTGTCCGCGACGCAGAGCGCGGCGCGGTGGCGCGTCAACAACGCGTAGGTGTCGTCGCGGAACCAGCTCGCGTCGCGGAACTCGAACGCGACGCTCAGGCGCGGGGGCAGCTGTGCGAGGAAGCCCTCGAGCCGCTCGGCGTCGAAACGGAGGTAGGGCGGCAGCTGGAAGAGGAGCGGCCCGAGCTTCTGGCCGAGCGTACCGGCGAGCTGGGCGAAGCGCTGCAGCGGCTCGCCGGCGTCGCGGAGACGCAGCTGGTGCGTGATGTGTCGCGGCGCCTTCAACGCGAAGCGGAAGCCGGGCGGCGTCTGACGCGCCCACCCCGTGAGGAGCGCGGGCGTCGGTAGCCGCTGGAAGGTGTAGTTGATCTCGACGGTCCCGAGCTGTCGCGCATAGTAGGCGAGCATCTCGCGCGCGGAGAGATCCTCGGGGTAGAAGCTGCCGCGCCAGGCGGGGTAGCTGAAGCCCGACGTGCCGACCAGGACGTGCGAGATACGCGTCGGCGCCGTGCGCCCCGCCCGCGGTGCGGCGGGGGTCATCGACGCGGGACGAGGCGGCGATAGATGGCGAGGTGCTTCACCGCGTCGCGCGCCCGCCCGGTGCGCTCGTACAGCAGCGCCAGGTTGTAGTGCGCGTCGGCGAGCTCGGGCTCGAGCCGCACGGCCTGCTCGTAGCACGCGACCGCCTCGTCGGGTTGCTCGGTGTCCTCGAGCAGCACGCCGAGGTTGTACCATGCGAGTGCGCTCGCCGGGTCGTGACGTACCGCGTCCCGGTAGTGAGCCTCGGCGCCCGTCAGGTTGCCGTCGCCGTGGAGGAGCCGGCCGAGGTTGATGCGGGCCGTCACGTGGGTCGGGTCGAGGTCGAGCGCGTGGTGATAGGCGGCGCGCGCCTCGAGCGGCGAGCTGTCCTCGATCTCCATGGCGAGATCGCACCACTGTTCCGCGCTGAGGCGCGGTAGCGACGGCGGGGCCGGTAGCCGGGCGACCTTCGTGGCGCGGGTGACCACGCCCCCAGTGTCGAAGTTGAAGAGGAACTGCCCCGACTCGGGCTGCCAGCGACTCTCGCCATCCCAGGCGACGACGCGCTTGCCGTCGGTGAAGATGCTGAGCCGCGTGAGCGGCCGGCGGCCGATCTGTCGCCGGAGCGACTGGAGCACGCGACGGATCTGGGCGACCGGCACGCGCTTCTCGAGCAGGCCGCGGGTGGTCCGCAGCAGGATCAGGTCGACGAAGTCGAAGCACAGCCGCCCCCGGCCGTCGCGCGTCGGCGCCACCAGACCGGCGTTCACGCAGCGGCGGAGACGGGCCGGAGGCAGCCCGACGATGCGGGCGGCCTGCGCCGTGTCGAAGTGGGCGCGAGCGTCGGCGGCGCGCCGAGCGCTCACCTACTTCTTGTGTGCCCGCCGGCCGCTCGCGGCCGCTTCCCGTCGCGCGACGGCAGCCGCCGGCCGCCGCTTGCCGGCGTGTGCGCCCGTGTCCGCCTGCTCGCCGGCCTTGCGCCCCGCGAGGCTCTTCTTGAGCGCGTCCATCAGATCGATGACCTCTGCCCGCGCTGGAGCCGGCGGCGCAACCACCTCCTCGCCGGCCACCTTCTTCTGGACGGCCTCCATCAGCCGCTCGCGGTACTCGTCACGGTATTGTTCTGGGCGGAACTCGGTCGCGGAGAGCTGCTCGATCAGCTTCTTCGCGAGGTCCGTCTCCGTGTCGCGGAGCTTGACGGCGCCGTCGGTCGGGATCTCCGAGAAGGCGCGGACCTCGTCGGCATAGTACATCTCGTGCATAACGAGCCCGCCGTCGTACGGGCGGATCAGCACCAGGTGCTCCTTCCCGTGGCTCACGTGCTGAGCGAGCGCCACGCGCTTGGTGTCGCGCATCGCCTGGGACAGCAGGCGGTACGCCTTCTCGCCCCCCTTGTCCGGTCCGAGGTAGTGCGCGTTCTCGAAGTACACGGGGTCGACCCGCTCGAGGGGAACGAACTCGTGGATGTCGATGGTCGGGCTTGCCGCCGCCTCGACCGCGCGCAGCTCGGTGTCGGTGAAGCGCACGTAGTGGTCGCGCTCGAACTGGTACCCCTTGACCAGCTCGTTCCGCTCGACGACGCGCTCGCAGTGCGGACAGTAGAGCTGCTGGCGGATACGCGTACCGCACTGCTCGTGCAGCAGGTTGAACGACGCCTGCTGCGAGCTCGTCGCGACGTAGAGCCGGACTGGAATCGAGACGAG
>VBKG01000545.1 GCA_005879585.1 Deltaproteobacteria bacterium | reverse complement strand
CGTCGGCGTGCGCGCCGCTCTTCTCCGCGCCGCGCTTCCCCTTCTCGTGCTTCTCAGGCGCTGCGGCCGGCGCTCGAGGGCCGGGTGCGACCTCGACCGGCGGCAGGGCCCTCGCCCACGTCCCCGCGATCTCGACCGCGAGCAGCACGACGATCACAGCCAGCACTGCATTGATGATCGCCCAGCGTCCCATCAGGTGGCTCCGGGCGCCGCCGGAGAGGGTGGCGGCTGCGCTTCGGCGGCAGGCGGCGGAGCAGCCGGCGGCGGGGCAACGGCCGCGGGCGGCGGAGGCGGCGCAGGCGCAACCGGCACCGGTGCATTCTCGGCGGCCGCGGGCGGCGGGCCCGGCGGGACCGCCTCCGGTGTCGCTTCGACGGTTCCGGGCGCCGGCTCGGGCGTCGCCTCCGGCGCCGGTGCCTCTCCGCCGGGGGCCGCTTCGGACGCCGGTGCCGCCTCGGGCTCCGGCTCGGCTTCCTTCGCCTTGTCCTTGGCGAGGAGGTAGCCGCTCACCTCGACCGTCGCGGAGAGCAGCCGGGGCCCCTTGGCGCCGGGCACCGCTCCGCGGCGGCTCACCTCGACAAAGGGAATCGTGAGCTGCTGGGGACCATACTCGAGGCCGGAGAGGAACTCGGCGAACGGCCTCAGCTCGGCGGACAGGGTCAGGCGCACGGCGACCTTGCGGAACGGGTCGGCGGCCTCCTCGCGCATGACCTGGGTGCTCAGCACCGAGACGCCCTTTTCGGAGGCCAGCGTATTGGCTCGCTCCTGCAAGGCGGCCGCGGCGAGGGTACCGGTGTCGCCGGGAAGCAGGCGGCTCTGCGCCTGCGCGAGCCGCTTCTTCAGCTCGGCCCGCTCCGCCCGCAACGCATCGACCGCGCCGACGAAGCGCGCGAAGCGCTCGAGCCGATCGTGCCCTTCGCCGATCTCCTCCGCGACGCGCCGGCGGTAGGCGCGCAGCGGGTCCACGACGCCGACGTATACGATCGACAGCGCCACCGCGAGACCGACACCGGCGATGATCCGCCGATCGCGCGGCGAATGCTGCCCGTACCAGCCGCGCGCGAAGGCCCAGAGGGCCTGCGGATTCACTTCGCCACCTCGGCTACGATCGAGAAGCGCTCCTTGTCCCCCGCCTTGGTGGTCGGAGACGTGAAGCTGACGTTGTGGAAGTGCTTGGACTTCTCGAGCGCCGCAATCAGGTCGGAAGCGGAGCGGGCGGAGCCTTCGAGCGTGAGGCGACCCTGGCGCAGGTTCAGCGAGGTCAGGTACGCGTCCGCGGGGACGAGATCCGTGAGCTCCCGGACGAGCAGCGTGACGCGTTGATCCTGACCGGCGGTCAGGATGTCGATCTGCTTGCGGAGGGTCGTGATCTCGTCCTGCAGCGTCTTCGCCTCGCGGACCTGCGGCTCGACGGCCACGAGCCCCTCCCCCACCTGCCGCCGCAGGAGCTCGTCCTTGACGAGGGCGCTCGCCCCCCAGACGAGCAGCAGCACGCTGGTCAGTGCCACGAGCACGATGGTCGCGATCGAGAGACCTTCCTCGTAGCGCCGCCGCCCCTCGACGGGCAGCAGGTTCACCGGGACGGTCCCCTCGCGCACGGCGTCGAGTGCCGCGCCGACCGCGGGCAGCAGCGCCGGCTCGGACGACTCGAAGAATTCGACGGGCGCCTCCAGGCGTCCGCTCGCGAGGGCGAGAAGGTCGCCTTCGCCCACCGCCGGCACGTCGGACCGGGTCCCGTTGCTGAGCGACCAGTGGTAGAGCTGCACCTCGTCGGGCGTGATCAGCTCGTCCGCGAGCTGGCGCGCCAGCGAGCGCGACACCTCGGCGGGCTCGGACAGGCGTCGCGCGGGCACGAGCTGGCTCGCCACCAGCCGCCCGCCCGTGAGCAGCGCCAGCTCGACCACCTCGCCGGCCGCGACGAGCAGACCCATCGGCCCGTTCGGGCCGCCGCGACAGAACGCGAGGTAGTCGGCGATCGCCGTCGACGCGAGGACGATGCCGCGCGGCCGCACGAATGCGTCCTCGAGCGCTTCGAGGTAGCCGCGCACGACCTCGCGCGGGATGCACATGAGCAGGACCTCGAGCCGGTCCTCGCCGAGGTCGCGCATGGAGAAGTCGAAGTACACCTGATCGCGCGGCAACGGGATCAGGTGCTCCATCTCGTACTCGAGCACCTGGGCGATGTTCTCGCGCGCGGCAGCCGGCAGCAGGACGCGGTTGAAGGCCGCGTCGGCGCGCGGCACGCACAGATACGCGCGCCGGGTATCGACCCGGTGCTCCCGCGCGAAGGTCAGGACCGCCTGGGCGAGCGCCTGGCGGCGCTCGGCGGCGCGGTCGACCGCCGGCAGCGGGAACGTCCGCGCATGACGGACGGCGACCTTGAAGAACCGCTTGACGACGTGCGCAAGCGCCACCTCGTGCGCACCGACGTAGATGCCGAGGCCGTCGAGGAAGTCGGCGCGCCGCAGCCGCTGCGTGAGCTCGGCGACCGTCATCCCTGCACCGCCGGGCTGCCCGGAACGATCGCGCCCGACCAGGGCGCACGATCGAGCCAGCGAAGGACCCGCGCGCCCT
>VBKG01000544.1 GCA_005879585.1 Deltaproteobacteria bacterium | reverse complement strand
CGTGACGCGCCTGACCCAGAAGCTCCGCGCCGTGCTGCCGCTCACGCCGGCCGACATCCCGACGGCCCGCGCCTGGTGCGAGATCGAAGTGCTCGCCCGACTCGCCTTCCACGAGCTGCGCACCCACGGCCTCACGACTGGCCAGGGTGAACCACGACGGCTACTCGGCGCGTACCGCCAGATGCGTCAGACGCAGCTCGCATACGGACGCGACCTCGGCATGACGCCCCAGGCCCGCAAGAGCCTCGGTGCCGATCCGGGCCGCGAGGGGGACCCGGTCGAGCGCCTGCGGAACTACATCAGCGCTGCCGATGCCCGGAAGCCCAGGCCGGCGGCGGGGTGACGACCCCCCCACGCCAGGGCGGTCGCGCAATGTTGCTTGGGGCCCCCCGATCCAGGGGTGGACCTGTTAGCCAGGCACCCCCTGGCTCCAAGGCCGCCAGGGCTCCCAGCGGCCAACGATCTCGATGGCTGGCGGAGCGCGGCCACGGTCGCGTCATCGGCCAATGCATCGCGCGGACCTTGGGGGCTCCGGCACACCGTGCGCGTGCTAGAGTCGCATCGTGGGCGGGGCACACATTGCTCGCTTGCGATCCATGATGAATCAGCGTCGCGCCTCCTCGGGCCGCGGGCTCGTTGCCGTCGTCGTGCTGGGTCTCCTCGCTCAAGGGTGCGCCTCGACATACTGGCGGCTCGGGTTCAAAGAATTCGAGGGCGTGCAATTGGTGGACGGCGAGCGGGTCCCGATCCCCATGAAACCCTACCCGTACTTCCGCGGAACCCTCACCGACGCGATCTTCGTCGCGGCGGCGTTCAGGGACGTTCTGGTACGCGATGAACATGCCGACCTCCTCGCGAGCTTCATCGTCGCCCCGCTTGCCCTCGTCGATCTACCGCTGAGCGGCGTGCTCGACACCGTCCTTCTGCCGCGCGACTACGTCGCACACCGTCGATACGCGCAGGCGATGGCGGCCCATCGCTTGCGCGTCGAGGAGCTGGAAAGGCGCCTCTCGCGCGAGGGGGTTCGCGGAGCGCCCTGAGCAGCCGCCCACCCGGGCGACCTTGACGCTCGCGGGGGCGGCGTTGCACCGAAGCCGCCCCGCCCGCTGGACATCGCTCGCGTCTCCACCCCGAATGGGGTGCATGCAGAAGCACGAGGGCCTCGTCCGGTTGGCCACGAAGATGGCGCAGCTCATGGCGCGGCTCACGGACCGGCCCTCGCCGACGGCGTGTTGGTACTGGCGCGGGAAGATCCATCGTCGCGGCTATGTACGGCTCCGCGGGTTGGGCCGCGAGCTGAGCCTGCCCGTGGCCGCCTACCTGCTCGCGCATGGCCGGCTCCCAGAGGGGCGCCTCGTCCGTCGGTGCCGGGGCGGCATCCGGTGCGGCAACCCCTCCCATTACGTCGAGCGCGCCAAGAAGAAGCTGGCCGGGTCACCCTCCGGCGTCGGACTCCGACACCGCGGCGGGCTTGCGGGCTCGGCGGGCTTCTCCTCGGCGCGCAGGGGTGCAACGCGATGAGCACGACCATGACGAGGGACCGGGCCCGCCGCATCGACGCTCTCTTCTCCCGCATGGTGGCGGCCGAGGAGGCCATCAGGCGGGACTTCCGGGACCGGGCGATCATCGAGCGCCGCCTGGCCGCCGCCCGGCCCGACTGCCCGCTGCTCTTCTACCGGCTGCGCAAGGGGAAGCCGGTCCGCATCTACGAGTTCCGCAAGGCGTGGGCGAGCGCGTGCAAGGCGGTCGGGCTCACCGGGAAGCTCTTCCACGACATCCGCCGGACCGGAGCCCGCAACCTCGTCCGCGCCGGGGTGCCGAGGAAGACCGCCATGGCGATCAGCGGCCACCGCACAGAAGCCGTCTTCGAGCGCTACAACATCACCGACGACGCCGACCTGGCCGAGGCCGTGGATAAGCTCGTCGCCTACGTCGAGCGGCTCCCGAGCGTGCCGACCATCGTGGTGCCGATGAAGCCCCACCGCCGCCAGCCCCGGCCGCCCCGGGAAGCCGAAGCGCGAGCCTGCTAACTTGCTGTGGCGCTACCTCTCCACTGTGCATGACCCTACCCCGAATCAGCCCATCGGAGCCCATACCCCTCCCCAGGCCCAGGCGGCTAAGTGCCCGGAATCCTGGGGAGGGTTGGGGTAGGATGCGCGCCCGGTCCGACTCGAACGGACGACTTCCAGGTTCGAAGCCTGACGCTCTATCCAGCTGAGCTACGGGCGCATGAACAATTGCAGGCAGCGGCTCATCCCATTTCTCGCAAGGCGAGGGCGGTGTACCCCAGCTGTGGTAAGCCCGGAGCACCGCGGACCTCGCGGCCGGGCAAATGATCGCGCGCGCCCGGCTCGGGGGGTGCGTGGCGTTTTTGGCGTGGCGTTTTTGGCTTGACCCCCGTCGGTCGACGGGCGTACTGAGCCGCAAGGAGGTGTTCATGAAGGCGGCGCTCTTGTGGACAATGCTCCTCGTTCCCTTCATCGCCTACCCTGCAGGTGCAGTCGACATCACCGCCTGCGGGCAGCTCGTCCCAGACGGCCAGATCGGCGTCCTGCAGGTCGACCTCGATTGCGGCGGGGCCTTCAACACGTGCTTCGCCGATCCCGCTCTTGCATGCGCCAAGGACCCAGCTTGCACGGATACCGGGTGTGGCGGACTCATGCTGCGCAACGGCGCTACGCTCGAGATGAATGGCCACACGGTGGCGAACGGGATCGTGCTGTGTCCGTACGGAGTCTCGCGTAACTGTTCGGTGGTCGGGCCCGGCATCATCGCCGGCGGCTATGGGCTCTTTGCGCAGATAAACCTCAGCGCAAGCGGTGGCCTCGACGTCCAGGGAGGACAGTCAGGCATCGTTGCCCTCAAGGGGAAAGCGTTCCTGCAGGACGTTACCGTTAGCGGCGTCAGCAACAACTACGGGATTGTTGTCTACCGGCGGCTTCGGCTGGTGAACGTCACGTCGAACAACAACCAGGTTGGCGTTTTCGCCTACAACGGCCCGGTGATCGGCTCTGGTCTCACCACGAACAACAACCACGGCGCCGGTGTCCAGTCCTACGGGAGATTGAACGTCACGGGGCTCATGGCAACCGGCAACGGGGAGGACACGGAATACACAGGCGGGGGCGTCGTTGACCAGGTTGGCTCGGTACGCCTGGAGAACTCGGTGGTCACAGGAAATTTCTCAGGAAGCAGCTTCTCGGAGCTGAAGCCGCTGGATGTGTACACCAAGAAGCGGCCGCGACTCATCGATACGACGTGCGACCATAGTGGTATCTTCATCTATCAGGGGACGAACCTCGTTCCCTGGGGCGTTTGCAGCCAGGACTGAGCCGAGCGGCTCGGATCGCCGTCGCGCCCCCGTCCCTGCTCTACTTCGGAACGTCAGATTTTCAGCCTGACGACGCGGGAATGTGACGTGGAATCCTCGACTTGTGGACCAGTGTCCGGCGAGTGTCCGGAATCGGATCGCGCCGCGATACCGCGTCAAACAGCATCGCCGACGGCGTTAGAGCCGATCACGGCTGGCAAGCGCGGTGGTAGTCGGGCCGGTGCGGGCCGACCGCGTCAGCATGGACGAGAGGCCCTTCGTGCGGTGCTGCGGATGCTCACGACGAACGGGCGCCGGTGGGTCTTCGGGTCCTGACGCGAAGCGCGCGATGCAGGGCGGCGACCACGTCCAATGCCACTGTCACATTGCGACGAGGGTCACCCGCGCCGGCCTCGCCGTAGTGGGCGCAGTGCCCCCCAAAATCATCACCGATACGGGAAACCCGCTCTGGACGGCACCCAGGTGCCTGCGGTACTCGCTTGGCCGTGCGGTCACCCTACGTGTTGAGTCTGGCGCACGCGCTCGTGTTGAGGCGCATCGCCGACCACCCGGACGCCGATGCCGTCAGCATCTCCGCCGCGCTCCGCTGGCCCCTTGTCGTAGTCGAGCAGCTCCTTGCCGACCTCGGACGTCAGGGGATGATCACGCCGCCGACGAGGCACTGAGGGCGACGTTCGC
>VBKG01000471.1 GCA_005879585.1 Deltaproteobacteria bacterium | reverse complement strand
GCAAGGCGCACCTTCGCGGCTCGCGGCTAGCAGGAAAGGCGGCGAGACAGGCTGTGGGCGAGACTCGGACGCATAGGGGACGTGAGTCGACTAATATATATGTTAGCAAATTTAGGAATCCATCGACCGTATAACTTCACGGCCGCCTGTCCCGCGGCGTAGACGCAGAGGAGAAGCCCGATGACGACTGGCATCTTCCCCGGAAGCTCGACGGGTCGTCCGCCTCGACGGCCGTTGCCTGCAGACTGCCACGCCCGCCGCTCGGCAGCCTTGAGGGCAGGTCTCTTGACCCTCGCCTCGGTCATCGCCATGGTTGCCCTCAGTACCTACGCGAGGGCCGCGACCGTGGCGACCGATCAGCCCGACTATCATCCCGGGCAGACGGTCACCATCACCGGCAGCGGCTGGGAGCCGGGCGAGACGGTCGACATGGTCCTGCACGAGGATCCGCCGCTGGATCCGGACCTCGAGCTCACGTCTGTCGCCGACGCGAACGGCGACTTCACGAACACGGATTTCACCGTCGATGTCTTCGACATCGGCGTGACGTTCACGCTGACCGCCACGGGCCTCTCCTCCGGCCAGACCGCAGAGACGACATTCACCGATGCCCCCGGAACCTGCGGCAACGGCACCGTCGAAACGGGCGAAGACTGCGATCTGGGGAGTGCGTTGAACGGGGCAGCGGGCTCATGCTGCAAGAACAACTGCACTTTCGCGAGTAGCACGAACACCTGCCGCGCCGCCGCCGGGGACTGTGATCTCCCCGAGACCTGCACCGGCTCGAGCGCGACGTGTCCCGCCGACGGTCCGCGGAAGGCGAGCGGGACGGCCTGTACCGACGACGGCAACGCCTGCACCCTGGACCAGTGCAACGGCACCAGCACCAGCTGCCAGCACCCGGCGGGCAACGGGGGCGCGGTCTGCCGCGCCGCCGCCGGCGAATGCGATCTCCCCGAGACCTGCACCGGCTCGAGCGCGACGTGTCCCGCCGACGGTCCGCGGAAGGCGAGCGGGACGGCCTGTACCGACGACGGCAACCCCTGCACCCTCGACCAGTGCGACGGCACCAGCACCAGCTGCCAGCACCCGGCGGGCAACGCGGCCACGGTCTGCCGTGCGGGTGCGGGCGAGTGCGACGTCGCGGAGACCTGCACCGGGTCGAGCACCACCTGTCCAACTGACGCCAAGAAGGCGTCCGGGACCGCCTGCACCGCCGACACCAATCCCTGCACGCTGGACCAGTGCAACGGCACCAGCAACTCTTGCCAGCACCCGGCGGGCAACGCGGGCGCGCTGTGTCGAGCCGCCGTAGACGAGTGCGATGCGACGGAGACCTGCACGGGCACGAGCACGACGTGTCCCAGCGATGTGAAGCAGCCCGCGGGGACGGCGTGCACGGACGACGGCAACCCCTGCACCGCCGACACGTGCAACGGCACGAGCAACAGCTGTCAGCATCCGGCCGGCAACGCGGGCGCCGACTGCGCGGCCGACGGCGACCCCTGCACCGCCGATACCTGCGACGGCACGAGCACCAGCTGCCAGCATTTGCCCGGCAACGGGGGCGCCGTGTGCCGGGCGGCTGCGGGCGAGTGCGACGTGGCAGAGACCTGTCCCGGAGCGTACATCATCGGGTACCGTGGCTCCGCCACCAATAGCAGCGGCACCGCCAGCAGCGCCTCGTCGCTCAGCATCAACCGGCCCACCGGCACACAAGCGAACGACGTCATGGTGGCGTCGATCACTGCTCACGACGGCACGAGTATAGCGACGATCACGGCCCCCGCGGGCTGGACGTTGATCGTCAGCACCACCAGCAACGGGCAAAATCTCAGGGTGTCGACCTACTGGAAGCTCGCCGGGACGGCGGGAGCAGACCCAGGACCCTACACCTTCACTGTTTCGCCGTCCTCACGCATCGCAGGCGGGATCAGCGCGTACTCCAACGTCGACACCACGAACCCCATCAATGCCTTCGACGGAGCGGCAAGCAGCTCGACCCCGTCGATCGCCACGACGGTCGCCAACACGATGCTGGTCGGCTGCTTCGGCCGCGCCGACAACAAGGCGGTCGGCGCTCCATCGGGCATGACCGAGCGGTTCAATGTCGAAAGCTCGAGCTCGGGTGGCACCACCACCGACGCCTCCTCGGAAAGCGCGGATGTGTTACAGGCGAGCCCCGGCGCGACCGGTTCGAAGGCATCGACATCAGGTGCACCAAACACCAGCACGGCCCAGATCAGCCAGCTCATCGCGCTCGCCCCCCCGAGCTCGGCCTGTCCATCGGACGCCTTCCAGCCGAACGGCACGGGCTGCACCGACGACGGGAACCCCTGCACCACCGACACGTGCAGCGCCGGGGCGTGTAGCCACCCCGCCGGCAACGCCGGGACCGAGTGTCGCGCCTCGGCGGGCCCCTGCGACGTGGCGGAGACGTGCACCGGTACCAGCACGACCTGTCCGGCCAACGGCTTCCAGTCCTCGAGCACGGTCTGTCGCGCCTCGGCCGGTCCCTGCGACGTGGCGGAGAACTGCACGGGGTCGAGCGCCGCCTGCCCCGCCGACGGCTTCCAGTCCTCGAGCACGGTCTGTCGCGCCTCGGCCGGTCCCTGCGACGTGGCGGAGAACTGCACGGGGTCGAGCGCCGCCTGCCCCGCCGACGGCTTCCAGTCCT
>VBKG01000470.1 GCA_005879585.1 Deltaproteobacteria bacterium | reverse complement strand
ACGGTGGGCTGCCTGCTGGACGCCGCGCGCGGGGGCGCCTGCGCCGGTCAGACCGTCCCATCGCGGGTGAGCGGCTTGGCTCTTGCGGCGCGATTCATCGAGCAGGCGGCCACGAGTCCCCCGCGGCGAGCGACGAAGCTGTCGAGGCGGGCGATGAAAGCGGTCAGGCAGGCACGGGCGGCGCTGAAGAGGAAGCACGGCGGCGTCTCGCCGAGCTGCGGCGCGGCGCTCGAAGACGTCGCGGACCGCGTGATGGCGGCGCTACGAAGATGAGAGAACGGGACACGGAACAGGGGTGGCGTGGGGTGAGGGCCAGGGGGTCTGATGGGAGGGGCGTCAACTTCGCCGACCGCTCGGCCCGGCGATCACGAGGTCGGGAAGAGACATCCCGAGTGCTTTCGCGATCCGTCGGAGCGTGGAGAGCTGCGGCAGGAGCCGGCCGCGTTCGATGCGGTTCACGGTGGCGCGCGCGATGCGTGCGCGTCTGGCGAGAGCGCCTTGCGTCAGGCCAGCGACGCGGCGAACCTCAGCGATCTTCCCGCCGACCGATGCCGCCGTGGCAACTTCGCTTGCGCGGACTTGGTCGGCGAAGTCCGGATCGCATTCGGCCCGAACGAGGTCCCACGGCAGCTCGACCTTGTCCTTGCCGCGGGCGACCGGTATCTCGAGCGACATGCCGTCGGGCGCGATGGACGCCCGCGCGACCTGAAGATTCCCGGGAGCGCCGAGCCGAGCGAGAGGGAACCTGAACCGATCCCCGTTTGCGAACGTGATACGCACGGAGGTCGATTCGAAGATCGCCTCGACCATCCAGCGGTGAGCGTTGGCGGCGACGACGGCCGGGAGTGCGCCCATCACCGTTCCGGGTGGTAACGCTCCCATGCGCGGAGCAGCTCGGCGAGGTGGGCACGCACCGCATCTATACAGCCCCGCGGTACCGGCCCCGGGTCCATCGATTCCAACGTCAGTAGGTTGATGCGCACCTCTTCGCCTCTGCGTTTTACGTGCACGTGCGGTGGTGGATGATCACGGGTGTGAACGACCAGCCGAAAGGCCCGCTCCTGGATGATCGTCGGCACCGCTCACACGCGCCGCACGCGGCACATGTAACACCCGAGTTACATGCCGAGCAAGCCGGCACCGACAGCCGGTACCGTGACAGTGCCCGGGGCAGCAACGGCCCGTCCCTGACCGCATCCGGTTGACGATCGCCCACCACCCTGGTCTGGTCGGACCCATGAGCGTGGGCCTACGCACCGAGCGCTGCGAAGATTGCGGGCACCAGGTACCCGCCTTCGACACGATCGACCTGACCGTCTCCCCGAAACAGTCGCGCCGGATCTGCGCGCGCTGCTTCAACGCGCTGATCGCCAAACGGGCTGGCGTCCGGTTCGAGCATCCGGACTTCGCACCCATCGTGCTCCAGGACGCCGCCGGGGCACCACATGAGTTCCACTTCCGCACTCGCCACGGCGGTGACCATGTCGCCGTCGAGGCGTTCGAGATGGTGGATCACCGAGCCGGCGGCTACGAGTTCCAGGTGCTGGGTGACCCGAGCGACGACCCGATCAGGATCTTCCAGCAGCTCTTCGAACGCATGCGTCGCGCGCTTGGGCGGACGCACATCGAGGAGACCGCGCACGGCCCGCAGATCGCGAAGTCTGCCGACGGCTGGGTCGTCCGCGGCCAGATC
>VBKG01000469.1 GCA_005879585.1 Deltaproteobacteria bacterium | reverse complement strand
GACCGAGAAGGGCCCCGACCGCTCCCATCATCTTGACATCACCGGCGCCGACCCCGCCGAGGGCGAAGGGGCCGAACAGCACGACCACCGCCGCGGTGAGGCCGCTCAAGCTCGCGACCAGCCCCTCCCCACCGAAATAAAACGTATTGAGCGCTGCCCCGCACAGCATCGCGCAGCCGGACAGCGCATTTGGAATGCGACGTGACCGAACATCGATGACGACGCAGAGGGAGATGAATGAGAACAACATGGCGATGATCGGAAAGGGGATCACTGTCGCCTCGCTGTCGGCCCCCCGATGACGGGGCGGATCATCTCCGCCCCGTCGCTCCGGGGGTTGCCGACTCTGAGATCTCCAACTCCGATTCCGATCACGGTGTCGACTCTTCCGTTCTGGTGTCGCTGACGTTCGACGTCGCAACCCGATGCGAGTCGTTCAGACCGCCGCCGAGTGAATCGCGAGCTGCGCGTTGTTCCAGAGCGTCGTCACATCAGTCTTGATGAGCAGGGCCGCCGTGATCGCCGCGGTCGCGACGATCGCCAGGGCGATGCCGTACTCGGCCAGGTCCTGAGCCAGATCTTCCTTCACGAACTTCTTGATGAGCGTGTTCATCGATTTTCACCTTTCGTACGTTAGTAGTGTTAAACAGCGGAATGAATCGCGATCTGCGCGTTCTGCCACAGGGCCGTCACGTCTAGCGTGAGGCTCCTCCCTTCTTGGGCGATCCTCGCCCACGATCGTCTCCGCGCTGGTAGGCCGGTGCGGCGTACGGACGCCCGCCTCTGGTTCGCCTCCGCGGCGAGCCGGCGTCCACCTCCGACGCTTCCCGATGCCTTCGAGCGCATCACAAGGCGGACCCCACAGCAAATCCAGTGCCCGTCTCAGTGACAGACGCACGGGAGCGGCGCACGGATGTGTCCTTGCAAGAGGGCAATGATCGGGCAGCTACGCTCTCTTTAGGCCTTTAGAGAAGGCTAGCGTGCTGCACGACGGCATGCAGCACGGTCCATGAGGTATGCGTGAGCGGAGGACGCGTCCGGTGGAGGCACCGCGCATGCCGCACGCGAAGCGCTGTGCGATCGGCTTGCGCAGCCCGCACGGCGCTCTCCCATCATCGCTGCATGCGCCCAAGTGCCGAATCGATGGAATCGGTTCGTGTGCGAGCCCAGCGTCGCGCCGTGACGGCCCAGGGCCGGCACCCCGCAAGGATTCCCGCACCTCGACCGCTGTGCTCGTTGACTAGGACAGTAGTAAGCTAGCATAGCACCCAGCTGCCGTAGCGCTCCTCGCGGTGCGCCTCGGCCTTCGTCGGCCATCTGCGGACCCCTAGGTCCCCTCCGCGGCCTTTGCCATGCGTGACGCCGCGGGCCCCGCTGCTGCAGCTGTGCTACGGCTTCGCTATGTAGTTAGCTCAGGTTGGCCACAAAAGCTTCGCGGCCGCAACCTCCGTGCATCTTTGCCTGGCGGATCGTCCCACTACGGCAAAATCTTGACGGCCCTCCGTTTGCACACGGCTCCACGGCCCTGCGGGAAGCAGGGCCATTCCTCGCCCGCGGCGGCTGGGGATGGTTGCTCGATCAGCTGAGGGGCCGCGGTTGCGATGCGCAGAGGAGACGCGATGGCTCGTACAATCCGCCGATCACCGAACTCGGGAACCACAACTGCGTACTCGCCCGGAGAATGGGCCCGCCGCGTCGTAGCGACGCTGGCGCTGGGACTGCTCTTCACCATCACGGCCTCCGAGGCACGCGCCGGCATCGCCTTCGTCAAGAACATCGGGACGAGCGCGAGCGCGACGACGGGCACGACGATCGCCGTCACGGTTCCCGCGGCCGGGGTGGCGGCCGGCGACAGCATCATCCTGACGCTGGCCATGGGGGATGCGAGCGGGACGGTCAGTGCGACCGACTCGAAGGGGAACAGCTATTCCGTGGCCGCCGACGTGACCAATGCGGCGAACGTCCGCACCGTCATGCTGGCCGCGCACAACGTGACCGCGCTCGCGAGCGGGGACACCATCACGGTCACCCATCCCAGCGTGACGGCGCGGGGCCTCAGCGCGAACGAGTTCTCTGGGCTCTCCCCCACGAGCCCGCTCGACCAGACGCGCACCGCCACCGGCAGCAGCGCCACGCCGTCCTCGGGGACAACCGCCGCCACGAGCGAAGCCGCGGAGCTGCTGCTCGGGGCCATCGGCGTCGCAGGACCGACGTCTGATACGTTTGCGCCAGGTACGAACTACACGGCGCTCACGGCGGCGGGCACCGGCATCGGGTTCCGTGGCGCCACCAGCAATAGCGGCAGCTCTGTCACGTCGCTAAGCCTCAGCCGGCCCAGCGCGACGGTCGCAAACGACATCATGCTGGCGACGGTCACTGCCCGCGCGGGCTCGGGTACGCCGACGATCTCCACGCCTACAGGCTGGACGTTGGTCCTGAACACCCCCGACAGCACGGACCATCTCACCACGGCGACGTTCTGGAAGGTCGCGGGCGCGGCGGCAGCGGACCCGGGACCGTACGCCTTCACCGTTTCCTCC
>VBKG01000468.1 GCA_005879585.1 Deltaproteobacteria bacterium | reverse complement strand
GGCTTCCCTCCTCGCCGCGGCACACCGTGACGCGGAGCTTTCGGTGGAGGCACGCAGCGCGATCGAGGCGGCGGACGTTTTGGTCTACGGACCCGGGACCCAGCACAGTTCGCTGTTGCCGAGCTACCTGACCCGGGGAATCGCCGACGCGGTCGCGCAGAGTCATTCTACACATCGTGTTTTTGTGGTGAACCTATGTGACGATCACGATACGCAAGGTCTGCATCCTGTGGACCTGGTGCGCCGCGCACTCGACACCCTGGGCGATCCGACCAACGCCCGCGGGCTGATCACTGACATCCTGCTGCCGACGCAACGGGCGGGCGACAGCGGGTTCGATGGATCTACGTACTGCGGCGCGCGGGTTGTGCAAGACACGTTCGACAATCCGGTCGTCCCGGGAGTTCACAACGGCACGCGTGTCGTGGATGACGTTCGCACGCTGGTTGCCCGCAGCGAGGACGACGATGTGCGACTCGACATTTATGTCGACTTGCACCGTCGTTCGCTGGCTGTCGACGCGCTGTTGCAGGAGTTCGTGGAGATTGCCTGGACGCGGCGGTTTGCGCACGTGCACCTGCGCGTCAATCACGCGAAGATCACCGCTTCTTCGTGCCCGCCGCATCTCGCGATCGAGGCTACGTCGCAGAACGGGCTCTTCTCGGAGATCCCGATCCTGCTCGAATGGCTGCGCACTGGGCAGTCGCGCTTTTTGGCGAGCCTCACGGGCGACGGCGAGTATCGTCTGCACGACATCGAGCTGGCGAGCGATCTGCTCCGCGTGCGCCAGTTCGGCGCCATCCTCGGCGCCCGCAACCAAAGCAAAGAGCAGTTCTTCGGCTCGCTGCGCGATGCCTATGCAGGCCGCAAGCTGATGCATGCCGCGAGCATCGCTGGTGGTTTTGGCGTGTCGGCGTTCTGTGCAGCGCGCTTCGGTCTCATTTTGTCCGACCCGCTGACTGGCTTTCGTGTCTATGACCGGCTGGCGCTGCCGACCCGCCTGCGCGAGAGCCTGTTGCAGCGTCCACCGCGCACGACGCTCGAAATCACCGGCCGGCTCGTCAACCATGGGGTCGAGATCGCCGAGATCCCGGTCTTCTATCACTATTACCCCGGCTTCACCGACGAGCGGTGGCGGCTGAAGCGCGGGCTCATCAACGCGCTCAGTGTCTTCCGATGAAATCGCCAGAGCTGATCGCGGTGATTCCGGCGGCCGGCCAGGGATCGCGGCTGGGGACCACGCTTCCCAAATTCTTCGTCAAGGTCAAGGAAGGGCTTCGGATCTGCGACATCCTGCTCGCCCGCGTCGCGGCCGTGACCCGCGATGTGCACCTGGTGCTTTCCCCAGAAGGGCTCGATCACTTCGAGGGCCTCGGACGACCGGCGCCTCCGGGCGTACGCGTGACGTGCTCCGTACAACAGCAGCCGCGCGGCATGGGCGATGCGGTGTTCGGCGCGCGCGGATACTGGCACACGGCACGTCACCTCTTGATTGTGTGGGGCGATCAGCTTGGCGTCTCCGGGAAGACGCTGGCGCGCACGGCGTCGCAGCAATGCGGCTCGACGGCGCCATCGATGACGCTCCCGTTGGTCCACAGCCAGGCGCCATACGTCCACTACGAGCTGAACGCCGGAACGTTGGTAGGCGTGGCGCAGGCGCGTGAGGGCGATGAGTGTCCGCCGCGCGGGCTTTCGGATGTCGGCACGTTCGCAGTCTCGACCGAAGGGCTGGATGCCGCGTGGCAACGTTATCTGTCGGAGCCAGAATCGCGCGGTGCCCGCACGGGCGAGATCAATCTCCTCCCATTCTTCGCCCACCTGGCTCGGCGTGAGGGATTCGCCGTACAGATCGTCGAGGTCGCCGACGCAGCGGAAGC
>VBKG01000467.1 GCA_005879585.1 Deltaproteobacteria bacterium | reverse complement strand
CAGGCCGGCGCGCTCTTCAACAACAAGGTCTTCAACGAAGAGGCGTGCGAGGGCCACGACCCGGTGAAGGGTAAGGCGTGCAAGGACAAGATGGACGCGCAATTCACCAAGCTCTTCGGTAGCGGCATCTGCAGCAGCACGCAGATCACGGGCGCGCAGGCCGAAGAGTCGACCCTGTTCGCCGACAAGAGCAACACGCTGTCGCTCGACGCGCAGAACGGCGCCACGTTCTGCGATTCGTCAGGCGGCGCGATGATCATGACCTCGGACTCCGACGACGCCGGCTTCGTGCCCACGAACAAGGACACCCTGAAGTGCGAGTGCACGGTCGGGAAGAACCAGGGCAGCCTGGTGGCCGCGGCGCTCAAGTGTCACATCAAGCTGGCGCACGCCTTCGCGAAGGGACAGGCCTTCGACGAGGAGTCCTGCGAGGAGACGAACCCGTCCCAGAAGGGCGCCCTCGACAAGTACAATGCGGCCGCGACGAAGCTATCGGGTAAGGGCATCTGCCCGCCGTGCCTGAGCCTGGCGAACCAGCTAGCTCTCGGGACCGGCGACCTCGGTCAGGTCGACGCCGCGAACTCCGTCGCCTACCCCTGCCCGTAAGGGCGATTCCGTAGTTCCCAACCGAGGGGCGGGGAGCAATCCCCGCCCCTCTTTTTTTCTGGGGGACGCTCGATGAGGAGCTTCCGCATCGTGACCATCGGCGCCGGGTGTCTCTCCGCGGCGCTTGCGCTGGCCGCGCCGCCGGGTCCCGGACAGCCGTTCGCCGACGACGACCCGGGCTGCGTGCCGGACACGACCGAGCACCGGAAGTGCTCGGAGACGCTCGCCAAGGCCTTTGCGACGCTCGTCTCCGGTGTGAGCCGGTGCCACGATCGCCAGGCCCGTGCCGCGTTCGCCGGCTCGCCGACCGACGAGGAGGCGTGCGAGACGAAGGTCCGGATTCGATTCGAGGCGCGCCGCGACGGTGTCGCGGCGGCGTGCTCGGCGGCCCAGCTGGCGCTCGCGGCGGCCGAGGAGACGCAGCTCCTCGACCCGAGCGACGCGCGCTCGCTCGACGCGCACAACGCCGATGCGTACTGCGACGCGAGCTCCGGGATCGCGATCGACCCCACCGGAGACGACGCCGGCTGGGTGCCCGCCTCGCCCGAGGCGCTCTGGTGCGCGCGGAGCGTCGCGAAGAACGCCACAAAGCTCGCCCAGGCGGTGCTCCGCTGCCATGCGAAGATGGCCTACATGTTCTTCGCGGGCCGGGACTTCGACGAAGAGGGCTGCGAGGAGTTCGATCCGTTGAACGGCCGCGGCGCGCGCGACCAGTACAGCGCCCGCGTCGACAAGCTCGTGGCCCGTGGGGGGTGTCTGCCCTGCCTCGACGGTCCCCATCAGGAGACCCTGGCGTTCGACACGGTGACGGCCATCGACGGGGACAACGGCCGCCTGTATCCGTGTCCGTAGGATCCCTCCTGCGGCCGGGGATCGTTCTCCTCGCCGTCGTCGTGGCGACGGGCTGTCGTTCATCGGGCCCGCGGCGCTGGGTGACCGTGCAGAAGAACGCGCAGGGCGTGCGCCGTGGGGTGCCGTTCTGGACGACGGCCGACGCGATGCAGGGGTGTATGCAGGAAGGCATGGAGCGGCTCGATGCGGGCATCAAGGCGATCGAGGCGTTCGAGGGTGGG
>VBKG01000466.1 GCA_005879585.1 Deltaproteobacteria bacterium | reverse complement strand
CGTCGTGCCGTGAGCTCCCGAGCTGTCAGAGACTCCGACGCGGGCTCGTAGCGAGGCTGTCAGATTTCTGGCAGCCGGCCATCGGCTGCACCGGAATGGACGCGCGCGTACAGGCCTGTACCGAATTTTGGCCTGGTTCAGGACGTTGTCCACCGCACCCCTCGTAGCGAGTTCCCACCCAAACGTCAGAATTGCCGTACGGTTAGGGGCGATTCCTTGACATGACGCGAGCCAATCCGCTGGCGCGGAATGGCTCGTGCATAGTCACGTCATTGCGCGTCGCAAACTCACGGGTCCAGGGGAGGCGAAATGCAGGAGCAGGAGAGAGCGACGCAGGAGC
>VBKG01000465.1 GCA_005879585.1 Deltaproteobacteria bacterium | reverse complement strand
CTTCTGGTGGGCCGCGGGCGTTTACGAGAAGATCATCCGCGTCGCCGAGCGGCTCGGCCTCAAAGCGAGCGTATGAGTAGCGAGTCCCCCGCGTCGATCCCGACCGCACTTCGGCGGTCGGCCTCGGCCAGCGTACGGGCGTGGCGCGAAATGAGCCTCGCCGTACGCGCCGCAACGGCGATCGTGACCGCGGCCGCGGCGGAGGACCGCGGACTGCTGCGCAGCGCCTGCATTGCAACGGAGCAAACCGGACGCGCCGGCATCGATGTCGTTCGCTCCTTCGCGGAACAGAGTCGAACCGCCTGGTGTGATGTCCCGCGCTTCGGGACTGTCGTCGGTTGGACCATCGCGGTGATGACCCGGGTCACGGTGGGCCTCTTGTCGCTGCTGGTTGCCGCAATGATCGCCGGCGACGTGCTGCTCAACACTGCCGCCGAGTGGCGGACGCTTCACCCCCGAGTGCGATGAGCGTCCGGACCATCGAGCGCATCAGCGCGCCATCGCCGGAGGAGTTCGAAGCACGCTACGTCAAGCGCTCGCAGCCAGTGATCTTGCGCGGCACGCTGGACGATTGGCCGGCGATGCGGCTGTGGTCATGCGAGTATTTCAAGCAACGCTTCGGCGACCGTGCGGTGCCGGCGGTGCGCGCGAAGGACGGGGCGCTCTACGATCCGCAAGCGGGTCTCCATTACGAACAGATCCGTCTTGCCGACTACGTCGATTTGCTCGCCACTGGCCGGGCGATCGACCTCTACGTGATCTTTCGCGTCCACGAGGTGATGCCGGAGCTCTTCGACGACATCATCCGGCCTGCCTATTGCGGCCGTGCGAAATGGTCACGCTCGCGCTTCTGGTTCGCTGGTCCCGACATGAAGGGTGCACTGCACCGCGACCTGCCTGACAACCTGTACGCGCAGGTTGTCGGACATAAGAAGTTCTTCCTCCTCGATCGCCAGTTGACGCGGATGGTGCACCGCCACTCCTTTCGCTCCGGCGTCCCCAACTACAGCCCGGTCGACGCCGAAACGCCCGATCTCGCGCGCCACCCGC
>VBKG01000464.1 GCA_005879585.1 Deltaproteobacteria bacterium | reverse complement strand
AAGAGCGCCGCGTAACCGGGGCCGTAGGTCGACGGCCTGCACTGCGCCATCAGAACCCAGCCGGCCCCGTGGCCGTTCTGATGGAAGAATGCAGGCTGAATTGCCAGTCGTCGGACCACGCCGGCGAGCGCCACAGCGGAGAACGCATAGCCGGTTTCGAGCCAGCGGGATCGTCGCTGTGCCGAAGCGATCATGAATACGACGAACCCACCAATCGCCCCCCACGCTAACAAACATCGCACGCCGCACGCGACGGCCTCGACCGCCTGGGTCGAGGGTATGATGACCGGCGCGCGGGCCGCCACGCAGGCGCGTACGGCCTCGAAGCTGCGATGAAACGGTTCGGGGGCGGTCTGCCAATCAGCGAAATCGCCGATTGGCGCGAGCCCAATTCCGCCCACCCGCGCAAGAGTCGAACGTCGGTCGAGAGACAGCTCGATTCGCAGCACCTGCCCGTCGCTGCTCGCAGCGACGACAGCGACTCCATCGGCACAGTGATCCTCGGAGAGGGCGATCCCCTCCCGTTCCGCACAGGACGCGAGCCATGCCCGAAACGCGTCGTCGCAACCTCCAACCACGTCGGCCTCAGTCACTGGTGTCAAGATGAGCGGGAAAAGACAGCCTGTCAGGAGCACCACAATCCAAGACGTGCGCAGAATACGCCGCGCGTCGCGAACTGAAACCATGACTACCGATCGGACGCCGATCGTGGTGGGCGCGAGCCCCACAGTAGCGCCAGACTCAGCAGCAGAGCGAGCGCGACGAGCACAATCACGCCGACCGTGTAGCGAAGACTCGCAAGAACCATTGCCCGCCGTTCCCATGCTCGGGCCACTCCGCTCCAGCCGTCGCGGCCCCAGGCCTCGATCAGACTCGATATCGGTTCGCCGTCGGGCGATGCTTCGAGACCGACGATCTCGAACGGATCGGAACGGAAAACCTCGTCCAGCGCTTTGCCTACTCGATCCAGGTCGTCAGCGGTCGCACCCTCACCGAGAGCAATATCGAAGTATCGAGACGGCGACTCGAGCGAGCGCTTGCGCGTGAGAAACAACAGCTTGTTCGGCGCGCCGGCGCGCACTAGTTCGACGCGAACCTGATTGTCGGCGATCGCGACGTTGGCATCGCTCACATCGGTTCCGAGCCGACCCGTTTCTGCCAAATTGATGAATTGTCGAAAGCCGACTTCGCAGTCTCTGGTGAGGGATAGGTCTTGAGCGGCGGCCGATAGGCTGCACACCATTGCACCGAGGCAAAGAGCGACTCGGGCAACTCTGGACATCAGCTCGTCTCGGCGAACATCGCTAGCGGATCGTCTGGCCGTGCCTCGAACACACAGGGCGGATAACGCATGTCAGCGGGCTGATCCGTCTGGCAGTTCTGCGTACCGAATGGCTTCTCGATCACCAATACGCCCGCGGTAGCGTCAGCGGCGTGCAGCCGCACCCGCCGCGCCGGCAATCTCCCTTCGACGCGCACTCCCTCGACCTTCACAATGTGCCATCCACAATCGCCTACGGCGCGGTCGGTCACCACCAGATCGCGACTCTCGCCAGCGATCGGCCGCAACGGAATCTCAAAGCGGGAAATATACGGCCGCTGGAGGTCGAGAAAGTGCACCTCTGGATAGGATCGGGTGACGAAGAGGAAGCGTTCCGGGGCGCGCGTCGCCGCCGGGCGGACGAGCGCGGGCGCACACGATGTTGGTGACGGCGAAGCGACGGGCACGCGACATG
Organism: Deltaproteobacteria bacterium; assembly: GCA_005879585.1. Lineage (GTDB taxonomy): Bacteria > Desulfobacterota > Binatia > DP-6 > DP-6 > DP-3. The sequence continues at coordinate 860 of VBKG01000464.1, read as the reverse complement.
CGGTCAATGATTCCGGCGCCAACCACGAATCGATGTCGCGCACGACGGCCACCGTCGTCGGTCCCAAAGAAACGACTTCATTCGCGTCCGCCAGCTCCGGCAGCGCTGCACGCGGTAACTTCATGACTTGGAGCTGGCGCCGGTGATCGCTCAGTGGCGGACCCGGCGCCGGCGCGTCGACGGACATCTGAACGAGTAATTCACGGCAGGCGTTGCCCTGCAGGTGAAAGACCAGATCTTCGTAACTCCAACCACGCCGCACAATGCGGTCGGTGATCGCTTGCGCTTCTGCGAGGTTCCACGAGTTCAAACCCGGAGCCGACGACGAAACGATCGGCGACCAGTCGTGCGACGCTACCCGTCCGATCAGGGCGAGCGACGCCACGGTCGGAAGCCATCGCAGCATGCCGATGCGTCGAGCGCCGAGCTCGAAGGGGACCGCGAAGAGGCCCGCAACGAACACCGCAGCCGGCGCCACGACCGGATGCACGTAGTAGGGGTTGAAGTGGTGCTGTTCGACGAGCAACAACCAGAGCGACGTTGACACGAACGGTAGGATGAGGATGGCTCCTATCAGGAAGGCGCGCGCACTCCATGACAGGCGCCGAAACCGAGCGCCGAGGCAGGTGCAGACGAAGGTGACAATCGCGCCGCCCATGAGCCCGAAGGTGATTCGCCCGCGCTCCGCGAGCGCCAAGACGTTGGCGCGCAGGGCTGCGCTCGAACTGACGAGGTAAGTGGCGACGAAGACGGCAACCGCGACGGTGATCTCGTACCACGGTCGCCGCCCCGCCAACGCCGTCATCATCACGAGCGGGACGACCAGACTGAACGCCGCGATATGGACGTTGATCGCAGCA
>VBKG01000529.1 GCA_005879585.1 Deltaproteobacteria bacterium | reverse complement strand
TTGACGTCGGGTGGACAGGTCGCGGCGATACCGGTGCACGTCTCCGGCGGGTCGCAGCCGCCGGCCGACGGACGGCAGACGGTACCGGCGCTCACGAAGTCGTCCGCGGGGCAGCTGTCGCCGACACCGTCGCAGCTCTCGGCGAGGTCGCACGGGCCGGCCGACGGCCGGCAGACGGCCGTGCTCTTGGCGTCGGCGGGGCAGAAGGCGCTCGCACCGGTGCAGGTCTCGGCCACGTCGCACCCGCCGGCCGCGGGACGGCACACGATCCCCGCGGGTATCACGGTGTCCGACGGGCAGGCGTCGGACACGCCGTCGCACGACTCGGCGACGTCGCACCCGCCCGCGGCAGCGCGGCAGACGCCGGTGCTCTTCAGATCCGGTGGACACGCGGCGCCCGACCCCGTGCAGGTCTCCGCGGCGTCGCACGCTCCCGCCGAGGCGCGACACACGGTGCTCGGAGGCTCGAACACATCCGGCGGACAGGCGTCGCCGACGCCGTCGCAGCTCTCGGCGACGTCGCAGGGGCCGGCCGAGGGACGGCAGACGTCGGTGCTCTTCGCGTCGGCCGGACACGACGGACTCGTCCCGGTGCATGTCTCGGCCGGGTCGCACGCGCCGGCCGACGGGCGGCAGACCGTGAACGGCGGCGCGAAGTCGTCCGGCGGACAGACGTCGCTGACGCCGTCGCAGACTTCGGGAAGGTCACAGAGGTCGGCGGCGGGCCGGCACACGGCGACGCTCTTCAGGTCGGGCGGGCACGCCGCCGAGAGCCCGGTGCACGACTCGGCAGCATCGCAGGCGCCGGCCGCAGGACGGCACACGGTCGTCGACGGTTCGAGCTGATCGGACGGGCAGTCGTCGGTCACGCCGTCGCAGCTCTCCGCCACGTCGCACGCACCGGCCGACGGCCGGCAGACGTCCGTGCTCTTCGCGTCCGGAGGACAGCTCGCAGCACTCCCGGTGCAGCTCTCGGCCAGATCGCAGGCGCCGGCGGACGGACGGCACACGATGATGGGCGGCAGGAAGCCGTCGGGCGGGCAGTCGTTGCTGACGCCGTCGCAGACCTCGGCGACGTCGCAGTTGCCGGCCGAGGGGCGGCAGACGTCCGTGCTCTTCAGGTCCGCCGGGCAGAGGGGCACCAGGCCGTTGCAGGTCTCGGCGGCGTCGCAGGCGCCGGCGGCGGCGCGGCATACCTCGCCCGAAGCGCGCAGGTGGCAGTCGGACGTGCAGCAGGTGTCGGGCGCGCCGTTCGCCGCCCCGAGATCGCACTCCTCGCCGAGATCGGGGAGGCCGTCGCCGCAGACGAGCGCGTGGGCGGCGACCGGCATCAGGAGCGCGAGGATCAGCATCGCGCGCCGGAGGCGACGCACGGACAGCGCGAACAGACCGGTGGGCGGCGTCGTTGCCAACGCCGGGCGGCACAGCAAACTCTATGCCCCTGCTGGCGAAACGACCACGGACGGTGATTCGCACGGGCATGCGGCAATCCGGAAAAACGTGCGGCCGTGCAGTGTGGACCGCCCGAAAGGCCCGTGCGTGCACGCCAGCCCGGCGGAATTCCCCGAGCGCCGCTGCGCGACCGCCCGGTGGAGGCGGTGAGCGGCGATCGACGGTCGCGCCGGGCCGCAGGTCGGCAACCGCGAGCATTGAGCCGTGGCGCGCGTCGACCGTGTCCGGTGTCGGCGCGGCGGTCTAGAGCAAGAAAGGTTGTATAGTCAGAGCGGCGCGGGCTGCTGGCCGCGCGTCCAGAAGTAGTTCCAGGCGTTGTTGGCGTTCAGCGGCACGCCGGGGACGAACGTTTTCCGCGTCCCGCCGCCGTCGCGGTGCCGTCGCCAACTCTCGTAGAAGGTCGTCGTCGGACACGCGTCGCACGGGAGCCGCCGCTCGTCCGGGGTGCCCGTCCGACGGCGGAACAAGCCGCGCGCGACCTGAAACCGCTCGTGGTTCCACGCCGCGCGGAAGTCGCCCGCGTACGGCGTGAAGTCGTCGAAGCTCTGGAAGACGCCGCGGCACGGCGCCAGGTTGCCGTCGACGGTGAGCACCGGCTGGCCCCAGAGGAAGGGGCACGGGCGCGGCGCGTGCGACAGGAACCAGGGCGGCCACCCCGCGTCCTCGCCCCACGCGGGATCGGGCACGGCGCCGCGGAACGCGAGGAGCCGCATGTCGAGCGACTCGGCGAGGCGTCGGACGGCGTCGCCCTCGCCGACGTTGCAGGGGAACTGGAGGAACTGGAGCGTCAGACGGGGGAGCGTCGTTCCGAGCCGACGCTTCGCCGCCGCGAGCGCGCGGCAGTTCTCCACGACGCGCCCGAGGTCGCCGCCGACGCGATAGCGTTCGTAGACCTCCTGCGTCGCCCCGTCGACGGAGACGAAGAGGTCCGTGAGCCCGCTCGCCACGAGCCGCTCTGCGTCGTCCGCCGTCATGGCGACGCTCAGGTTCGTGTTGACGCGGGTCGCGATGCCGCGCGCGCTCGCCGCCGCGACGATCGCCGGCAGCTCCGGATGGAGGAGCGGCTCGCCCCAGTTGAAGACCTCGATCAGCAGCAGGTAGTCGCCGATCTCGTCGAGGAGGCGGAGGTACGGCTCGAGGCGCATCATCCCCGGCCGGCGGCCGAAGCGGCCCGCGCCGGTGTGGCAGTGCGGGCAGGCGACCACTCCGGGGCGCCAGGAACTCGCGGAGGTCGCGCCAGGCCGTCACGTCGCGCTCGCGCGATCCGGCCGCCGGCCGCGATCCCAGAAGTAGTTCCAGATGCCGTTCAGCGTGAAGCCGGGGTCGAAGGTCTCCTTGGTCCCGCCCGCGACGTAGTGCGCCTTCCACCGCTCCCACATGCGCGTGTTCGGGCAGTCGAAGCAGACGTGCGTCGGATCGCCGTCGCGCCGCCGGTAGAAGCCGCGTGCCGCGCGGAAGCGCGGGCCGTTCCACACGTCGCGGAAGCGCGCCGCGCCGAGCTCCGCCGGACGGACGGCGAGGCGCCCCATGTCGTCGGCGGACTGGAAGCCGCCGCGGCAGGCAAGCACGCCGCCGTCGGTCGACACGAGCGCCGTGCCCCAGAGCCAGATGCACGGGAGCGGCACCGGCGCGACGCAGTAGTCGAAACGCCCCGCGGTGTCCCAGTCCTCGCCCGGCACGACGCCCTTGAAGATGCGGAGCGGCATGCCGAGCGTCGCCGCCAGCTGCCGCATCCCGTCGACGTCGTCCACGTTGTGCGCGAACACGTGGAACTCGAGGTTGAGACGCATCGACTCGCGCCCGAAGCGACGGCGCGCGTCGACGAGCAACCGGCAGCTCTCGACGACGCGCGCGAGGCGCCCGCGGACGCGGTACTGCTCGTACGTCTCTTGCGTCGCGCCGTCGACGGAGACGGTGAGCTCGTTCAGCCCGCTCGCGACGAGGCGCTCCGCCCGCGCGCGATCGAACGGCACGGCGAGGTTCGTGTTGACGGTCGTCGCGATGCCGCGCGCGCTCGCCATCTCGAGCATGTCGTAGACGTGCGGGTTCAAGAGCGGCTCGCCCCAGTGGAAGAGCTCCATCTCGAAGAGGTAGTCGCCGAGCTCGTCGAGGAGGCGGCGGTAGAGCTCGAGCGTCATGAGCGCGCGCGGGCGGCCGACCTCGCCCGCGCCGGTGAGGCAGTACGGGCAGCGGAGGTTGCACGCGCTCGCCGGCTCGACGATCAGGCGGGTGGGGAACGACCAGAGCCGGGTCCGGCCGCGCTCGTACTCGGCGCGGTTCAGGTAGTAGTTGAGGCGGCGCCGCCGTGTCAGGCGATAGCCGCCGAGCGGCGGCAGCGCGAAGAGCTCACGCCGCGTGAGCGGGACCGGACGCGCGGCGCGTCCCACGCGCGCGAGCCGTTCGCGTAGGCGGAGCATTCGCCGGGGCCACCTCCGCGCGAGCGTTACACCGTCGCGCCTCGGCGCGGCAAGCCAATCCGTCGAGAAACGTCCGGGACGACGGTCAGGTGCAACCACTCCGGGCGCGGGGCTCGCGGGCACGGTGTGGGCGAGTGGTCGCGCTCGACGGCTCCGACGGACGGCGCCTTGCGGGGCAGAGGGACGGGGAGGTGCTCTCCCCGTCCCTTTCCTCCTCACTGGGCCGCGCCAATCCCCACAGCCCCGCTCACCGTCGGTGAGGTCACGCCGGAGCCCGCGCACTGCGACGGGTCGGCCTGGAAGGCGACCGCGCCTTGGACCTGGTCCCCCGCATAACGTGTGGTGGTGACAGTCACCGTGGTCGGCTGACCCGGCTGGGGGTTGATCACGGGCAGGGTCACGCCAGCCACGACATTGCCGGCCAAGTTCACGGCCCCGCCGACCGCCTGCGTGGTGAAGCTCGCGACGGTCGTCGTACCGTCGTTCCACGAGGCGATGGCGATCCCCGAGCCACTGCTGCTCGCACACGAGCCGCTGCCCGTCGCCGCCGGCTCCTGCGCCTGCAGCCCGTTGACGACGATCACCTGCCCGACGGTAATGGTGCCGTCCGTCGGGGCGCTGGGAACATTCGACTGGCAGCTGCTCAGCGCGCCGCTGAAGGTGAAAGTGAAGGTGCCATCCGTGTTGCTGAGGCCGGGGTTGATATTCGCTGTACCGCTCAGCTGGCAGAAGCCCCCGGACTGCGCCGCCGCCGGACGAGCGCTGCTGAGCAGGAGTCCTACGACAGCTACCGCGACGAACCCTAGCTTGCTCAACGTAGTCCCCTCCCTTCGGTCCGCGCCTTCGGGCGTCCCCGCTTGGCGCTGGACGGATTCACGAACTCGCGGGCGCGCCCCCACCAGGCGGGGCCCGCGCTTCTTCCCGGGCTACGGACACGATGTGCATTCCGAAGCCCGCAAGCTAGGTAGCGGGGTGGTGGCTCGTCAATACCGCCTCACCGCCAGGATCAATACCGCCAGAGGCCGGGAGCGTGGTCGCTCCGCGGTGCATGTGCGCACCGGTCTGCCGCACGCGTC
>VBKG01000528.1 GCA_005879585.1 Deltaproteobacteria bacterium | reverse complement strand
CTCCAGCGCCGGTTCCGGCAGGACTCGGGTCACGTGATGCGGGCCGCGGTGGCCGGCTGATCGCCGGTTCACCGAGTCGCCACGGCGGGGACGATGTCCTGCCCGAGCCGTATCAGCGACGACACCGCGACATCGCGCGGCATGCCTACCGAGTCGGCGGTCACGTAGCAGAAGTCGAGCCCGAGCAGGACGAGCCGATAGGCAGGGCATTGGCGCGCCTTCCCCGTGATCGCGCGCAACTCGAGCTTCAAGTACCGCGGCGGCAACCTCGATCTCAAGAAGGTGGGCGCCGAGCTCGGCGCGCGCTACCTGGTCGAGGGCAGCGTGCGCCGCGCCGGCGATCGAATCCGCGTGACGGCGCAGCTGATCGACACCCCCTCCGGCGACCACGTCTGGGCCGAGACCTATGATCCCAACGTCACGGACTTGTTCGCACTCCAGGACGAGATCAGCGCCACCATCGCGGCGTCGCTCGTGGGCGACCTCAATCGTGCCGAGGCGGAGCGCGCGCGGCAGCGCGGCACCGACAACCTCGAGGCGTGGAGCCTCTACGAGTTGGGCTTGCAGTCCGTCGACAGACTGGGGAGCAAGGACCTCGCTGAGGCGCGCGGGCTGTTCGAGCGAGCGGTCGCGCTCGATCCTCAGTTCGCGACGGCGCTGGGGGGACTCGCGTTGGCGCTTTTGTGGGAGGTCGGCACTGGCAGCGCTGACGCACCCGATCAGAAAGTCGATGCGGCGCTGGCAATCACGCGCAAGGCGGTCGCGATTGACCCGCGAGACGCCGGCGCCCAAGTGGCGCAAGCATGGGCCTACCTCCTCCGCGGCGACCTGCAGAACGGACTCGACTCCTCTCACCGAGCCGTGGAGCTGAATCCGAGCATGCCAGATGCGTGGAACTGGCTCGGCTGGATCCAGATCATCGCGGGCGATCCGCAAGCAGGCATCGCTTCGAGCGAGCGCGCGCGGCGGCTCAGCCCGCAAGGGCCCACGGTGGCGCAGGTCGAGGACAACTCGGCGATGGCCTACTTCGAAATGGGCCGCTATAGCGAGGCGCTCGAAGCGGGCCGCAAGCTGGTGGCGCTGCGACCGGCGTACGTCTGGGGCTACGGCTACGTCGCCATGAGCGAGCCGCGCTCGGTCGGATCGACGAAGCGCGCGCCCGCCGTCAGCGAAGCGCGCCGTGTCGAGCCACGCGTGTCGCAGGAAACGCGAGATGTCGCTCCCAACCGCACCGGCTCACGCAAGCGCCGTCGCGATGTGCCCCACGCTCCCGACTCGGAGGCCGTCGGTGCGAGCGGACAGGAACCTCGCGTTCAGCTCATCGGGTGAAAGATCGAGGACGTCGCGGAATCCGATGTCGCGGAGCGCCGCCATCAACGCGTCCGGCTCGAAGAAGCCGCGAAACGGCTCGCCCGCCGCCGCCACGCGTGCCGCAAGGCCGTCGAACGCGGCGCGCGACGCCGGTGGCAACGACGCCGGCGGAACGTTGTAGTCGAACACGATGCCACCGCCGCCGGCGGCGAGCGGGGCGACGGCCGCGAGCGTCGCGAGGACGTTCGCCGGCTCGAGGTACGGCGTCACGCCGAGCCACGAGAAGAACGCCGCGGCGTCGCCGCGCACGCCGGCCGCGCGCAGTGCCGCCGGCAGCGATTCGCTCGCGAAGTCGAGCGCGACGAACGTCACGTCGTCGGGAACCGCGATCTGCGCGTCGGCCAAGCGCCGCCGCTTCCAGGCCTGGGTCGCGGGATTATCCACCTCGAACACGCGGAGGGCGGGATACGGATTCCGATACGCGAACGTGTCGAGGCCCGCGCCGAGGACGACGTACTGCCGGACTCCGGCGGCGACCGCACGTGCCAGCGTGTCCTCCGCCACGCGACTCCGGACCGCAAGGAACGCACGCAGGCGCTGCGAGACGGGTCCGTCCTCGAAACGATGCGGCTCCGCGCGCAGCGCGGCGGCCTGCGCGTCGCCGACGATCACAAGCGCCAACGGATCGTCGTGGACGCGGGGGTGATCCAGCAGCTGGTGCGCCGCGCGACGGAGGGCAACCCGCTCGGCCGTCCGGCTCGGCCCGATCACCCGGGCTTCGGCGCGTGCCAATTGCGCGGGACGGGTTGCAGCATGCTGACGCGGTTGCCTTCGGTATCCGTGACGAAGTGAACGACCGGATTCATTCAGTCTCTCCGGTACATCGTGACGACGCAGGCCCCTCCCAGCCCGACGTTGTGCTGGAGCCCGACCCGCGCCCCCTCGACCTGCCGCTTGTCCGCTTTCCCGGTGAGCTGCCACACGAGCTCCGCGCACTGCGCGAGCCCCGTCGCGCCGAGCGGGTGGCCCTTCGAGAGGAGGCCGCCCGACGGATTCACCACCCACTTGCCGCCGTACGTCACCTCGCCGTCGTCGATCAGCCGGCCGCCCTCGCCTTCCCTGCAGAGGCCGAGCGACTCGTAAGATACGAGCTCGTTCGTGCTGAAGCAGTCGTGAAGCTCGATCACCTGGACGTCCTTCGGACCGAGCCCCGCCTGCTCGTAGACCGCCTTGGCCGCCCGCTGCGACATGCCGACCCCGATCATGCCGAGCGGCCCCATCGCGAAGTCCTCCATCTTGTCCGTCGCCATGGCCTGCGCGACGATCTTGACCGGCCGCGACACGCCCTGCTTCTTCGCGAACTCCTCCGAGCAGAGGATCGCTGCGCCGGCGCCGTCGGACGTGGGACAACACTGGAGGA
>VBKG01000232.1 GCA_005879585.1 Deltaproteobacteria bacterium | reverse complement strand
CCGCCAGGTGGCGCTCGCCTTCCTCGTCCGCCGCGCCGGCGTGTTCACGATCCCGAAGGCCGCGCGCGTCGAGCACGCGCTCGAGAACGCCGCCGCCGGCGAGCTCACGCTGTCGGCGGAGGAGGAGGCCCGCCTCGACCGCGCGTTCCCCCGCGGCAGGCCCGGACGCGGCGTCCCGGTGCTCTGAGACCCGTCTCACGGGCGCGAAGATCCGCGCCCGGGAATTTCTCCCCGGCTGTCTCAGGAATTCTCCCGATTTTCGCACTGAACCCCGCGGCTAACTGTGAGCACCGGATGCGAGGGGACGAACGACGCTCGAAGCGCCTGACAACGGCCGGTGAGCGGCCGACATCGAGCGTCGCGCAGCCGTCCGAGTGGACGATGACTTCGGCCCATGCGGGCAGAGGTTAGCCCAGGGAGAAATCGGACATGGGCGGCTCGTCCTATTGCCGTGGCCCACCGAAGAGCGCGGCGATGCACGCGCTGCGATTCGACACGAAGGGTGCGACCGCGACCGCGGCGGAGGTGACCGCACTCGACCGCGGTCCGGCCCAACAAAAAGGAGAATTCACAGCCATGCGATGCACACGAGTTCACCGAGTCGGAGTGTTGACCGCGATGCTGGCGCTGTTGCCGCTCGCGGGGCTTGTGCCGTCGGCGTGGGCGCAGAACCCGCCGCCGACGCCGGCCGATAAGATCCAGGTCTCGGCCTCGACCATCGAGGTCATGGACAGCACACAACCCCAACCTGTGACCCTGCTGAGTGTGACGTTTCGAACGTCCACCCCGGCGGACCTCCTGATCCGGTTCACCGGGGAGTGCGCGCTGTTCACCGATGTGATGTCGCCCGACGGCAACTCCAAGGCCAACGTCAAGGTGTGGGTCGAGCTCGACGGAGTGCCCGTGCCGGTGACGTCCGACCCGGCCCAGGGCGGCCCCGACGACGGCAAAGTGGTCTTCTGCAATCGCGAAGTCCAGCTCACCAGCCCGGACGTGATCGACCTCTTCCTGAGGACACGTGAGTCGCACGCCTTCCAGTGGGGCGCGCTCAACGTCGGGAACCAGATTCACACCCTCGAGGTGAAGGCGCAGCTCGACGTACTCGTGACCGGCGGCGGGGCCGCCGAGGCCGCGGTGGGGAAGCGGGTCCTGATCATGGAGCCCGTGCACCTCGAACACGACGCCGCCTTCTGACCGAAGTCTGAGCGGGGCGGCCTTCACCGGCCGCCCCGGCTCTGTCACCACGTCGAGGTCCGCGCCCGGGGCGCTCAGCGCGCGAGGACGCGTCCCCGAAGCGCCGGCAGCACCGTCCACCTCTACCTCTCGCTCGGCTTCGCGGTCGTCACGTTCCTGCCGGGCTCGCTCTGGGGATGGCTGTATCAGCGTCACGGGACGCTCGTGGGCGTCGCCCTGTCGCACGTACTGATCGGACTGTGGGCCGCGGATGTGCAGGGTCAGTGCTGACCGCATGCGGCGAAGTGTGTCGTCCACGGTGCGGCCCGTCGCGACGCACCCGGGAACGTCGGCGCAGTCGGCCGGGTAGTTTTCGCTCGGCTCGCCGCACGACCACCGCGTACGCTCGGGTCATCTCGTCAGGTCCGCCGTATCAACGGCGCGGGAGATCGCGCCGGGTGAACCTTCTGAGCCCCCCGCCGGCTCAACGCCTCGGCGGCGGCGGTGGCGGTGGGGGCGGCTCCTGTGGCGTCCGCGGCTGCCCCTTCAGCCGGTCGATCGGCTGGTCTACGATCTCGGCCTCCGGCGTGAGCACCTTCTCGCTCGGCCGGCGCGGCTCCGCCGGCGGGGCGCCGGCGGCCTCCGGACCGGGCCCGGATCGAGGCTCGGGCGCGAGCTCGTCCTCGGGGCGGAGGCCGCCGGCGAGGATCTCGGTCGCCTCGACCAGCGCCTGGAGCTGCCGCTGCTCGAGCGGCGCGGGTCTGGTCGGCAGCTTGCCGCGAGCGACGCGGGTGAAGTAGTGGCGCTCGACCAGCACGGTGGCCCGCCCCTTTGGGTCGCTGCGCGAGCGCACCCGCGTCGTGTCGAAGAGCCCCACCACCAGCGTGTCGTCCCGTCGCACGTCGTAGGTCACGATGAAGCCCGTGCCGCGCACGCCCGCCACCGCGGTCGGCGTTTCGACCTCGAAGCGGGTCCCGGGCGCGCTGTAGCGGTCGGTCACGAGCGCGCGCAGCATCCCGACCGAGAGCGAGAAGCGCGACGCCGCCGGCGCCACCACCTGCTCGTCGACGGTGAGCTGCGAGCTCGCGGCCAGCGTCAGGGCCGAGTCATCGCGGAACACGAGCTTCAGCTTCGAGTCGACGAGCGTGCGGAGCTGGTCGCCGAGGAGGACGGCGTCGTGAGCCGCGACGGCCGTCCAGGCGGCCTGGCCCGGGTGGAGCGCCTCGGCCCGACCCTCGAGCGCCGCCACGGATCCGACCTGCTCCTGCGCCTCCGCGGCAGCGCCCCGGAGGAGTATCGCCAGCATCGCCACCGTCGCCCTTCGTCTCGTCACAGCCCTTTCCCATCCATCAATAGACCACCTCGAGCAGCAGCGAGACCACACTACGCCGGTAGTCGAAGACGCCGATGTTCGAGGCGTTGATCGTGCCATAGTAGGCGAGCTGCACGTTCAGGTGCCTGGTCAGGTCGCGCTTTGCTCCGGCGTAGAAGTGATGCTCGTCGTCCTGGCGCGTCTTGCGGAAGCCGGCCCGGCTGTTCGGCTTGGTGTAGTCGTCGTTCCGGTAGAGGTAGAGGAGTTCGACCGCCGTCTCCCAGCCGACGGGAAGGCCGACCCCCACGTGCGCCTGGTTCGTGACCCGGTCGAAGTCCGCGCCGGCGGCGCGGCGCGGGCGGTCGCGCCCGTACTCGTAGCCGAGCGTCACGTAGCGGGTTTGGCCGCCCAGGAACACCCGCTGGTCGAACCCCGCCCGGTCGCTCGGCCCATCGCGGTCGAGGAGGCCGTCGAACGGCGTGTGGAGGTAGTCCTGCTCGCCGTGGCGGTAGAGGAGCTGCGTCGTACCCCGGCTCCCTTCCGCGATCGAGAGAAACGGCAGCACGAAGGGCTCCTGCAGGTAGGCGTGGCTGCCGAGGGTGTAGTGGTCGTAGCCGCCCTGGACGCTTGCGCGAAGCCAGCGGCGGACGGCCCAGCTCGCCAGGCCCGCCACGCGGTGGGAGCGGAAGTCGAAGTCGTCCAGGTCGGGGTGGAGGGTCTGGTAGAAGTCGTAGTCGAGCCGGAGCAGCAGGCGCTCGCTCCGCAGGAGATCGAAGTGGCCGCCCGCGACGAAGAGGAACGCGGCATCGTCGCGGTCGCCGGCGCCGGCAGTGTGAGGCTCGAGCCGGACGTTGCTGTCGTACTGTACGCCGGTGGCGGCGCGCAGCTGCCAGCGCCCCGGGGACGCCGCCTCGCGCTCGGCGGGAACCGGCGCAGCGTCCTCGCGCTTGGCTCTTCCCCGCCGCACGAGGTCGAGCGCGCCCCGGGCCTCCGCGAAGTCCGGACGCACCCGGAGCGCCTTCGCGAACGCTGCTTCCGCCTCCTCCCAGTGCCCGAGCTTGCCGAGTGCCAAGCCGAGGCCGTAGAGCGCCCCCGCGTCGTCGCCGTCGGCGGCCGCGGCCTCGGCGAAGAGGGCCTCCGCCCGCGCGTAGTCGCGGGCGTGATAGGCCGACTGCGCGCGCGCCACCAGGAGCTGCGACCGCTCCGACGCCCCGGCGATCGCTGACGCTCCAAGCACGGCGGCTCCGCATAGAAGGACGCCCCGTCCGCACCGCCCCACCATTGCCGCCGATCCTCCCCCCGCCGCGCGCACCTATAGTAACAGACGGCCGGGCCATACGAACACCTCCCTTCCGCGCTGAGCCGCCACGCGCAGGTCCATGACAATCCGCATTGCCGGCCGGGAACGGTCCGCGGCCGTGCACGGTGCGACCTGCAAGATCGGGCAAGCGCGCAGGTCGCGCCCGCGCTCCGGCGCGGGTTGCCCCGGGTGTACACCGGCAGCATTGCGCGCAGCAGACGCTGACCAGCGCGCCATGCGAGCTGTCGCACCGGTCCAGTAGGCTCACGGCCCTACGGACGACATCAGCCTGCCCTGCCGTCAACGACCCGCCGCCAGCGATCTCCATCCGCGGTGGCACGCGCCTTGATCTGGCGGACCGGCCGCCGCCCCCGCCTCTTGGCCATGCTTCCGAGGCGTCCGCGGGGCCAAGAAGGCTCGGTCGTGCAGCAAGGAAGATCATCTCAGGCCCGACGTGTGTCGCGGGTTCGGCTGACCGTCGGACTCTGCCTGGCCGTGGGGCTGCTCCTCACGCGACCCGCGCCGGCGCGCGCGGGCGTCCTCGCCTTCACCGGCGCGCAGCAGGGCGGCATCGGCGGCCTCAACGGCGCCGAGGGTCTGGCGGTCAGCCCCGACGGCGCGTCCCTCTACGTCGCCGGCGCCGATGACGATGCCGTCGCCGTCTTCCGCCGCGACCTCCTCACCGGCGCCCTGGCCTTCGTCGAGGTGCAACGCGCGGGAGCGGGCGGCATCGACGGGTTGCGCGGTCCCCAGTCGGTGGCGATAAGTCCCGACGGCGCGCACGTCTACGTCGTCACAGGCGTCGACCGGACGCTCGCCGTCTTCCGGCGCGACGCCAAGAGCGGTGCGCTCGCACTGGTCGAAGTGAAGCACGACGGGGTGGGCGGCGTCGCCGGCCTGGGTGGTGCCGAGCAGGTCGTCTTGAGCCCCGACGGCGCACATCTCTACGTCGCCAGCGACGAGGACGACGCCGTGGCAGTCTTCCGTCGCGACCCGACGACGGGAGCCGTCACGTTCGTCGAGGCGCAGCGCGACGGCGTCGGCGGCGTCGACGGTCTCGAAAGGGCGCGCGCGGTGGCGATCAGCCCCGACGGTGCCCACGTCTACGTGGCCGCCGCGCTCGGCGACGCGGTGGTGGTCTTCCGCCGCAACCCCGAGACCGGCGCGCTCCAGTTCCTGCGCGTGCTCCGTGACGGCGTCGGAGGCGTCGACGGCCTCGACAAGGCGCGCGGCGTGGCCGTCAGCCCCGACGGCGCACACGTGTACGTGGTGAGCGGCGAGGCCGATGCGCTCGCGGTCTTCCGCCGCGATCCGGCCACCGGCGACCTGACCTTCGTCGAGGTGCAGCGGGACGGCGTAGGCGGCGTCGACGGCCTCGACGGCGCTCAGGCGGTGGTGGTCGCACCGGACGGCACCCACGTCTACGCCACCGGCGAGCTCGACCACTCGCTCGCGGTCTTCGACCGCGATCGCACCACCGGCAAGCTCACCTTCGTCGAGGCCCATCGGGACGGCGTCGGTGGGACGTTCGGGATGAAGAATCCGCAGCCGGTCGCCGTCAGCCCCGACGGCAGCAGCGTCTACGTCGGCTCCCAGGTCGGCGACGCGGTGGCCGCGTTTCGGCTGACGTGTCACCAGCCGGTGTGCGACCCGGCCACGCAGAAATGCAGCCTGCAGCCGATGCAGGACGGAGCTCCCTGCGACGACGGGGACACCTGCACTCGGTTCGACTCCTGCAAGCTCGGCGTCTGCGTCGGCGCGGAGCGGATCGCGTGCGTCGCTCAGGATCCGTGTCACGACGCCGTCTGCGACGGCGCCACGGGCGCGTGCTCGACCCCACCCAGGCCCGACGGCACCCCGTGCGACGACGGCAACGCCTGCACCCGAACCGACACCTGCACGTCGGGCGTGTGCACCGGTTCCCAGCCGATCCTCTGCCGCGCCAAGGACCAGTGTCACGAAGCCGGCGTGTGCGACCCCGAGACGGGTCTCTGCTCCAATCGCTCGAAGCCGGCGAAGCCCGACGGCACCGCGTGCGACGACGGCAACGCCTGCACCGAGGCCGACGCTTGCCTCGCGGGCGTGTGCACTGGCACCAATCCGGTCGAGTGCCCGCCGAGCGACCAGTACCACGAGGCCGGCGTCTGCGATCCCGCGATCGGTCTCTGCTCCAATCCACTCAAGGCCGACGGCGCAACCTGCGACGACGGGAACGCCTGCACGCGCGCGGACGCGTGCAGAGAAGGGACATGCACCGGCAGCAACCCCGTGGCGTGCACCGCCGCGGACCAGTGTCATGACGCCGGCGGGTGCGACCCGGTCACCGGTCTCTGCTCCAACCCGTCAAAGCCGACCGGCACCCCGTGTGACGACGGCAACGCCTGCACCCGGTCGGACACCTGCACCGCCGGCACCTGCACCGGTACCGACGCGATAGTGTGCACGGCACCGGATCCGTGCCACGAGGCGGGTGTCTGCGATCCCACGAACGGCCGGTGCTTCAATCCACCCAAGGCCGACGGCACCCCCTGCGACGACGGCAATGCGTGCACGCAGACCGACGCCTGCCTCGCAGGTGCGTGCACCGGCGGCAGGCCGGTCGTCTGTTCAGCGCAGAATCAGTGCCACGACGCCGGCGTCTGCAACACAGCGAGCGGGGCTTGCTCCAACCCCGCCAAGCCCGACGGCAGTCCGTGCGACGATGGTAATGCCTGCAGCCAATCCGATACCTGCATCGCCGGCACCTGCACGGGGACCAGGCTGATCGTCTGCCGCCCGCCCGACCAGTGCCATGACGCCGGCGCCTGCGACCCGGCAACCGGTCACTGCTCCAACCCGGCGAAGCCGAACGGGACGTCGTGCGACGATCACGATGCGTGCACGCGATCGGACACCTGTACTGCCGGCACCTGCACCGGTACCGACGCGATAGCCTGCCCGGCACCGGATCAGTGCCACCAGGCTGGCGTCTGCGATCCCGCCACCGGCCACTGCTCCAATCCGCCCAAGGCCGACGGCACCGCCTGCAACGACGCCAACGCCTGCACGCGCGTCGACACCTGCAGCCAGGGCGTCTGCAGCGGCGCCAACCCCCTGGTGTGCACGGCCGGAGACCAGTGTCACGACGCCGGCGCCTGTGACCCCAAGAGCGGCCTGTGCTCCAATCCGCCCAAGCCCGACGGCGCCACGTGCGACGACGGGAACGCTTGCACCCGGTCAGACCGCTGCACCGCCGGTGCGTGTACGGTCGGCGATCCGGTCGTCTGCACCGCCCCCGACGATTGCCACGAGGCCGGCGTCTGCGACCACGAGACCGGCCGCTGCTCGAACCCGCCGAGGCCCGACGGCACCGAGTGTGACGACGGCAACGCCTGCACCCGGACCGACACCTGCGTCGCCGGCGCATGCACCGGGACCGATCAGGCGATCTGCAGTCCCCAGGACCAGTGCCACGACGCTGGCACGTGCGACCTCGTCACCGGACGCTGCTCCAACCCGCCGAAGCCGGACGGCACCGCCTGTGACGACGGCAATCCGGATACGACCAGCGACGCGTGTGTCGCAGGTACGTGCTCCGGCGAGGTGCTCCCCGCTCGGAGTGCGCTGCGGGCGGCCTTCATCACCAACTTTCGAGCCGGCACCGTGTCGGTGATCGACACGGACCGGGACGTGGTCACGACCGTGATGCGCGTCGGGCGCGGCCCCTGGGGTGTCGCAGTACACCCGTCGGGGAATACGGTCTACACGACCAACCGGCTGGACGGTACCGTGTCGGTGATCGACATCGGCCGGAGCTCCGAAGTCTCGGCGACCGTGCCCGTGGGCAGACGGCCCCTCGGGGTGGCCGCACACCCCGGAGGGCGCCACGTCTACGTCGCGAACTACCGCAGCGACACCCTTTCGGTGATCGACACGGCGACCAGGACGGTGGCCGCGAGCGTGCGGGTGGGCCGGGGGCCGGCCGGCGTGGTCGTCGACCCGACGGGGGCGCGCGTGTTCGTGACCAACTACCGCGAGAACACCGTGTCGGTGATCGACGCCGCGACCAACACCGTGGAGGCCACCGTGCCGGTCGGGCGGTCGCCGCTCGGCATCGCGGTCGGCCGGGGCGGGACACGCATCTACGTCGCTAACTACCGGCAGCGCAGCGTCGCCGTGGTGGATCCCGCCGGCCGCGCCGTCACCGGGTTGGTGCGAGTCGGGCGGAAGCCGTTGGGGCTCGCCATCGATTCGACCGGGTCGCGGCTCTACGTGGCAAATGCGGCCAGCCGGAGCGTCTCGATCATCGACCTTGCAACCAACCGGGTGACGGAAGAGCTGTCGGTTGGCGGCTATCCCTTCGGCGTCGCCGTCGACTCGATCGAGAACGTTCTCTACGTCGCGAACGCCGCCGCCGACGCCGTCACGGCCATCGACCTGGCGACGAACCGGATGAAGAGCGTCATCTCGGTCGGCCACACGCCCGTGGCGGTGGGAGACTTCATCACCCGCCCGACGGTCGACTAGCGGCGCGCGCCGAGATTGCGCCGCGCCGTGGCCGCGGACCTCCAGGCGCGCAGAAGCTCTGTAGGCACAAGGCGCTTCGCCCGCGGATCAGCCTGTAGGAGCGACAACCGCGAACGAACCTTGCGCCGTCGCGGATGTAGTAACCGTCGCCGGCCAGGAGTATCCGGTCTCGTACTCGTGTCTACCGGCAGGCTCTTCGACCTTGCTCGCGACCAACGTCCTCCTCACGACCGGAAGCAGTATGGGATGCGGACTCAGCGACGCGGTGGACGGGCTCGCCGGGATGGCCGTCATTCCGCTTCCGGCGTGGCCTGAGCCGACCTATCCGAAGTTCGCGTCTGGTGCAGCGATCGCCCTCAGCGTGTGCAGGCCGGCGACCGGAAACGCGGTCATCGACGCTGCAGTGGGTCGGCCAACGGCCACGAGCGCGCGCCACGCGCTCGACAGCGAATGGCTCGGCCCAGACCTGCCGGGCCCGTAGGCAACGGCCCATCGCTCAGCGTCGAACGGGAGAACGCGGAGCAGCTGCCGCGTCGACCTTAGAGGTTCTCGGCGATCCGGTCGAGGCGGCGTTCTGCCGCCTCGTGCAAGCGCGCGGCCAGGCGCGCGATCTCGGTCTTCAGCCGGGTCCGTTCCTCGGGCGACAACCGCGTGCCCCGCGAGGCGACGCAGTCCTCGAGCTTCCGTACTTGACGCTCGAGCTTGCCGATGCGGCCCTGAATCTTCCCGCGCCGCCGCT
>VBKG01000527.1 GCA_005879585.1 Deltaproteobacteria bacterium | reverse complement strand
GCGAGCCGGATGGCGAGGCGAGCGCCCCCCATGAGCGCCGTGCAGAGGACGAGGTCGAGGAGGAAGACGGCCCGTGGGAACCCGTGCAGCCCGTCGGGGTGGAGAAAGACCATGGCGGCGAGGAAGAGCACCGAGGCCAGCAGACTCCCGCGCACCACGTCCTCGGCGTCTCGGACGCTCACGTGGCTCCACCACCCCGAGAACAGACCGAGCGTCCAGAACCCGATCAGCTTGCAGACGAGCAGGAGGGGGAGGGTGGCGAGCAGGATCGCGGCGTATCGCGGCGGAATCGAGAGATCGAATCGCAGCGCGAAGGCCGCGACGTAGGCCGTGGTCGCGATGGCCATGTTGCCGAGCACGATGACGAGCGCTCGGTAGCGAAGAAGAACGGGGAGGGCGTGGCGCGCTGAGCCGGGCGGGTTCATGTCGTCTCCTCGCCCGTCCTGGGCCAGCCAAGAATCGCCGCCACCGTGCGAGCGATCAGACGAAGGTCCAAGCCGAAGCTCCGCCGGCGCACGTATGCGTGGCTGAGCGCGAGCTTGCGCGGCAGGATCTCCCGGACATAGAGGTCCTCCGGGTTCGAACTCCGCCCCAGGAGGGTTTCCTCGTCTCGGAACGCCATCGAGGCGATGTCCGTGATTCCCGGCCGCACGGCCAGGAGCTCACGGTACTGCTCGGCGAACATGTTCACGTAGCGCGGCACCTCCGGCCGCGGGCCGACGAAGCTCATCTCGCCCCGCAGCACGTTGACGAGCTGGGGCAGCTCGTCGACCTTCCAGCGGCGCAGCACGCGGCCGACGCGCGTGACGCGTGGGTCGCCGGCGCCGGTGATGAGCGGACCTGGGCTCCGGGTGGGCCGCATCGTACGGAACTTGAGGATGTCGAACGGCTTGCCGCCGCGCCCGACGCGGACCTGCCGGAAGAAGATCGGTCCCGACCCGCTGCACTTGACGGCGATAGCCGCCACCGCGAGGACGGGGCTCAGGACGAGCAGCAGCACGATCGCCACCACGAGGTCGATGCACCGCTTGACCGCGTCGTAGGTAGGAGTCATGCGACGGCGAACTTGCGGCGACGGCCGTCCGCCGCCGTGTCGCGGACGGCGGCGATCACGTGGTCGACGGCGGCGTCGCTCATGCCGGGGAAGATCGGCAACGAGACGAGGCGTCGCCACTCCCGAAACGCCACCGGGAAGTCCTCCGCGCGGTAGCCGTACCGCTGGGCGTAGTAGGGCTGCATGTGCAACGGGCGCCAGTGAACGCTGGTCGCGACCCCCCTCGCCGCGAGCGCTTGACCGAACTCGTCGCGGCCGATCGCCAGACGGTCGAGGCGGAGCCGGATAGGGTAGAGATGCCAGGCGTGTCGGCGGTCGGCCCGCTCGCGCGGGGGCTCGATCTCCTCGAGATCGCCGAGGCCCGCCGTGTAGCGCGCCGCCACTTCCTCCCGCCGTGCGCGGAATCGGTCCACCTTGGCGAGCTGCCGGAGACCGAGCGCCGCCGCGATGTCGGTCATGTTGTACTTGAAGCCGGGCGCGGCGATCGCATAGTCCCAGCTGCCGCCCGCGCCGAAACGCGTCCACCCGTCCTGCGACATGCCGTGGAGGCTGAGGCTGCGCATCGTCTGCGCGAGGGTGGCGTCGGCGGTCGTCGCCATGCCGCCTTCACCCGTCGTGATGGTCTTGTTCGCATAGAACGAGAAGCCCGTGACGTCGGCGAGATCTCCGACGCTGATCCACCGCTCGGTCTCGGGGTCGTACGCCGCCGCCGGCAAGGCGTGCGCCGCGTCTTCGACGACGAAGCAGCGCGCCGCGCGCAGCAGGTGCGCCAGGCGCGGCATCGGCGCCATCTGGCCGCCGTAGTGCACGGCGATGGCGCCCACGATCTCGGTCGTCCGATTCCACGCGCGGGCGAGCCTCGTCTCCACCGCCGCGGGATCCATGCACAGCGTGTCGGGCTCCACGTCCACGAAGTCCGGTGTGGCATCGAAGTAGGTGACGACCTCGGCCGTGGCGGCGAAGGTGAGGGTCGGGACGAGCACGGCCTGCCCGCGCCTGAGGCCGAGCGCCGCCAGCGCCAGGTGGAGGGCCGCGGTGCACGAGTTGACGGCCACCGCATGCGCGGCCCCGACGTAGCGAGCGAAGGCCGCCTCGAACGTCTGCACCCGTGGTCCGGTCGTGATCCACCCGGAGCGGAGTGCCTCGACGACGGCGGCGATGTCCTCGTCGTCGATGTCAGGCCGAAAGAACGGTACGTTGGTCATGGCTCTGCGCGGCGTGATGCGGATGCCAGTGGGCCGGGAGCACGTAGCCGGCTTCGCGGAGCAGGGAGCCGTAGGTGTCGCGCAGCCGGGCGACGACCGCGG
>VBKG01000526.1 GCA_005879585.1 Deltaproteobacteria bacterium | reverse complement strand
GCATCGGCATGATGGGGGCGTGCCGATGACGCGCGGGGGGCCGGCGCTGCTCGGGCTCGTCCTCGTCGCGGCCGCGCGCAATGCCGGGGCGGTGTGCACCGCGGCCGAGGTGATCGCCGGGTGCGGCGGCTCGTGCACGTTCGACACGACGACGGGGACCATCAGCCGGACGGTGGCCGTCGCGCCGACCACGCCCGGGGGGGTCTGTACGTTCGACTTCGGCACCCGGGAGATCACGCTCGCGGGCAGCTTCATCGGCGGCTCGAACGCGTTCGAGCTCCGCGCCGCCAAGCTGACCATCCTGTCGACCGGGCGGCTGAGCGCGTCGGGCGGTTCGGCCCTCCCGGGGGGCATGATCACGCTGACGCTCGGCGCGGGCGGCCTCACCGTGACGGTGGCGCCCGCCGCGCGCAGCAACCCGGTCGACGTGAGCGGCGCGGGGGGCGGAATCCTGATCGTCCAGTCCGACGGCGACGTGACGATCAACCGCCTCGTGCTGGCGAGTGCCCGCAACGATGCGACCGCGGCCGGAAAGATCCTGATCACCGCGGGCCGTCAGCTGAATGGCGCCGTCGTCGCGTCCGGCAGCATCACGGTGAACGGCAAGAGCGGCGAGGGCCTGATTGCCGAGACGCCCACGCTGTCAAGCATGGCGGGCGGCACCATCACCCTCCGCGCGATCGGCGGCTCGATCGACCTCGAGGACACGGTGAGCGTGTCGGGCGGCACGGTCGGCGCCGGCACCATCGACGTCACCGCGGACCAGAACGTCGTGCTCGGCGTGCCCCCGTCGGGGCCCGTGCTCCTCGCCGACGGGTTCGGCGACGCGGGATCCGGCGGCACCATCGACGTGTGCGCCGGCGGCGACGTGAGCGGCGCCACGGGGGTCAGCGGCGCCATCAGCGCGGCGGGCCACAGTGCGACGCTGGCGGGGGATGCGGGCGGATTCGGCGGGACGATCTCGCTCGAGGCCCATGCGGGCTCCGTCGCCGTGGGCGCCGGCGCGGGCGGCAAGGTCGCCGCCGACGGCGGATCGGGCGGCTGCGGCGGTGCCCTCACCTTCATGACCGACGCCGCGCCCGGTCCCATCACCGTCGACGTGCCGGTCACGGCCACGGGCACCGGTGGTGGTGGCGGCGGCGGGACGGTGTGCGTCGATGGCCAGGGCGATGCGACGTTCTCGCTGGGCATCGACGTCAGCGGCGGGGGCGGGGGCGGCGGCAGCCTCGACCTGAGCGCCATCGGGACGTTCACGACGGCCGGCGCCGTCCGCGCCGACGGGACGGGCGACGGCGGCTGCATCGGCTTCTGCGCGGGCGCTGTGACATTCGGCGGGCCGGTGACGGCGATTGGTCTCACCGCCTCCGCCGGCGGCGGCGTGATGGTGAGCGCGGATCGCAACGTGAGCGTGTCGGCGGCCGGCGTTGTCGACGTCTCGTCCACGGACGGGAATAGCGGCGGCTGCGTCGATCTCGAGGCCGGTGGCAACCTGACGCTCTCTACCGGCTCGATCGTCGACGCCAACGCGGGCGCCGCCACCGCGGGCAGCGCGGGCGGGCTCGTCTGCCTCGTCGCCGGGACGCCGGACCTGCCGGGAGACCTGACCGTCGGCGGCAACGTGCACGCGAACGGCTCGTCGCCGGGTGTCGCGGCGGTCCGCGCCTCGCTCGAGGGCTGTACCATCCATTTTCTCAGTACCGCGATCCTCGATACCAGCGGCGACACCCAGGCGCGGAACGGGCTCACCGCGCGGCGCGCACTCATCGTCGATCCGGGCGCACAGATCAAGACGACGGGCGTCGCCCCGACGAGCCGCAACAACGTCGCGCTGCCGATCGGTGCCGCGCTTCCCACGACGGGCTTCACGCCGCCCCTCATCCGCCGAACGCCTGCTGCGACGCCACCTGCCGCGTGCCGTTCTGCGACGACTTCGATGCCTGCACGGTCGACGCATGCAGCGTCCCGGTCGGCTGCACGCACACCCGCATCCCCGGCTGCACGACGACCACGACGACCACCCCGCCGCGGACGACGACCACGACGACACACAGCACGACGACGACGACCACGACGACGACCACGATCCGGTGCGGTGGCGGACTCCTCGGCGACTGCAACGTCGACGGCCGGTTCGACCTCTTCGACATCCTCACGGAGATCGACATCGTCCTCGCCCGCACGACGCCGACGCCGGCGCAGCAGTGTCTGTGTGACGATACGTGCGACGGGAGGATCGACATCTTCGACATTCTCCGTGAGATCGACGGGTTCCTCGGCCGCATCCCGACGCCGTTCACGTGTCCCGCTGCTGCGGGATCGATCAGCGCGCAGACCGTCGCGGACGGCTCCGCGGCGATGGCGCCGGCTGCCGCCGGCGTGAAGCGCCGCGGCAACGCGATCGTGCTGGAGAACCGGGAAGCCGTGCACGGCCTCGAGCTGACCCTGTCGCCCGCACGCGGTCCGGTCGAGATCCTGCGCGTCCAGCCTACGCGACGAACGCGAGGCTTCACGACCGTATTCCACCAGACGTTGCCGACGGCGCCGGCGACAGTGCTCGTGCTGTCGCCCGGCAGTGCGTCCATCCAGCCGGGTCACGGCCCGGTCGCCGTCGTGCGGACGCGACATGGCGCGGCCACGGACGATGGAGAATCACGGAAGCGCGGGTGACGAAGGAGACGAAATGATCCGCGCACGCGGCGGTCGCATCGCGGTGGCCATCGGCATCATGTCCGCGCTCGTGGCACGCACCGCGCTGGGCCAAACCGTCACGCTGAGCGTGCCGAACGTCTGCGCGGATCCCGGCGCGACCGCGATCCAGGTGCCGATCGCGCTCGACAGCGCCGTCGCGGTGCGCGGTCTGTCGTTCGTGTTGCAGGACAGCCCGGACGAGCTCCAGTTGACGTCCGGTCGAACCGCGGCGACGTGCACGGACCGGACCGCGGGCTTCACCTGCACCGCCAACGAGGTAACCGCCGCGAACGTGGTCAACGCCCTCGTCATCAGCCTCTCCGGCGACGACATCGCCGCGGGCACGGGTCCGGTCGCGGTTCTCACGCTGACCGACGGTCCGGTCGCGTGCACACCGGGCGAGCAGGTCGCGCTCGCGCTGTCCAACGTGATGGTCGCCTCGTTGAACGGCACGGCGCTGCCAGCGACGGTGGAGAACGGAACGTTCACGTGCGGCTGCGCGCCGACCTCGACGACGACGTCGTCGTCCACCAGCACGAGCACGACCGCTTCGTCGTCCACGACCAGCACCAGCACGACGACTTCGTCGTCCACCACCGCCACGAGCGCGACCACCTCTTCGTCGACGACCAGCACCAGCACTTCGTCGTCCACGACCAGTACGAGCACGACCACTCCGTCGTCCACGACCAGCACGAGCACGACCGCTTCGTCGTCGACGACCAGCACGACCACTTCGTCGTCGACGACCAGCACGAGCACGACTACTTCCTCGTCCACGACCAGTACGACCACGACCACTTCGTCATCGACGACGACGATGCCGGCGGCGGTCGTAACCGTGAGCGTGCCCGCAGACCTGTGCGTCGATCCGGGCGCGACGGTCGACGTTCCGGTGTCTCTCGAGAACGCCGGCGCGGTGCGCGGCCTCTCCTTCGCGCTTCAGGACACGCCCGATGAGCTGCAGCTCGCGTCGGGTCCGGGGGCGGC
>VBKG01000525.1 GCA_005879585.1 Deltaproteobacteria bacterium | reverse complement strand
ACGTTCCAACCCGGCACGGCCCCTCTCGCTCCGCCCGCACGTTCGTAGAACGTGGCGACCGGCGGCAGCGCGCCAAAAACCAGATACTGGGCGTCCAATTCCAGTGCCCGAGTACCCGCGACGGCGAACGCGAAGAGTCCCAGGCTGCCTCGCCGGTGCCTTGGGTCAATCTCGAAGTAGTCGAGCCGGTAGGCAGCCCCCGTCGGGAGACGAAGGAGCCTCCTACGAAGGCCGCACCAGAGGGCGACCGGGTGGCCTGCTGCATCTACGAGTCCGAAGCGCTCCTCCATCCCCTCCATCAGATTGGTCCACCGCCAGTGGTGGTGCCAATCCGTCCTCAGCCGAAGCCCAGGCCAGCTACCGTCCGCTTGTGCGAGCAGAGCGGCAGTCGGAGTGACTGCAGTGACACGTCCAACGTCGGGAAGCTTCCACACCCGCCCTATGAGCCGGCTGACAGGCCGTGGTGTTCGCGGCCGCGTCATGTCGAGCTGCCCGCCAAGACCGTGCCATTCTCCGTTTGCCCCTTATGGCACTACCGCCAAGCCCATCCATACTCTGGAGCGCAATAGTCGGATCTGCGGTCCCATCAGGCGATGCCACTCTCGAGGGCAGCGCCTCGCATTCGCACGGCGATAGCCGTTCACACAGCTTCATTGACATCCACCGTCCCCTCGCGCTACCGCCGCCTGGTCCGCGATGCGCCTTCACGACTCGACCCTCGTCCCCACTCCGACCGACATCGCGAACCACCTCGCCTGCCGCCACCTCACCCAGCTCGACCGCGCCCGTCTCGCGGGCGAGCGGATCGAGCTCCGCCAGGACCCGCGCATCGACGCCCTTCGCCACCGCGGCGAGACCCACGAGAAAGGGTTCGTCGATTCGCTCGCCGCCGAGGGCCTGTCGGTCACGGACCTTCGGCACCACGACGACCCCGCCGCCACCCTCGACGCCATGACAGCCGGCGCCGACGTCATCGTGCAGGCGCCGCTCCAAGGCGACGGACTCTCCGGCCGCGCCGACGTCCTCCTCCGCATCGCCGTTCCGAGCCGCCTCGGTGCGTACTCCTACGAGCCCGCCGACACGAAGCTCGCGCGCGACACCCGCGCCGGCACGATCCTCCAGCTCTGCGCCTACGCCGCCCTCCTCGACCCGATGCAGGGCCTGCTTCCCGAGCACATCCACGTAGTGACGCCGCTCGCACGTGAACGGTACCGCACGGCGCATTTCGACGCGTACTTCCGCTTCGTGCGTCGCCGGCTCGAGGACGATCTCGCCGCCGACCCGCCGCCGGCGACCTATCCCGAGCCCGTCCCCCATTGCGACGTGTGCCCGTACTGGTTGCACTGCAACCGCCGCCGGCGTGCCGACGACCATCTGAGCCTCGTCGCCGGCATCCGGAAGCTCAACGTTCGGGAGCTCGAGCGCCAGGGCATCCGCACGGTCGTGAAACTCGCGCTGACCGGGGGCGCGCTCCCGGCAGAGCCGCATCGGGGAGCGCGAGAAACGTACGCACACCTAGCCCAGCCTTAGGGGCGACTGCCTGATCTCTGGCGGCAGCGGGCGTCTCGAAGTCTACGCGTAGATTTCGCGTCGGCACTCGCGGCGAAAGAGGGCTGAGCGGCCATGCCGTCGAGCAGCCCTTGAGGACCCAGACCGGCGGTGTGTAGCATGCGGATGGTCCTCATGAAGGCATCGACACGAGCGCGCGAACGTCTCAACATCACGCTGCCGAGGGCGACGGTGCAATTGCTCGACCGCGTGACGAAGAAGGGGAATCGCAGCCGGTTCATTGACCAGGCGATCCGCGAGCTTGCCCTCGGCCGGACGCGCGCACAGCTGCGGAAGCTCCTCGAGGAGGAGGGGCGGGTGAACCGGGATCGTGATTCACGACTGGCCGCGGATTGGGCGGCGGTGGATGCGGAGACGTGGCCGGCTCGTCGACGGCGGTAGCGCGTCCACGCCGCGGGGAGCTCTGGCTCGTCGCGCTCGACCCCACGCTGGGCTCGGAGATCCGCAAGACCCGGCCGGCCGTCGTCGTACAGAACGACCATTCGAACCGCACCGCCTCCACCACCATCGTTGCTCCGGTAACCTCGCGCGCGCGGGCGCGACTCTATCCGAATGAGGCATTGCTGCGCGCCGGCGAGGGCGGCTGCCGGCTCGACTCGGTCGTGCTCGCGCGCCAGATTCGTTGCGTCGACCACGTCCGTCTCGTCCGGCGACTCGGCAAACTTCGGCCGTTGACGTTGGCGGCGGTCGACCGAGCGTTGCTCATCACGCTCGGGCTGATCGATCTCTGAAGGACCGCGACGCGCCGCGACCTCACCGGTCGGCGCGTTCGAGCCGACGTAGCACCTCTTCGGCGTCGACAAGGTGGTTTGGCGCTACCGGGCGCGCGCCGATCGCGAGATTGAGGATTCGAACGCGTGCCGGCTCTCACCTGCACGCAGCTGTTCGATCAGGACGGCAATGAGCCTTGCGAAGCTCACTCAGGCGCGCACCCCGCT
>VBKG01000517.1 GCA_005879585.1 Deltaproteobacteria bacterium | reverse complement strand
CCCCGCCGGCGGGCCGCGACCACCTCGTGATCGGCCATGAATCGCTCGGCGAGGTGGTGGAGGTCGGCGCGGCCGCGTCGCGCCTGAAGCCGGGGGACCTCGTCGTGCCGATGGTCCGCCGTCCCTGCCTGCACGCGGATTGCGTGGCCTGTCGCGCCGGCCGGCAGGACTTCTGCTTCACCGGCGACTTCTCGGAGCGCGGGATCAAGAGCCTCGACGGCTTCATG
>VBKG01000516.1 GCA_005879585.1 Deltaproteobacteria bacterium | reverse complement strand
AGGCGCTGACCCAGGTGAGCCAGGTCCAGCAGCGGCTGCCGTGGGCCTGCGGCACCGACCCGGCCACCGGGCGCCGATTCCGCCACCGCGCGGTCGTCCTCGGCGCCGGCCCCGTCGGCCTTCTCGGGGCGATGGCGCTGGTCGCGGCCGACTTCGACACGTCGGTGTACTCGCGCGAGTCTGCTCCCAATCCCAAGTCGGAGCTCCTCGCCTCGATCGGCGTGCGCTACTTCTCCGCGCAGGACACGTCGATCGAGCAGCTCCCCGAGCGCGTCGGCAACATCGATCTCGTCTACGAGGCGACCGGCGCGTCGGCCGTCGCGTTCCAGGTCATGAAGGTGATCGGCACGAACGGCGTCTTCGTGTTCACCGGCGTCCCCGGGCGGAAGGCGGCGATCGAGGTCGATACCGACGTCATCATGCGGAACCTCGTGCTCCAGAACCAGGTCGTGTTCGGCACCGTGAACGCGGGGCCCGAGGCGTTCGAGGCCGCCATCCGCGACCTCACCGTGTTCCAGCAGCGCTGGCCGGCGGCGGTGCGGGCGCTCATCACGGGTCGCTATCCCGTCGAGGCGCACCGCGACCTGCTGGTCGGGCCGGCGCAGGGCATCAAGAACGTCATCGCCTTCGCATAGCCGCGCCGAGTGGCTCGAGCCGGACGGCCTCGGCGGCTTCGCCTCGGGAACCGTGAGCGGGATCCGGACGCGGCGGTACCACGCGCTCCTCCTAACCGCGACCGCGCCGCCGGCGGGTCGCGTCGTGCTGGTGAACGGGTTCGAAGCCTGGCTCGAGAGTCGCGACGGGACCGTCGCGCTCACCTCGCAGCAGTACGCGCCCGACGTGATCCATCCCGGCGGCGCCGAGCGCATCGAGTCGTTCGTTCCCGACCCGTGGCCCACGTGGGTGCTCCGGCTGCCGGACGGCAGCCGCATCGAGCATGGCGTGCTCGCCGAGCCCGGTCGCGCGGCGGTCGTGCTCTACTGGCGGCTCGTCGACGGCGCGGGCGGCACGCTCTGGGTGCGGCCGCTCCTCTCGGGCCGCGACTACCACGCGCTCCATCACGAGAACCCGGATTTCCGCTTCGACGCCGAGGCGACGGGCGATCGTGTCATCTGGCGCCCGTACACCGGGCTGCCCGCGATCGTCGCGCGCTCGAACGGCGCGTACACCCACCAGCCCGACTGGTACCGCAACTTCCTCTACGCCGAGGAGCGCGCCCGCGGCCTCGACCACGTCGAGGACCTGGCGTCGCCCGGCGTGTTTCGCTGGAATCTGACGCACGGCGAGGCACTGTGGACGCTCGCCGCGGAGGGACACG
This sequence comes from Deltaproteobacteria bacterium, assembly GCA_005879585.1. Classification (GTDB taxonomy): domain Bacteria; phylum Desulfobacterota; class Binatia; order DP-6; family DP-6; genus DP-3. Next base: position 3,894 of record VBKG01000516.1, on the reverse strand, counting down.
AGGCGTCCGATGCCAGGGCGGAACGGGCGCGCCGGCAGCGCTTCCCGTCGCGCCTGCACCGCGCGGCGGACGCGTACCTCGTCGCGCGCGGCGGCGGGAAGACGATCGTCGCCGGCTACCCGTGGTTCACCGACTGGGGACGCGACACGTTCATCGCGCTTCGCGGCCTCTGTCTCGCGACCGGACGCCTGGACGACGCTCGCGCGATCCTCCTCGAGTGGGCCGGGCTGGTCTCCGACGGGATGCTCCCGAACCGCTTCGCCGATCAGGGCGAGGCGCCCGAGTTCAACGCGGTCGACGCCGCGCTCTGGTACGTCGTCGCCGTGCACGACTTCCTCGGGGCCGCCGGGAGCGTGACGGAGCGCGACCGCCGGGCACTCGAGACCGCCGTCGAGGCGATTCTCTCGGGCTATGCGCGCGGCACGCGGTATCGCATCCGGGTCGACGACGACGGGCTCCTCGCCGCCGGTGAGCCGGGCGTGCAGCTCACCTGGATGGACGCCAAGGTGGGCGACTGGGTGGTGACGCCGCGCATCGGCAAGCCGGTCGAGGTCCAGGCGCTCTGGCTGAACGCGCTCCGCATCGGGAGCCGCTCGTCCGAGCGCTGGGCGGACCTCTACACGAGGGGACGTGCGGCGTTCGAATCGCGCTTCTGGAACGAGGCACGGGGCGCGCTGCACGACGTCGTCGACGTCGATCACCGACCCGGGACCGTCGACCCGACCTTCCGTCCGAACCAGATCCTCGCGGTCGGTGGCCTCCCCTTCGCCGTGCTCGACGGGCCGCGGGCGCGTCGAGTCGTCGACGCCGTCGAGGCGCGGCTGCTCACCCCGCTCGGGCTCCGCTCGCTCGCGCCCGACGAGCCGGGGTACGCGCGGCGCTACGAGGGCGGCGTCCGCGAACGCGACGCCGCGTACCACCAGGGGACCGTCTGGCCCTGGCTCATGGGACCGTTCGTCGAGGCGTGGGTCCGCGTCCGCGGCGGGACTCCGGACGCGATCGCCGAAGCACGGTGCCGCTTCCTCGAGCCGCTCTTCGGGCATCTCGACGATGCCGGCATCGGGCATCTCCCCGAGATCGCCGACGGCGATCCACCGCACACCCCCCGCGGCTGCCCGTTCCAGGCCTGGTCCGTCGGTGAAGCGCTGCGCCTCGATCGGACCGTGCTCGCCGGCCGCTAGGCCCTGCGATAGACGTCGGGCGCGGGTTGCACCCGCTCCATCAGAAGATCGGGTCGCGCCGGCTCCTGAAAACCGAACCGGCGATAGAGCTCGTGGGCGTCGTTGGTCCCGAGCATGAAGCGCCGGAGTCCCTGCAGCTCCGGCAGCGTCGTGACCACCTCGACCAACCAGGTTCCGAGCCCCCTGTCCCGCCACCGCTCGAGGACGAACACGTCCATGAGCTGCGCGAAGACCGCGCAGTCGGTGAGCAACCGGGCGAACCCGATCTGCGTATCGTGATGGTAGAGGCCGAAGTTGACGGAGTTCGCGATCGACCGTTCCATCACGTCACGCGGAATGCCCTCTGACCAGTAGGAGCGCACCAGGAACGCATGGATGACGTCGAGGTCCAGGCGCTTGAGGTCGGTGCTGATCGTGTACTCACCGCGGGTCCACTCGCGAATCATGTTGGGAACCGGAGTCCCTTCTCGTGGAGCGCAACCCATGAGGAGAAGACGTATGGGCTCGCCCACATCGTCTCGGCGTGGAGCACGAGCGCGTCGTCGGGCATGGGCCCGGACATAGACCGCCTTCCGCCGGAGGTCGAGCGGAACCCCCGGATGGACACCAAGGTGCGAGACCGGGTGGTGACCCGCGGCCGGATGCAGGCTCTCCGGCCGTTGCGAGCGATGACCGACGGCCCCTCCACGTTGTCCGCGCCGCCGATACCAGCGACCCCACTGCCCGCGCAGGACGAGGGGGATGTGGCGCTCGGCCCCGACGAGCTGACCGCGCTGCTCGCGATCAACCGCGCCATCGGACGCCATCTTCACCGCGATCACCTCTTCGGCGCCATGGCAACCTGTCTCAAGGCGGTGGTCCCCACCGATCGCTTCGGCATCGAGCTCCCCATCGAGAATGACCAGCTCCAGGGTCACCTGCTCACGCCGCGGGGCGTGAACGACGAGCCGACCCGCCCGACGTTGCTGCCGGCGCGCGGGACCGCCTGCGACTGGGTCCTGCGCCACCACGAGTGGCTGGTCGTCTCCCGGCGCGACGAGTTGCGCGAGCGCTTCCCGGTCACGTTCGACGTCATGCGAACGGGGTCGATGGAATCGCTCTGCGCGCTCCCGCTGATCACCGGTGGGAGCTGCCGCGCGGTCCTCTTCTTCATGGCGGCGGCGCCCGGGGCGTACCGCCACGTGCGGCGTACTCTGGTCGAGCAGATCGCGAGCGCGGTGGCCGCGGCGCTCGACGACTGTCTCGCCCACGAGGAGGTGCGTCGCCTGCGTGACCAGCTGGCGGCGGAGAACGTCTATCTGCGCGAAGAGCTCAAGCGCGACCACCACTTCGACGAGATCATCGGCAACAGCCAGGAGCTGCGTCAGGTGATGGCCCTGATCGAGCGCGTCGCGCCGACGAATGCGACGGTGCTGATCGTCGGCGAGACCGGAACGGGCAAAGAGCTGGTCGCACGCGCGCTCCACGAGCACAGCGCGCGACGCGAGCGCTCGCTCGTCAAAGTGAACTGCGCGGCCATGCCTGCCGGGCTCGTCGAGAGCGAGCTCTTCGGTCATGAGCGCGGCGCCTTCACGGGCGCCACCGAGAAGCGCATCGGCCGCTTCACGCTGGCCGACCGCGGCACCATCTTCCTCGACGAGATCGGCGACATCCCCGCGGACGTCCAGCTGCGTCTTCTGCGCGTGCTTCAGGAGCACGAGTTCGAGCCGCTCGGCTCGTCGAAGACCGTGAAGGTAGACGTCCGTGTCATCGCCGCCACCAACCGAGACCTCGCCGCGGCGATGGCCGCGGGGTCGTTCCGCGCCGACCTGTTCTACCGCCTGAACGTGTTCCCGATTCACGTTCCGCCGCTGCGCGCCCGTCCCGGGGACGTTGCCCCGCTCGTGCACTACTTCATCCAGAAATACGCGACCAAGATCGGGAAGCACGTCGCGTCGGTGAGCGACGCCACGATGCAGCGGCTCGCGTCGTACCCGTGGCCCGGGAACATCCGCGAGCTCGAGAACGTCATCGAGCGCGCCGTGATCCTCTCTCCGGGCCCGTCGCTCGAGGTCGAAGCGCAGGTCGCCCCCCTTTCGAGCGCCGGGCAGGAGACCGATGCAGACGGCGGTCCGATCCTCACGCTCGAGGATTCCGAGCGCGCCCACATCCTGCGGACGCTCAAGGGCTGTGGCTGGGTCGTCGACGGACCGCGAGGCGCTGCAAGCATGCTCGGGGTCAACCCGAACACGCTCCGGAGCCGCATGAAGAAGCTCGGCGTCAGGCGAACGAACGACGTCGCGCCCTGACCGGCGCTCGACGTCGGCCGTTTGCTCGAAGCACGTCCGACTCCTAGGCCCGCGAGCCGCCGCCTACTTCACCGGGGACGCGAACTCCGCTTCGCCGAGCAGCGTTTCGGCGAAGGCGCACCAGATCTGGACCTTGGCCACGTCGGGCACGTTGGCGGGCAGGACGATCCGCCGGTTGACCTTGTCGCCCTTCACGGGCAGCCGCTGCAGCAGGTAGGTCTTCCCCTTCGAATCGACGACCTGCCAGTGGGGGTCGGGCGTGTCGGGCACCTTGAAGTCGTCCGAGAGCGTCAGCACGCTCTGGCCGTTTTCCTTCGTATGGGTGACGGTCCCGGTGTTCGCCTTGACGCCAGCGAAGGGCCTGCTGGTGTGCGAGCCGGCGGCAAAGCTCGTCCCGATGGGTGCCAGGCCCACCGCAGCAAGCA
>VBKG01000231.1 GCA_005879585.1 Deltaproteobacteria bacterium | reverse complement strand
AGCCTGCTCGCGAGCTTCTGCATCAACATCGGTTGCCTGCTCATCTACCGGTACTTCCAGGGGACGAAGGAGATCCGCGCGTACCACACGTCGCGCACGGGGACGCTGCTCCTCGAGTTCATGCTGCTCGCCTGCTTCGTGTACCTCGCCGCGCACCGGCCGTACGGGACGGGCCTCTGGGCCGCCGTCGTGGGGGTGCTGCTCGCCGCCGGCATTCCGTTCTCGCGCCGCTACGGTCCCGAGGCCCGCGAGATCCGTCGCAGCGACTACGCCATGGAGATGCTGCTCGCGCTCGGCGAGGCCGACGGACCGCTGCACGTGTGGTTCCGCCGCCCCGGCGAGGTGGAGGCCGGACAACAGGCCGCGGGGAGCGTCTTCATCACGCTCTTCTCTTCCCGTCACACGATCCCGCCGAAGGTCGGGCCGAGCCACTACCGCTTCCCGATCCAGGGGGGCAGCGTCTACCGCACCATCACCGTCCTGCTGACGCTCCTCGAGGAGGAGCTCGAGGGCTGCGACGTGACCGTGCACTTCGGGTGGCCGACGGCCTCGTGGCTCGACCGCATGGCGACCGGCGTCTTCGTCGCGAACCTCATGCGGCTGCCGCGGCTCTTTCCGACGCTCCGCTTCGCGATCGACTACCTGCCGCCGTCGGGTACCCACCGCGGCCGGCGGCCGGCGACTGCGTCGCGGATCCTTCCCTTCGGCCCGCGGCTCCGGGCGCGGCGAGACCGCTCGACGTGAGCCGCCACGCCGCGCGGACGCAGCCGATGAACCCCCACGGTCTCGTGTTGTACGACTACCGCGGGTCGCCCTGCGCCCGCCGCGTCCGGATCACGCTCGAGCAGACCTGCTCCGCTGGCACGGCCTGATCGCGCAGCGACCGGCGGTGCAGGCCCAGAGGATCGGCTAGAGCTGCTCGGCGTCGCCCTCACGGACGACGACGTCGATCCCCTTCGCGGCGAGCCAGCCGAAGAGGCTTCTCACCGCCGCCAGCCGCGCATCGTCCGCGGGCCTCGGAACGGTCACCTCGAGCCGAGTCCCCGGCCCGGCACGGCGGGCGTCCTCGCCGATCGTCTCGGCTTCGTACGGCGTGAGCCAGCTCACCCGATCCAGTTCGCGCCAGCCCGCGGTGGCGGGAGGTACGACTCGGACGCGGACGAGGGAGGGGAGCCGCAGCTGCTCGCTGGTCGGCATGGTCGGTATGAAGGCGTTCTGGCAGCCCGCTCGAGGCGCCGGGTGGCTATGATACGCAAACGCCGTGCCGAGCCGCTCGTGACCTCGGACCGAGCCCGATGCGCCGGATTGGCGGCGCGCCGAGACCGACGCGCCGACCGTAACCCCCATCGATGCCTGTTTTCTAGACCGTGCGTGCCGACGCGGTAGGCGAGCCACCGCCCAGAGATCGGGGAGTTCGGCTCCCCAAACGCCGCAGCGGGGACAGGTGTTCGGGATTGCGGAGGGAACGCAGGGATGAACGGCCAGGACTTCGCCTAACGCGGCGACACGGCATCCATTTTCCGGAGCCAGGCTCCTGCGGTCTCCACCTGCGCCCCCAGACGGCGTACCCGCTCCTGGAGCGCGCGGTCCGAGGTGACGACCTGGGTCCGGCTGGGTGCCGACTCGGACGCCACCAGCTCGACGATGCGGTCGTCGGCCGCATCCGGCCCCGTCCGCACCGCGTACGCCACGCGCACGCCGTCGTGCTCCCCCTCCGGAAGGGCCGGTCCCGGCCGACCGTCTACCACGAGGATCACTCGGTCATCCGCGATGGCGGCGAATCGCTGGCTCGCGCCGAGGAGGCGCTGCACGGCGGCCCTCCGATCGCGCCACCATCCGGTCGGACGAGAGCCGATGACGTTCATGGCGTCGACGATCCACACCGTCATACGACACGACCGAGCTCGCCGGCGATGGCCTCTTCGCTAGACGTCGGACACGGCGCGGGCACGGTCACGGAGCGTGCCGAGTACCTTGGTACGAAGCCTGTCGGAGTGAATGCCGAGCGCTTCGCAGATGCGTTCAAAGGAGAACGTCCCCGACCGCTCATTGCTGACGACCCATGCCAGTGCCTCCCGACGCATCTTCACGGTGCGCCGGCCGACCGCCCGATTCTCCTTGAGGATCGTTGCCATCGCGTCGGTGAGGACCGCCCTGAGCAAGCGGCGCTCGGGATGCGCCGGTTCCATGGGTTTGCGGACGGCTTCATAATCACCGAATTCCCACGAGTCGTAGGTTGCCAAATGATCTAATTCCTCTTCATGGTCGACCGAGGATCAAGCGGATGCCGCAATCGACGCAGAATATCGACTGGTTGCGCCGCGCCGCGGCATGGCGAGGCTCGCTACATGGCGCAGCATGGACACGATCATTCACGACCCCACCGCACTGCGGGCAATGTCCCACCGGTGCGTCGGCGCGTCGATGATTCATGTTGTCGCATGGATTTGGCTGTCGTCCGATCACGTGCGCAACTCCTTCTGCAGCTCCTGCCGGAGAACGGTCGGATCGAGACCGAGCGCTTCGCAGACGTTCTCGAAGCTGAACGGCCACGTGCGATCCGTGCTCGCCAGGTATGCGGTCGCCAGGCGGACACCCTTGATTTCGTCCGCACTCCATTGCCGCGGCACTTGCCGATGCACCGATCCCCAACGGTCGTCGACGGCGGTCTGCAGCACCGCGGCCATCAGCGACTTGTACGGGTCGAATCGCGCGTTGCTACCCCGAACGTACTGAGTCGGCAGGACAACGGGCATCACTTTGACCGCCGCGCTTCGGCCTCGAGCTGTCCAGCGCGCACCTCGGCCCAGAAATGTCGGCGCTTTTCAGCTCGACTCACGTTGTCTTGATCGTCAACGTTCTCCGTCCCATGCATCACAGCTCCGCGGTCCCAAAACGCACGCCAATGGCGCGCAAGCATCTGGATGAGTGCGTTGAGCTTGGTTCGCGTCCGCTCGGCTGCGCTGCCCCTAGTTGGCAATTTGGCCTTTCCCATCTCCGCTCACGAGGTGGAGAGCTTGCCGGCGATGGCGCTGTCATCGTCCCTAGCCATGGCACGATTCTCCTTCGGGAGTCCGCGCCGAGCACACGTGGGTAGGGAGCGGGTGCCCCTGCACAAGTCGCGTTGCGGGGCTCTGAACGGCCTCATACGCCTTGTATCGGAGTCGCGATGGCGGCGCAACGCGTGCGTGTCGGCCCTCGTCGATGGGCTGCGCGGTTTGACACCGAGGACGATTGAGCTTACGCTGACTATTCTCGTTTCGGCTGACCTACTCTCCCACCTTCCTCAGTCCGAGACCGCCTCGCGCCCGAACGGCCTCCGCGCGGTTGGCGCCTGTCAAAGGCCCACTATCAGGAGGTTACCATGGCATTCGGTGCATTCGGTCGCGGTGCCTTTCGCGCACCTGCTCCGGTTCGCATCCGCGTGTCCGTGTTCGCCGTCGGTCGGCGCGTATTCGTTGCCGGCGCCGGAGACCGGTTGGCTCGAGCGACGTTGACGGACGAGGCCGGCAAGATGCCTCTCGAGAGCCTGGGCGACGGAACCGAAGTCGCCATCCTCGCCTGGCGCCCGGGCTTGGCCGGCGCGACGCGGTATCGCGTTCGTGCGACGGACTCCGGCTTCGAGGGGTGGCTCCCGGTCGGCAACCTGCGCGGTACAAAGGCCGCGATCCCGGCGTCAACCACGGCGGTCCTCCCTTCTCCCATCGATTCGGCGCCGGCGCGAATCGGAGAGTCCGAAGGGCGCCGATTCGGCCAGCGCTCAGGCGGAAAATGAAGGCAGCCGGCGGACTCCTCCTCGAAACTGGAAGCGCTAGACGCGAAAACCAGGCAACGCCCGCGGAGGTCCTCCATGGCGACGACGACTGAGAAGCCGATGACCGAGCGCGAGCGAGCGGAAAACAAGGTGAGGGCTATCGTCGAGGACCTCGATCGACCGACCTTGGCCTTGCTCTACAAAACGCTCCACGACGCGCTCGGGTTCCGCCTCGAAACCGCCGACATCGCCATCGCGAAGCTCGGGCGTTGATCGCGGGACGTAGCTCCGCTTCGTAGTTGATCGGGGAGTGGTAGTAGTCGAGGGCGGACCCCCTCTCGGGGTCGCTTTCTCGGACGCAGTGCTCAGACGTCGCCGAGCGCCGTCTCGATCGCATCGACGATGCGCTGCGCCGAGATCTCCGCGGTCGCGAGCTCGCGCGCTGGGCCGACGTCGAGCGCGGTCCACGCCTGCACGGCTTCGGCGACGTGCGCCGCGTCCGATCGCGAGCCGAATCCGGTCCCGGTCGTCGGGCCGATGTCCACGCAGAGGACGCGGACGCCGCTCGCCCGGAGCTCGCGATCGATCGCCAGCGACGCCGCGCGGAGCGCCGCCTTGCTCGCCGCATAGAGGGCGACGTACGGCCACCCCGATGCCGCCGCCGAGCCGACGTTGACGACGAGGCCGCCGCCCTCCCGGAGCAGCGGCAGGAACGCGCGCGTCACGCGGAGCGCACCGAGGAGGTTCGTCGCGAGCGTCTCCTCCCAGTGCGCGACGGAGGACGAGGCGAACGGCTCGACCCAGCCGACGCCCGCGTTGTTCACGACGACGTCGATCTTCCCGCACGCGCGCCGCGCGCTCGCGCCGAGCGCCGCCACGGAATCGTCGCGCGTGACGTCGACGGGAACCGCGTGGACGGCGGGACCGGCCTCGCGCGCGAGCGCGTCGAGCGCCGCGGACGAGCGTGCCGCGGCGACCACGCGCGCGCCGCGTCCCGCGAGGCGAAGCGTCAGCGCCCGGCCGATGCCGGCGGACGCCCCGGTGACGACCACCGACCTGCCGGCGAGCTCCACGCGGCAACGGCTAACAAACGCGACCGCGCCGCTCAACCCGCCGCGCCGCGCGTTGACCCGCGCGGCGCGCGACGGCTAGAAGCCGCCCCATGTCGGCGATGGTCGGCCTGCGCTTCGATCTCCGGGTGGCGCCGTTCGCCGACACGACGCACGCGGCGCAGTACGCGGCGTGTCTCGACATGTGCGAATGGGCGGACGTCACCGGCTTCGACGTGGTCGCGATCTCGGAGCACCACGGCGTCGAGGACGGCTACATGTCGTCGCCCGTGACGCTCGCGGCGGCGATCGCGGCGCGCACGAAGCGGATCTCGATCAACATCGCGGCGATCCTCGTGCCGCTGCACGACCCGATCCGTCTCGCGGAGCAGCTCGCGACGGCCGCGCTCGTCGCCGGCGGCCGTTTGAGCCTCGTCGCCGGCATGGGCTACCGGCCCGAGGAGTTCGAGATGGCCGGCGTCGACCGCACGGCGCGCGGCCGGCTGTTCGACGAGTACGTCGGCGTGCTGCGCCAGGCCTGGACGGGCGAGGCGTTCACGTGGCGGGGGCGGACCGTGCGCGTGACCCCGGCGCCGCCGTCGCCGCCGGTCATGCTGATCGGCGGCTCGACGCCGAAGGCGGCGCGCCGCGCGGCGCGCCTGCGCTGCGGGTTTTTTCCCGCGATCGGCGATCCGGACCTCGCGCGCGTCTATCACGAGGCGTGTGCCGCCGAAGGGTTCGACGGCGGCTTCGTCGTGCTCCCCGGCGGTCCGGGGTTCGTACACGTGACGCGCGATCCGGCCGCCGACTGGCGGCGCATCGCCCCGTACGCCGTCTACGATGCCCGCACGTACCACGAGTGGCAGACGCCCGGGCAGCGATCGGAAGTGCACGTCGCGGCGACGACGGAGGACGAGGTGCGACGGAGCGGCGTCTATCGCGTCGTCACACCGGAGGAGTGCGTCGGGATCGCGGAAGAGCACGGCCGCGTGCTGCTCCATCCGCTGATGGGCGGGCTCGATCCCGAGCTCGGCTGGGCGAGTCTCCGGCTGTTCGCGACGGAGGTTCTGCCGCGTATCCGCTGAGCTACGCGGGCGGCACCACCGGGTTCCCGGCCGCTTTCCACCCCTTCAGTCCGTCCACCATCACGCTGACGTCGGTGTAGCCGGCCTCGACCGCCCGACGGGCGGCCTTGTGCGAGGCCATTCAATGCGAGTCGGCGCAGTAGAAGACGAGTCGCGCGTCCTTGCGCGCCGGCAGCTCGCGCTCGACGTCGTACTTGCTGTAGCTCGAGAGGAGAACGGCGCCCGGGATCGTTCCTTGCCGTGTCCGGAAATCCGCCCCGTTCGCATCGAGCACCGTCGCCGCCCCGTCGTTCGAGTTTCGCATCGCGACGAGGTCGCTCACGTGGATCGACGTGAACCCCTCGTCGGCCGGTGGCCCACAGCCGGCCACCGCTGATGCCAGCAGGCCCGCGGCCAGCAGCCCGAAGCGTCGCATGCCGCAGGTGTACCGCACCGCGCGCCCCGCGTCGACGATCCGTCGCCGCGTCGTTCTATCAGCGCCCGCCGCGGGTGCCCGCGACGTTGCGGGTTCGAACGGCCTCGTCGGCCGTCGCCCGGCCGACGAACTCGTCCATGCTGCGGTTGACGCCGAGGAACTCCATGAGCCCGTCGAACGCGGGCACCGGGAGCAGCCGTGCGAGCCAGGTGGCATACACGAGGCGCGGCATCACGAGCCGGCGGCGGTCGCGGCGGACGGCGCGGATGATCCGGTCGGCCGCGTAGTCGGGCGTGAGGATCGGCAGCAGCAGCCGGAAGCGGGTCTTCACGCCCGCGAACATGCCCGTGCTGATGTAGAACGGACAGACGACCGTCGTCTTCACGTTGCTCCCGAGCCGCCGGAGCTCCAGCCGCAGCGATTCGTCGAAGCCGACGGCGGCATGCTTGCTCGCGCAGTAGTCGACGAGGCGCGACGTCCCGACCAGGCCGGCCGCCGATGCGATGGTCACGACGTGCCCGGTCCCGCGCTCGAGCATCGCCGGAAGAAAGGCGCGCGTCGTCCAGAAAAGCGCCAGCGTGTTGACGTCGAACGTGCGGAGGATGTCGTCGTCGCGCGCCTCGAGCAGCGTCCGGCCGGAAACGATGCCGGCGTTGTTGACGAGGATGTCGATGGGTCCGACGTCGCGAAGGGTGGCGGCGGCAGTGGCCGCGATGGCCGCGCGATCGCGGAGATCGCAGGCGTAGGCGGTGACCGTCGCGGCGGTGGTGGCGAGCTCCACGCGCGCCCGCTGGAGCGCCTCGGCATCGACGTCCCAGAGGATCAGGCGCGCGCCCTCGGCCGCGATCCTGCCCGCCAGCAAGCGGCCGATCCCGCTTGCGGCGCCGGTGATGAGCACGTTCCGTCCGGCGTAGTCGCTCACGCGGCGGATATAGTCCCATTCGCGATACGGCCGCCAGCGGACCCCTCGGCGCCACCTCGCCATCGGCGCCGGCGCCCCGGCTCCGGCGGACCCGTCTCCCTGGTCGCGGAATTCTCGACGCACCAGACGCGGGCGGTGACGTCGCACCGCTCCGCCCGCCCGTTCCACGCGGGCACGACGGCATTGCCGTCGGTGGTGAACCGGTCGGTGAGAAAGGCGACGGTCCCGTAGGCCTGCGGACTGTTGGTCGACCAGGTCGCGCAGTTCACGGACGCCGCGCCCGGCGCGCTGGTCGGGCTCGTGAACTGGGACGTGCCGCCCGTCCGGATCCAGCCGAACGGCCCCGGCGACTCGTACGACGCCGCCGTGCTCGGGGGGCCCGATCCCGAATCGTCGGTCGTGAGGCCCTTGCCGGTGTCGTATTGCAGGACGGAGACGTCCAGAATCTCGAATCGCGACGCCATGTGGTAACCGGACGCACAGGCGGTGATCGCCTGATTCCCCTGGAAAGACTCCTTCGTCAGATAGAACCGTCGTCGGCCGTCGGCGGGAATCCGGTGGAGCGACGGCATGCAGCCCGTCGTCGACACTACCGCGATGCAGATCCACCACGCCGTCCGCATGACGGCGACGCCTATCCGAAAGCCCGGCGATCGGCCAGACGTCGGCACCGTTGCCGTGGCACGGCACCGCGTGTAGACGGCGGGCAGGAGGGGGTATGGCCGACCGGCGCGACCTGGTGCTCCGCACGCTCGCCGTCTTGATGGCGCTCCTCGCGGTCTCGAACTTCATCAAGCCCATCGGCCAGGCATTCGATCCGGGCGGCTCGGCCGGCCTCGTCTTCTTCGGCACGCGCTTGCACGGGCTCGCGAACGCCGTTCTCGCACCGCTCTTCGGCCTGTTCCTCGCGGTGTACGCCTGGGCGGCATGGAACCGACGGGCGATCGCCGTCCCGATCGCCGTCGCCTACGCCGTGTACGTGCCGCTGAATCTCATCCTCTTCAGTCTCCATCCGCCGCCGAATTCCGGCGGGCCGGTCTTTGCCACGCTCTATGCCCTGGTGGCGATCGCCGTGTCGGGGGGCGGCGCGCTCTACCTCCGCGCGCACCGCGACGCGCTCGGCTGAGGGTCCGGAAGCGCGCGGTGAAGAGCTGGCTGCCGGTCCTCGGCGCCATCATCGTGTTGACGATCGCGGCGTACGCCCGCTGGACGCCGCCGTCCCGCGCCGGCGATCTCCGGCCACGACCCGACGCCCTCGAATACGAGAGCGGCGCGCGCAACATGCTCCACGGAACGGGCTATTACCTCGTCGTCGAGGGGCGAAGGTATCCGCCGCGCTATCCTCCCGGCTTCTCCGTGCTCCTCGTGCCGTTCCTCTTCGCGTGGGACGGAGGCCCGGGCTCGGGGATCATCGCGGTGCTGGCGACCGCGCTCATCGGAACGGCGCTCGCCATCGTCACGGGTCACCTCGTCGCGGGCCCGCTCGCCGGGCTCGTCGCCGGCATGCTGCTCGCCGCGTCGCCGGCGCACGTGCGTCTCTCGCGAATGGTCATGAGCGACGTGCCCTCGGCGTGTGTCGTCGCCTCGGTCGGCCTCGTGCTGGCCGCCGCTGTACGGCGCCCGCCGATACGCGCGTGGGCGCTCGCCGTTACCGGGCTTCTCATCGGCTGTGCGACGACGATCCACGTGACGAACGCGCTGCTCGTCATCCCGGCGGCTGTCGTGGTCGCGACGCTCGGCGGCGGTCCGGCGCGTGCGGCGGCGCTTGCCTCCGCCACGCTCGTCGGCGTCGCGCCGCTCCTTCTCTACGACGCCAGCCGCTTCGGGAGCCCGTTTGCCACGGGCTACGGGAGGTGGGCGACGATCTCGTTCGCGACGAGCTTTGCCACCGCGCCGCCGGTCGGCGGTGGCACCGAGCCGAACCTCTCCTTCTACGGGCGGACGCTGGCCGGCCTGGGCGATCTCTATCCATGGCCGTGGGCCGTCCTGATCGCGCTCGGCGCAGTCTGCGCGCTCCGCTCGAAACGACGGGACGAACGGGCGGTCGTGATGCTCGGCGCACTCTTCCTCGCGCTCCTCTGCGGTGTGTACGTCACATTCTTCTGGCAGGCTTCACGATTCCTCATCCCGGCCCTGCCGCTGCTCGTCGCCCTTGCCGGACTCCCGTTCGCGTCGCATCGCGCGCGTACGACTCGCATGGCCGCCGCGTCGCTCGTGCTGGCCGGTCTCCTCGTGCTCGCCCGAAGCCCCGCTCTCTACAGGCAAGACATGTTCCTCGGCGAAGCGGATATGCTTCGCGAGGTGGCCAGCAAGACGGAACCCGACGCCGTGCTGGTCATCCGCACCAACGAGCATTTCTTCTCGCTGCTGCTGCGCGCCAACGGCGCCGACCGCGTGTGGGTCCCGCTCGATCTCGACGAGCACATGCTCGCCGTCCGATGGTTCAAGCCTCCGCCCGTCGACCCGTCCACGCCGGTGCCCGCGTGGATCGACGAGTCGTTCGCCGGTCCCTACGCCGCGGACCGGGCGCCTGCGGCGATGCATGCGCTCCTCGCGACGGGCCGTCCCGTCTACGTGTCGGGCCTGCTCGGAAACCAGGTCCCGTGGTTCCGCGCGTTTCTCCAGATGCTGAACTTGCGCTTCACCACGACGCGCGTGGCGACGGTGCCCGGCGTCGAGCTGTATCGCGTCGGCGAGCTGGGCGGCCGTAGCCCGCGTCCCTGAGCCACCGCATCGCTGCACGCTGCAGCATTCGCTTGTCATCGGGAACGGCGCTACATTATGGCCTGATTCTCGCGCGCCTGCCGGGGCCGTGCCCCACCGGGGCGGCGGGTGGTGGAGGGGATGGACGAGGCGAGGCCGGATGCACCGGGGGCCGATCGACAGCCGGCTCTCCTGGTGCGCGCCGCGGGGCGCCTGTGTGCGGTCCCGATCGCGCACGTCGTCGAGGTGATGCGCGCGCTCCCGGTCGAGCCGATCCCGGGCGCACCGAGCTTCGTCCCGGGGCTGGCGATTATCCGGGGAGCGCCGATGCCGGTCGTCGATCTCGGGCTGCTGACGGGCGGCCGCAGCGCCTCGGGCCGGTTCGTCACCTTGCGGCTCGGCGACCGTCGAGCCGCGTTGGCCGTCGATGCCGTCATCGGCGTGCGAACGGTCGACGCCAGGCTGCTTCAGACGCTCCCACCGTTGCTGCGCGACGCCGGCGCGGAGGTCGTCGACGCCATCGGCGTCATCGACACCGAGCTGCTCGTCTCGCTGCGGGCGGGCCGCCTCGTACCGGAGGACGTGTGGCAGGCGGTCGCGGCAGGCGAGGCGCCCCCATGAGCCGACGTCCGCTCCCGGCCGACGTGCACCGGTTCCGCGCGCTCGTCGCGGGGCGGCTCGGTCTCCAGTTCGAAGACGGGAGGCTCGATCTGCTCGCGGACCTGCTCCAGCAGCGGTGCGAGCAATGGGGTGGGGGAAGCTGCCCGGAATATCTCGACCGGCTCGTCGCCAACGGGGGATGGCCGCACGAGCTCCCGGCCATCGCGACGGAGCTCACCGTGGGCGAGACCTACTTCTTCCGGCATCCCGATCACTTCGCGGCCTTTGCCGAGATCGCGCTGCCCGAGCGCCAGCGCGCGCGCGCGGACGTCCATCGGCTCCGCATCCTGTCCGCGGGGTGCGCCTCCGGCGAAGAGGCGTACTCGCTGGCGATCCTGTTGCGTGACGGCGCCATGCAGCTCGCCGGCTGGACGGTCGACATCACCGGCATCGACGTCAATCGCGCGTCGCTCGCCCGGGCGACCGGTGGGCACTACGCGCCGTGGTCGCTGCGTGAGACGCCGCCGCAAGTGATGGCTCGCTACTTCCGGCCGGACGGGCGAGGGTTCGTGCTCGACGACGCCGTCCGCAGCATGGTGGCGTTCGAGGAACGCAATCTCCTCGACGACGACCCCGCGTTCTGGCAGCCGGAGACCTTCGACGTCGTCTTCTGCCGGAACGTCATCATGTACTTCACCCCGGACGCGATGCGGCTCGTCATCGGACGCATTGCGCACACGCTCGCCCCGGGTGGATTCCTCTTCCTCGGATATGCGGAAACGCTGCGCGGGATCTCGCCGGAATTCCACCTCTGCCACAGCCACGACACCTTCTACTATCAGCGGCGACCTGCCGCGGAGCTGCACACCGCTCTGGGCGACCCCGCGGCCATCGTCGCCGGCGCACGGCTCGGGCTCGACGACCCGACGGAGGCGAACGGCTCGTGGGCCGAGTCGATCCAGCGCGCCGCGGATCGCATCGCGGCGCTCGCCGGACGTCGCGCCCGCCAGCCGTCCCGCGCGCGCGACGCCGAGGCCGCAGGCACGGCGTCGCAGCCGAACGCGGCGACGCTGCTCGCGCGCGCGCTCGAGCTCCTGCGGGAAGAACGCCTGGCCGACGCGATGGACGTCGTTCGCACGCTGCCGCCGGCGTCCAGGACGGACGCCGATGCGCAGCTCCTGCGGGCGGTTCTGCTGACGAACAGCGGCGACCTGGCCGAGGCCGAGCGGGTGTGTCGCCATCTGCTCGAGCTCGACGAGCTGAACGCCGGCGCGCACTACTTGCTGGCCCTCTGCCGTGAGCAGGCGGGTGACGCGCGCGCCGCCGTCGATCACAACCAGGCCGCCGCATACCTCGACCCGGGCTTCGCCATGCCGCACGTGCACCTCGGGCTGGTGGCGAGGCGTGGCGGCGACCTCGAGACCGCGCGTCGGGAGCTGGAGCAGGCCTGGGTGCTGCTGTCGCGCGAGGATCCCGCTCGCATCCTGCTGTTCGGCGGAGGGTCCGACCGCCGGACGAGCGCGCGGTGGGCACCGAGGAGCTCCTGGTCATCCGCATCGCCGGCGACCCGTATGCGGTGCGGGCTCGCGAGATGTCCGGCCTCACGCCCGGCGGCCGCATCGTGCCGGTTCCCGGGCCGCTTCCGGAGCTGCTCGGCATCACGGCGATCAAGGGCGGCCTGGTGCCCGCGTTCAGCCTGGGCGCGCTGCTCGGATATCCGCAAGCCCGGGAGCTTCCCTCCTGGCTCCTCCTCTGCGGAGGCGACCAGGATCGGGTCGCGCTCGGCGTCGAGCGATTCGACCGCTACACGCGCGTCCCGCGTGCCGACATTTCCGTCGCCGATGACCTCCGGGACCGGCCGCACGTGCCCGAGCTCGCACGCACGGAGGCGGGGATCTGCGGCGTCATCGACATCCGGTCCGTCCTCGAGGCGATCACGCGACGGATCGCCGGCGCAGGACGGCAGAAGGAGTGAGGCGAATGACTCGATCGTGGAGCTTCGGGCAAAAGGTGGGGTTGGGGTTCGGCGCGGTGGTCGGCCTCGCGATCGTCATCGGCGCGCTCGGCATCTACGCGCTCCGGACCGTCACCGCGAGCAAGGATCAGGTGATCACCACCAACGCCCGGGACCTGGTCGAGGCCCGCAACCTCATCGCGGCCGTCGAGCGGAAGTCGGCCGCGGGGCGAGGGTTTCTCCTCACGGGTGACGACCGGTTCGTCGAGACGATGCGGGCGGCGCGGTCCGAGATCGGCGCGGCGATCGCCCGCTTGAAGGCGACCGTCAACACCGACGCGAGCAGGCGGCTCGTGGAGGACGCGGAGCGCGGCGAAGCGGAACATCAGGTGGCGCTCGACCGTGTCGTCGAGGCGCGCAAGAACACCCCGACGCTCGAGAGCCTCACCCGCCTGTTCGACGCCCAGGTCCTGCCGAAACGAGAGGCGCTCGACCAGACCCTCGGGGCGTTCGACGACCGAGAGGAGCGGCTCATGGCGGAGGCGACACGCGCGGCCTCGTCGACCGCCTCCTTCACGATCATGCTGATGTTCGTCATCGTACTCGCCGCCGTCGTCCTGGCGTCGGCGATCGCCGTCGTCCTCACCCGGACGGTGGCGCGCCAGATCGGTGCGGCCGTCCACCACGTGCAGAGCTCGTCGACCGAGCTCCAGACCGCGGCCAACCAGCAGGCAGCCGGCGCCAAGGAGCAGGCGACGGGCATGAACGAGATCAGCACAACCATCAGCGAGCTCCTCGCGACGTCGCGCCAGATCGCCGAGAGCGCGCAGCGCGTGGCCCACATCGCGGAGGACACAGCCGGCGCCGCGCGGGCGGGCGATCAGACGGTGCAGAAGTCCCAGGAATCGGTCGGCGGCGTCAAGCGCCAGGTGGACCTGATCGTCACCCACATGCTCGACCTCGGGCGCAAGTCGCAACAGATCGGGAACATCCTCGAGATCGTGAACGAGCTCGCGGATCAGACCAACATCCTCGCCATCAACGCGAGCATTGAAGCGGCGGGCGCGAACGATGCGGGCAAGCGCTTCGGCGTGGTGGCGGACGAGATCCGCAAGCTCGCCGACCGCGTGGGCGGGTCGACGAAGGAGATCCGGACGCTCGTCGACGAGGTCCGTAGCGCCGTGAACACTACCGTCATGGCGACCGAGAGCGGCATGAAGGCTGCCGACACCGGCATACGCGAGTACGCCGACGTCACCCTGTCGTTCCGGCAGATCGCCGACCTGGTGGCCACGACGACCGAGGCGGCACGCGAGATCGAGCTCAGCACGAAGCAGCAGGCGAGCGCCGTGGAGCAGGTGAACGTCGCGGTCGCCGGCATGGCGCGGGCCACCAAGGAGACGGAGACGAGCTCGCGGCAGACGCTCCAGACCGCGTCCCAGCTGGCCACGCTGTCGAGCGAGCTCACGCGACTCATCCGGCCGAACGGCGGCGCGTAGCGGTGCCCGCCGACCCCTACAAATACTTCCGCATCGAGGCGCGCGAGCTCCTGGAGGGACTCAACCGGGGCGTGCTCGATCTCGAGCGGGGCATCCACGACGGCGAGCTCGTCGCGCGGTTGCTGCGCCTCGCGCATACGCTCAAGGGCGCCGCCCGCGTGGTGAAGCAGCCGGCGATCGCCGACGCCGCCCACACGGTGGAAGAAGCACTCGCGCCGCACCGGGGCGCGCCCGGCCCCGTCCCCCACGGCTGGGCCGAGGAGGTGCTCGGGTACCTGGACACCATCGAGACCCGACTCACCGCGCTCGACCGTCCCGTCGAGGAACGCCCGCCCGTCGTCGCGAGCGCCAGCGAGGAGGCGTTCACGACGGTCCGCGTCGA
>VBKG01000230.1 GCA_005879585.1 Deltaproteobacteria bacterium | reverse complement strand
CCCGTCCACGCCGAGGTCGAGGAGCGCTTCCATCTCAGCCGGCTCGTTGATCGTCCACACGTGCACCTCGAGCCCGAGGCGGTGCGCCGCGGCGACCGACTCCGCCGTGACCAGCGTGATGTCGCCGAACGCGGGCGGGATCTGGAGCGCGACGCCCGGCGGCTGGTAGCCCGCGAGGTTGCCGTCGCGCAGGCGAAAGACCCATTCCGCCACCTCGGGAGCCGAGAAGCTCGTCAGCACGTCGGGCGCGGCTGCGCGGATGCGGGCCATGATCGTCCCGTCCTCGGCGGCGAGGAGGGTGTGCGCGCGGGCGGCGAAGCGGTCGAGGAGCGCGACGACCGTGTGCTCGATCGGCGGGTCGAGCTGCTTCACCTCGATGTTCAGCGGCACGCCTGGGAACGCTTCCAGCACCTCCGCGAGCGCCGGTACGCGGAGGCCGCGGTCGCGGAACGGGAACGTCCCGTCGGGGGCGCGGAACCGGCAACCCGCATCGAGCCGCTGGAGCGCGGCCAGCGGCAGCGCGCGCACCGGGCCCGTGCCGTCGGTCGTCCGTTCGAGGGCCTCGTCGTGGAGCACCACCACGTGGCCGTCGGCCGTAGCGTGCACGTCGAGCTCGAGCCGGTCCGCGCCGGCACGCAGGCCCGCGGCAAAGGCGTCGAGGGTGTTCTCCGGGAAGAGTCCGGAGCCGCCGCGGTGGGCGAAGAGCCGCGGACGCGGGCCGTCCCGGTAGCCCGTCGGCTACTCCAGGCCGGCGTAGGCGCGCGACAGCGTGACGGTGAGCGGATGCGCCGTCTCGGGAAGCGACGCGAGCTGCCGCAAGACTTCGGCCTGAACCCGCTCGAACGCGTGCCGTGCCAACGCCGGGACCGGCTGCTCGACGGCCTGGGTCAGGGCCAGCGGATCGACGTACTCGCCGTCGCGGTCGAGCGCGTAGTGGAGGTGCGGTCCCGTGGCGAGCCCCGTGGCACCGACCCAGCCGATCACCTGGCCGCGCTTGACCGCCGCCCCGAGCGCGACGCCCGGCGCGACGCCCGAGAGATGGCCGTACGTCGACGTCAACGGCCCGGCGTGGTCGATGCGGACGCAGCGGCCGAGCTCGTGCAGCCGGCCCGCATAGCTGACCATCCCGCTGCCGACCGCACGCACCGGGGTGCCGCGCGGCGCCGCGAAGTCGACGCCGAGGTGCGGGCGGAAGATGTGGAGGATCGGGTGCTGGCGGAGCTGCGAGAAGTCGGAGGTGATCTCCGTGAACTCGAGCGGGTACCGCAGGAACGTGCGCGACACGGCGCCGCCGCCCGGCCGGTAGTACGACCCGTTGCCGTCGGCGTCCTCGAAGAAGATGGCCGTCGTGGTTCCCGCCCGCGATCGGATCTGCGCGCCGAGGACGTTTCCCGGCTCGGGCCGGACGCCGCCGGTCTGCCAGATGTCCTCGTAGACCACGCGGAGCTCGTCGCCCGGGCGGAGCCCGCTCGCGACGTCGACGTCCCAGCCGAAGATGTCGGCCAGGTCGGCGACCACGCGCGACGGCAGCCCGAAGGCGGGCGCGTCGTCGCGGAGGCCGTGCTCGATCCGGCCGGCGACGCCCTTCAGCTCGACGAAGTAGGGAAGCAGCTCGCGCCGCGCGGAGATCGTGCCGTCGTCCTGGGCTTCGAGGACGAGCAGCGTCCGGTCGTCGATCTGGTAGCGGACGACCTCGAGCGCGTGGGTGGCGCGGTCGAAGGTGAGGTTGACGCCGCGGCGCGGGCGGATGCGGCGGAGATCGTAGACGCGCGCCGCGGCGGCGAGCCACGGCTGTGCCTCGCCGGTGCCGATGCCGCGCTCGGCGAGGATCGCCTCGAGCGTGTCGCCGCGCCGCACGTTCAGGTGCTCGGCGGCCGACCCGCGGCTGCCGTGCACGCAGCCGTGATGGCGGGGCGTGGCGTCGCACGGCCTCCCATGGCGATGGGCGGCCCGCGCCGGGCGCTTGCGACGCGCAGCTCCGGCGTGCCCCACGTGGAACAGGGCCGCGACGCAGGTCAGCGTGACCAGCTTCCGCGTGAGACTCGAGTTAGCGATGACGCACCCTGCCAAATAAGTTCGACGCGTGTCAATCAAATCAGCCCGGGACGGGGTCCGGCGGGCCGTTCCGCATATCGGCCGATCGCGCCCGACACTTGAGATGAGTCGCTTGCCGGGTGGCCAGCCCGCCGGTACCGTGCCGGGGATGCGCATCGCGGCGCTCGACGTTGGCCAGGCGCGGATCGGCGTGGCGGTGAGCGACGAGCTCGGCATCACCGCCCAGGGGATCGGGGTCGTCAAGCGGGTCGGCGGCCGCCGCGACCTGGAGGCGCTGGCCGCGGTGCTCGCTCCCTATGCTCCCGAGCGGCTGGTGGTCGGGCTGCCGCTGGCGCTCAGCGGCTCGGAGGGGCCGCAGGCGGCGAAGGTGCGTCGCTTCGGGGAGGAGGCCGGGGCCCATCTCGGGCTGCCCGTCGAGTACTGGGACGAGCGCCTGACGACGGTCGCGGCCGAGCGGACGCTGCTCGAGGCCGACGTCAGTCGCCGCCGGCGCCGGGAGGTGGTGGACAAGGTGGCGGCCACGCTGATCCTCCAGGGATACCTGGCCGCCCGCCGTCCGTGACGCTCGGCGGTCTCTGGCGGGGGCTCGCGGCCCTGGCGGGCGCCGGGAGCCTCGGGGCCGTCGCGCTCGCCGTGGCGCTCAGCCGGCCGGGTCCGCCCGTCCAGGCGCCCGTCGCCATCACGGTGGAGGAAGGCGAGCGCTTCGCCGAGGTGGCCGCCGACCTCGCACGCCAGGGTGTCCTCCGCCACCCGCTGCCGCTGATCCTGTGGGGTCGGCTCACCCGGCAAGACCGAAATGTCCACTGGGGCGAGTACCTCATCACCCGGCCCCTCACGCCGATCGAGCTCCTGGCGCGCATCACGGGCCCGCCGGACCCCCTGCACGAGGTCGTCGTGCCGGAGGGCCGGACGCTCCGGGAGGTGGTCGCGCTCCTCGCCGCGGCGGGGTTCGGCTCGGAGGAGAGCTTTCTGTGTATCCTCCAAGACCCCCGCTTTCTCGCAGACGAGGACCTGCCCCCCGCCGGGGCGGAGGGCTACCTCTTCCCGGACACGTATGCCTTTCCGCTCGCCACGCCCCAGGAGCGCATCGTGCGCACCATGCTCCGTCGGTTCCGCGACGTCTTCGGCGCGGAGCTGGCACTCCGGGCCACCCACCTCGGGCTCACCGTGCACCAGGCGGTGACCCTGGCATCGCTCGTCGAGGCCGAGACCCCGCGTCCCGAGGAGCGACGTCTGGTGGCGGCGGTGTTCCTCAACCGGCTGCACCGGGGCATGCCGCTCCAGTCGGACCCGACGGTCCTCTACGGGCGGGAAGGGGGCGACCGGACGCTGACGCGTGCCGACCTCCGCCGCCCGACCCCCTTCAATACCTACACGATCCCGGGGCTGCCTCCCGGGCCGATCGGGAACCCGGGCCGCGCCTCGCTCGAGGCGGCCGTCGACCCGGCGCCCGTCGACTACCTCTATTTCGTCGCCCGCGGCGACGGAACCCACACCTTCAGCGGCAATCTCGCCGCGCACAACGCGGCCGTGGCGCACTACCGCCACCACCGTCCGTGACGGCGCTCAGCGTCCAGGATGCGCCGCGCTCGCCTGGACGCGGAGCTGCTGAAGGACCGACGAGGCCTTGACGCGGAGCTCGCTGCCGCGCGCCTGGGTGGCCACGAGCGCGGCGATCTCCTCGGCCCGGTCGCCGGCGATGCTGCGGAGCGATGAGCCCAGCGTCGCGTCGTCGATGGTGTTGACGGTGGCGATCAGGTCGCCGCGGAGCGCCGGGTCCGACTCGACGGCGTTGAGCGTCGTGCGGAGCGCCTCGTCGCGCACGCCAGGGTCTTCGTGATGGAGGGTGGCGTTGACCAGCTGATCGAGGGTGGCGGCGTTGGTGCCGAGCGCCGCTGCGAGCGGACCGGTGACGGGCAGGGCGGGGTGGCGTGCCAGGGCTTCCTGCAGCCTCTGATGCGGCGCCTGCGGTAGGGTCGTCGTCGACGGCCGGGCTCCGGCCGGGGTCACGGTCGGCGGCGCACCGGTGGGACCGCCCAGCAGCTCGATCGCGACGGGCCTGTCCTTGTCCCCGTACTTGAGGGTGAAGTTCTGGTTGCCGAGGAGCCGGTGGAGCGCGTCGGGCAACGGGACGCTCTCGAACTCGGCGCTCACCTCGCGCGCGTTCGCCTGGCCGCGGATCTCCGCGCCGCTCACGCGGCCGATCTCGTCGAGCACCTCGCCGACGGGCGCCTTGGCGAGCCGCACGGTGAGCCGGTCGTTCTCGTAGCGGACGATCCGGTCGGGCTCGCCCTCGGTCGCCCGCGCGAGCCAGGCGGTGAGCACGACCAGCGCGGCGATGGGTCCCCGCCACACGCTGCGAAGCCTAGCTGCGGGCGCCCGCCGCTTCAATCCATGCCGCGTCACCCCTTGCCTCCGGCGCCCGCCTGCTGGCGGGCGAGGAGCGCGTGGAGGTGCTGGACGGTATCCGCGTCGGCCGGCGCCTTGTCGTCGCGCACCCGTGCGATGCGTGCGAAGCGAAGGGCGACGCCGGCGGGGTACGTCGGGCTGCGCTGCAGGTCGCCGAACAGGACCTCGACGACGATGCGCGGCTCCACGTGCACCGTCGGACCCTCCTCGCGAATGGCGAGCGCCGAGAGCCGCTCCGTCATGGCGCGGAACTCGGCGTCGGTGAGCCCCTTGAAGGTCTTGCCGACCGGCTCGAGTCGCCCGGTCCGCTCGTCCCGCGCGGCAAGATGGTAGTTGCTGAGCCAGCCGTGGCGGCGGCCGTAGCCGCGGTCGGCGGCGATGATCACGAGGTCGACCGTCGTGGCGCGCTTCACCTTGAGCCAGCCGCGGCCGCGAACCCCGGGGGTGTAGGGCGCGTCGAGCCCCTTCACCATCACCCCCTCGAAGCCGTCGGCGAGCGCCGCGGCCGAGAAGGCTTCCCCCTCGGCGGTCGCCGCCGGCACGAGCCGCGCCACGGCCGGCAAAGCTCCGCGCAGCCGTTCGAGCGCGGCCCAGCGCTCGGCGTATGGCCGGTCGATCAGCGGCTCGTCGCCGGCCTGGAGCGCGTCGAACAGATAGAGCCGGACCGGCACCTCGCGCTCGATGCGGCCGACGTCCCGGATGCGCCGGAAGCGCCGCATGAGCTCCTGGAACGGGAGCGCCCTGCCGGCCCCGTCGACGGCGATCACCTCGCCCTCGAGGATCGCCGCCGGCGCGGCGAGACCGTGCCCGAGCTCCGCGACGACGTCCGGCAGGGATGCGGTCAGGTCCTGCAGGCGACGGGAGTACAGCCGGCACTCGTCGCCCCGGCGGTGGACCTGCACGCGCGCGCCGTCGAGCTTCCACTCGACGCCCGCCCGGCCGCCGAACGTCCCGAGCGCCGCGGTGACGCTCTCCGCGGTGTGCGCGAGCATCGGGCGGAGGGGCCGGAAGTAGGCGAGGGTGCTCGCCGGCAGCGGGCCGCCGCGATGGGCGAGCACGAGCGTCGCCACCGCGGTCAGGTCCCCCTCGAGCATGTGGGCGCGCGCGACGGCGGCGCGGTCGCCACCCGCGATGAGCGCGAGCGCGTCGAGCAGTATCCCTTCGGCGGCGCCCGTCCGCATCTCGCGGATCAGGTTCTTCGCGACGTACTTGGCCTCGAGCGGCGTGAGACGCTCGAACAGATCGGCGAGGAGCCGCTTCTTCTCGGCGCGCGAGCCGGCCCCGCGCGCGGCGGCGAGCGCCCGCACGCGCTCCTCGACCTCGAGGAGGCCGAGCGCTGGCAGCTCCGGCGGGGTCGCGCGACCCGCGAGCAGGCGCTCCACCGCCTCGCCGAAGTCAACCGCGCCGGCCCAGACGTCGGGCGGCGCGGCGGCGCCGGCGATACGAAGCAGGACCGGCCACAGCGTCTGTCCGCTGACGGCGCCCCCGTGGCCGGCCTGGCCGAGGAGGAGCCGCACGGCGGGCCGGACCTCCTCGGGCTCGAGCCCGCCGAGGAAGTCCGCCACCTGCCGCGCCAGCTCGCGTCGGCTCCGGGTCTGGGAGAGACGCTCGCACAGACCGGCGAGCTCGCGGAACGTCGCCACGCCGGCCAGAACAGGGGCAACCGCGCAGCCAGTCAAGTCAGTGTCCGGCCTCGCACAGCGCGCGGCTGCAGTCGCCGTGGCCCATCGGCCGGCCGCCGAGGAGCCGGCAGGCGAGCCGGGACCGACGGGAGCGGAGCTGTGCGCAGACCGGACCCGGCGGCATGGCGGGAACCTCGAGCTCGACGCAGCAGCGGAGCGGCATCCGCGTGCGCGCGCCGGCGATCGGCGCGGCGGCGAGCGCGAGCGCGACGGCCAACAGGAATCGTGAACGCATCATCGACCTCCTCCTCGTTGGTGAGGGCGTGGACCAGCTATGGGGGTCCGCGCGGGGTGCCGCAATAACTGCGGGCGGAATATTGCTATTCGCCTTTCCTTCGCTTACCCTGCGACGCGGGGAGGGCGTGCCGATGATGACCAAGCGGCAGAAACAGCTGCTCGACTACCTGCGCAGCTACATCGACGAGCACGGGTACGCGCCGACGCTCGATGAGATCGGGCGCCACTTCCGGCTCGCGTCGCTGGCCACCGTGCACAAGCACCTGCGCAACCTGCAGCGGAAGCGGCTGATCAAGCGCCTCCCGCATCAGAGCCGCGCGCTCGAGGTGATCGGGCCCGCCACCGCCAGCCGGGCGGTCACCGTGCCGCTCCTCGGCCGGGTGGCGGCGGGCGTGCCGATCGAGGCGGTCGAGACCGCGGAGACCATCACGCTCCCCGAGGAGATGCTCGGCCGCGGCGAGACGTTCGCGCTCCGCGTGCGCGGCGACTCGATGGTCGGCGAGGGCATCCTCGACGGCGACCTCGTGGTGGTCGAGTCGCGCCAGGACGCGCCGAACGGCGCGACGGTGGTAGCGCTCGTGCGTGGCGACGCAACCGTCAAGAAGCTCCAGCGCGAGCGCGGGCGGGTGCGCCTCGTGCCGGCCAACGAGCGGCTCGCGCCGATCGTCGCGCCCGCGAGCGACGTCGAGATCCGCGGCGTCGTGATCGCCGTCCTCCGCCGCTACCGGTGACCACGCGAGAGCCTTTCGCGCTCTATGTCCACGTGCCGTACTGCCGGCACGTCTGCCCGTACTGCGACTTCAACGTCCAGGCCGCGCGCGAACCGCCGGAGAACGATTACATTGAGGCGCTGGTCGCCGAAGCGGCCTTTCACGCCGCGACCGGCGACTTCAGCGGCCGCGCCGTGCAGACGGTCTACATCGGCGGCGGCACGCCGTCGCTCTTCTCACCGGCGGCGATCGGCACGCTCCTCGACGCCATCGCCCGCCGCTTCGCCATCCTGCCCGGCGCCGAGGTCACCCTCGAGGCCAACCCCGGCACCGTGGACGTCGCCCGCCTCACCGGCTACCGCGCGGCGGGCGTCAACCGCCTCTCGATCGGCGCACAGTCCTTCGTGTCAAATCATCTCCGCACCCTCGGCCGCGACCACGACCCCGCCAACACGATCACGGCGGTCGAGTCGTCCCGCGCCGCCGGCATCGACAACGTGAGCCTCGACCTCATCTACGCCGTTCCGGGCGAAACGCTCGCCGAGTGGGAAGCGGACCTCCACGCCGCGATCGCGCTCGCCCCCCCGCACGTCTCCGCGTACGCACTCACCTACGAAGCCGGCACCCCGTTCCACGCCTGGCGCGCCGCCCACCGTCTCGTTCCCGTCCCCGACGATGACGAAGCCGACATGGCCGAGCGCACCGTCGCGATGCTCGGTAGTGCGGGCTACGACCGCTACGAGATCTCGAGCTTCGCCCGCCCCGGCTACACCTCGCGCCACAACACCGCCTACTGGACCGCCTCCGACTACCTCGGCCTCGGCGCCGGCGCCCACTCCTTCAGCCAGACCCCGTTTCCCGGCCGCCACTGGATGAACGAGAAGATACCAGCCCGCTACATGGCCACGGCCCGCGACGGTCCGATCGCCACCGAAGACCCCCTGACCGAGCCACAGGCACGCGCCGAATTCTGCTTCTGCGGCCTCCGTCGGATCGAAGGAATAGATGTCGACGCGTTCCACAGCCGGTTTGGCGTCGAGCTAACAGACGCCTTCCGACACGTCGCCCAGCTCATCACCGACGGCCTCACCGAGCTGGCAGCCGGCCGCCTGCGCCTCACCGCGCAAGGCCTGCGTCACGCCGACACCGTCGCCGCGACCTTCGTCTGAGCCGAGCCCGCGCAAGGCGGGAAGGGCCGCCCTCGCGCCGACCCCGCAGCTCCCGCGCACGCGTGCAGCTGCGGGGGGACGCCACTTTTACGAGGTGCGCGTGGAGCGAGGACCGGGAGGCGAGAGGGCGGCCCTTCCCGCCGCCCCGCCGCACGCAATCAGCTCAGACGGCCCTCACGTCCCGACGTGCCACGACGTCAGGTACTCGCGCTGCTCCCGCGTCAGGCGGTCGATGCGGATCCCCATGGACTCGAGCTTTACCGTCGCCACCCGCTGCTCGATGTCGCGCGGCACGTTGTGCACCTGGACCGCGAGCCCGCCGTTCCGGCTCTGCTCGACCGCCCACCGCGTGACGAGCGCCTGCGTCGCGAAGCTCATGTCCATGACGTCGGGCGGGTGACCCTCGGCGGCGGCGAGGTTCACGAGCCGCCCGCTGCCGAGCACGAAGAGGCGCCGGCCGTTTCGCAGCACGTAGGCGTCGACGTGCTTGCGCACGCCGCGGTCGACCCGCTTGGCGAGCTTCCGCAGCGCCTCGAGGTCGATCTCGATGTCGAAATGGCCCGAGTTGCAGAGAATCGCGCCGTCCTTCATGAGCGGGAAGTGCTCGCCGCCGACGACGTGCATGTCGCCTGTGACCGTCACGAAGACGTCGCCGACGCGAGCGGCGTCCTTCATCGGCATCACCCGGTAGCCGTCCATCGCGGCCTCGAGGGCGCGGATCGCGTCGACCTCGGTCACGACGACCTCGGCGCCCATGCCGCGGGCGCGTGAGGCGACGCCGCGGCCGCACCAGCCGTACCCGCAGACCACCATGACGTGGCCCGCGAGCAGCATGCCCGTGGCGCGGATGATGCCGTCGATGGTCGACTGGCCGGTGCCGTAGCGGTTGTCGAAGAGGTGCTTGGTATCGGCGTCGTTCACCGCGATGACGGGGATCTTGAGCGCGGCGTCGCGCT
>VBKG01000229.1 GCA_005879585.1 Deltaproteobacteria bacterium | reverse complement strand
TAGTCGTCCCGATCCAGGGCGAGCGCGTGATCGAGCGCCGCCTGGGCGCGCGCGTAGTACCCGGGGTCGCCGGACTCGCGCGACTTCCGCATGAAGGCCGTCGCCAGCTCGACGTAGCCGTCGGGCCGATTGCGGCTGTTGGCCACGTGCTCCTCGGCGACGGCGACGGCCCGATCGGCCGGCGTCGCCGCGAGCGCGGGGCCGCCGGCGAGGCCGACGAGCACCAGCGTCGCGGCGGCGCACGCGCGCTGCGGTCTGCTCACGTCACTCCCCCGGATCCTTGTGCACCCGGTCGCGGCCGTCGTACGGCGTCGGGAGGAAGGGGAAATCCGGCGTGAGCCCCTTGTCGTTGATGTGCACGCCGTCCCCGACCCGGTTGTCGACGTAGTTCTTCCCGCCGGCCACGCGGACGACGATGTCGGTCACGTCGTCGTTCGGACGACGCCCGTTCGGGAAGCCGGCGCCATCCGGCGTGGCGGTACCGGCCGCGTCGTGGGCGAGCGGGCCGAGCCGCTTGATCGACGCGGGCGGCGTCGGTGCGACCGTCATGTCCAGGCGGAGCAGCTCGGAGAACGGCGCGGCGCTGACGTTCTGGTCGGCGTATTGCGTCAGCAGGTGCACGATGTCGTTGCGCGGCTTTGCCGGGACGTCCACGCCGGAGACGAGCTTCAGGGCGTCCGCCACGGCGAGGTTGCGGTAGAAATCCAGGAACAGCGCTTCGTCGGCGGGATCGGTGGCGTTCCAGAGGTCCTTCTTGCCGACCGCGATGATGAGCTCGTTCACGAGCGGGTTCCCCATGCGGGAGACCTGGCGAAACGACTTGGCGCCTTGGAGGAGCTCCGCCGGAGGCTTCTTCGGGTTGAGCGCCGGGGAGCCGCGCCGGATGGTGACCTGCTGGCGCGACGTGCTCGCGTAGACGCCGATCGTCCCGTTGGCGGCCGACGGCGCGGCGCCGTCGCCGGTGAGGCGCTTCGCCGGGACCTCGATGGCGATCGTGTTGACGTTGAAGCCGCTGAAGGCGTTGACGCCGAACGGGTTCACGGCATCGTTCGCGTCCTCCGCCGCGGTCTCGACCGGCAGCGGCGTGCGGCGGAGGTTCACGGTGTCGAAGACGGCGCCGAGGTCGATCGCGAAGGTCTCGGCCCGCTGGCCGGCGAACACGCGGATGTCGGTGCCCGCATCCGTGAAGATGCCCTGCGCGGCGAGCGCCGCGTAGTCCGGCATCGTCTTCGGCCCGATGTTCGACGGCACGGTCGGCTTCGACTGGCCACTGAAGAGCACGGTCTTCTGCTTGCACTTCGGCCCGTTCTTCTTCTCCTTGCAGTTCCGGAGCTCGGTCACCGTGTAGCGCTGCTTGATCGCCATGCCGGCGGCATTCGGTCCCTCGAGCGCGGTGACGGGCGCCAGCGTGGCGACGAACTGAGCGGGGGTGTCGACCGTCGTCTGGAACCGGAACTGATAGATGACGTCCTCGGCGTCGCCGTCCTTGTTGTTGTCGACGTGGAGCTCGTAGAGCACGTTGTCGTCGAAGGCGAAGTAGTTGGGCCCCGAGCTCGGCTCCTGGGCCGGGATCACGTTCAGGATGAGCGTCACCTTCCGATCCGCGGAAGCCCTCGCCAAATTGGCGGTGTCGTAGCTGACGAACGCGTACACGTCGGTGATGTCCGCCGCCGGGTCGAGCGTCATGAGCGGCGCCTCGCGGTGGCTGGCGGCGCGGGGCGACGTCGCCGCAAGCACCAGGGTCAGGCCGGCGACGACGAGGGTGGAGGGGTGCCACGTGCGCATGGGTCCGTCCTTTCTTTGGTTGGGTCTCTGTTCGTCCCTGGTATACGGGGCGCGGACCGCTTCTGGATTGGTCCCGCGATCGATGAGACGATCCAGAGCCTTCCGGGCCTCGCCGGCGTCCCCCTCATGGAGGCGTGGCTCGCCCGCACGATGCCGGCGGCGTCAGGCGCCGCGGATGCCCGCGCCGCCGTGGTACAGCCGGACCGTCTCCACGCGCTGGCGCCGCTTCCGCGAGCGTAAGCGGACCACCTTGCCCGGCGGCGGCGGCGCGCCAGCGCGCCGGAACGATCCGCAGTCGACGAGGGACGTGCCCGGACCGGCTTCCGAGCCGAGGAACGCCGCGAGGTTCACGGGATCGCCGAGCGCCCCGAACTGCTTCTTCCCCGACGGGCCGATGAAGCCGATCGTCGCCCGGCCGAAGCTGAGGCCCGCCCCGAGACCGATCTCCACGACCGGGCGGCCGCTCTGCCGCCACTCCGTCCGCCAGCCCGCGTAGAGGTTGTCGAAGACGCCGTGCAGCGCCGGGCTCGTGTGGTTCACGAGGCGGTCGAGGAGGACGGCGCCGTCGACCCCGGCCAGCTCCGGCAGGAAGAGGGCCAGCAGACCATCTCCCGTGTACTGGAAGACTACGCCGCGATCCCGCTCGACGACCTCCGTCAGCTCGGTCAGGTAGATCTCGATCAGCTCGGCGAGGTACTGCGTGTCCTCGAGCGCGCCCGTGAGCTTCGAGAAGCCCCGCATGTCGACCGCGAGCACCGCGACGACGTGGAGATGGGGCACGAGGAGCCCCGGGTGTACGCGCGCGACGAGGCGTCGCTCGACGGGGAGGCTGCCCGCGTGGTCCGCCGCGGCGGCGAGCGCGCCGGAGAAGAAGCGGACGACCGCCGAGGCCGTCGGGCCGAACCAGCGCGCCGCCTGCCGTGCGAGCGTGCGCACCATCGCGTGGGGCAACCGCGACACGTGTACGACGGCGGGCTGCGCCCGCGTCTCGACCAGCCAGCGGGCGACCGACGGCGACATCCCGGGCTGGCTCGTGCCGCACGCGGCGACCACGAGATCCAAGTGGCGCGGCTGGTAGCGCACGGCGTCGACCGCGCCGCGCGCGGTGAGCCAGACCATGCGATCGAGCCATGCCCGAGTGCGTGCCGAGAGCCCCCCCAACCAGACCCATCCGAACCCCATCGTCCCCGACTCGCCGTCGGTGCTATCAGACGCGCCGCGTTAATCAAGGGGGTTGATCACAACTTCGTGAAAGATCGACGAAAATTCAGCGAGTTGCGCGTGAAAAAGCGCTTGCGGCCGACGCGGCATGTGGCCTAGCCTCGGCGCCGTGGCGCGCCCGCGCATCCGCTCGGGAGGCGGCTTCGCCGCCCTCCTTTACGTCCTCCGGAAGGGGCGCGAGGCGGGGGGCATCGTCCGTCTCTACCGCCGCCTCCGCACGCGCAACGCCTGCAAGACGTGCGCGGTCGGCATGGGCGGGCAGCAGGGCGGCATGACCAACGAGGCCGGTCACTTTCCCGAGGTCTGCAAGAAATCCGTGCAGGCGCAGGCGGGCGACATGGCCGGGGCGATCGCCGAAGAGGTCTTCCGGACGACGTCGCTCGTGCGCCTCGAGCAGCTCGGGTCGCGCGAGCTCGAGGGTCTCGGCCGTCTCGGGTTTCCGCTGCTCGCCGGCCCCGGCGACACGCATTTCCGGCGCGTCTCGTGGAGCGAGGCGCTCGACCGCGCGGCGGCGGGCCTCCGCGCGACACCGCCCGCGGAGTCGTTCTTCTACTCCTCCGGACGGTCGAGCAACGAGGCGGCGTTCCTCATGCAGGTGGTGGCGCGCGCCTGGGGAACGCCCAACGTCCACAATTGCTCCTTCTACTGCCACAACGCCTCGAGCGTGGCGCTCGGCCAGGTCTACGGCTCCGGCACCGCGTCGGTCGGCCTCGACGACCTCGCGGCAGCCGACCTCGCGCTCGTCGCGGGCGCGAACCCGGCGAGCAACCATCCGCGTCTCGTGGCACAGCTGGTCGCGCTCCGGCGGCGCGGCGGCCGCGTGATCGTCGTCAACCCGCTGCGCGAGCTCGGTCTCGTCCGCTTTCGCGTGCCCTCCGACTGGCGGAGTCTTCTCTTCGGCTCCAGCGTCTCCGACGTCTACCTCCAGCCCCACGTCGGGGCCGACGTGGCGGTGTTCAAGGCGCTGCTGAAGGGCGTCGTCGAGGCGGGCGGTGTCGACCGCGGCTTCGTCGCGGCGCACACGAGCGGCTGGGATGCGGTGGAGGCGGACCTCGCGGCGACGTCGTGGCCGGTGCTCGTCGACGCCTCCGGCGTGCCACGGGCCGAGATCGACGCGGCCGTCGCCATGCTGCTCGGCGCGCAGCGCGGCATCGCCGCCTGGGCGATGGGGCTCACCCATCACGCGCACGGCGTCGACAACGTGCTCGCGCTCGCGAACCTGGCGCTCGCGCGCGGCTGGCTCGGACGCCCCGGCGCGGGTCTCCTCCCGATCCGCGGTCACTCGAACGTGCAGGGCGTCGGCTCGGTCGGCGTCACGCCGCAGCTGAAGGCCGCGTTCGCCGCGCGGATGGAGGAAGTCTACGGCATCCCGACGGCGCGCACGGCGGGCCTCGACACCTACGCGTCGATGGCCGCGGCCGCCGAGGGCCGCATGCGCGCCGCCGTCCTGCTCGGCGGGAACCTCTTCGCCAGCAACCCCGACCGGATGTGGGCCGCCGCCGCGCTCCGCCGCCTCGCGCTCACGGTCTCCATCACGACGAAGCTGAACGAGGGTCACGTGCACGGGCGCGGGCAGACGGCCGTCATCCTGCCCGTCCTCGCGCGCGACGAGGAGTCGCAGTGCACGACGCAGGAGTCGATGTTCAACTTCGTTCGGCTGTCCGAGGGCGGCGAGCCGGCCGTGGACGGCGATCTCCGCTCCGAGGTCGAGGTCATCGCGGCCCTCGCCGAGCTGATCCTGCCGCCCGGACGCTTCGACTGGTCGGCGTTCCGCTCGCACGAGCGCCTGCGGCAGGAGATGGCGAGGATCGTTCCCGGCTATGCGCCGATCGGCGACATCGACCGGACGCGCCGCGAGTTCCACGTGACCGGCCGGGTGCTGCACGAGCCGCCGTTCCTCACGGACGACGGGAAGGCCCATTTCCACGTCACGCCGATTCCAGCCTTCGCGCCGCCCGCGGGGGAGTTCCGTCTGACGACGCTCCGCTCCGAGGGACAGTTCAACACCGTCGTCTACGAGGAGGAGGACCTCTACCGCGGGAACCGCCGCCGCGACGTCGTCATGATGGCGGCCGAGGACGCCGCGCGACTCGGGGTCGGCGAGGGGGATCCGGTCGTCGTCGAGACCGACGCCGGCCGGCTCCGCGTGACGGCGGCCATCGCGGAGCTGCGGCCCGGAAACCTCGCGATGTATTACCCCGAGGCCAATGTGCTGGTGCCGCGGCGGCTCGACGCCCGCTCGAAGACGCCCGCGTTCAAGTCCGTGGTGGCGCGGCTCCGGCCGGCGAACGGCGCCGAGGCCGGCCGGCATGCCTGACGGCGCGCGACCCGCGCGCCGCGAGCGGCGGCGGGCGGAGCTGGCGGAGCGGAGGAGCGAGCCGCGGGCGCCGAGCGATCGGGTGATCCGCGCGCTCGGTGCCGCCTTTCTCGTCTCGGGCGCCGCCGGCCTGATGCACGAAGTGGTCTGGTCACGCCTGCTGAGCCACGTCTTCGGCGCCACGGCGCTCGCGGTCGCGACCGTGCTCGCCACGTTCATGGCCGGGCTCGCGGTCGGCAGCTGGATCATCGGGTCACGCGCACCCGCGCTCGGCGACCGCCAGCAACTGTACGCCCGTCTCGAGATCGGCATCGGCGTGGCAGCGCTCCTCGTGCCGCTCGCGCTCGGGCTCATGGAGCCGCTCTACGGCTGGCTCTGGCGCCGGTTCCATCTCTCGTTCGCGGCGTTCACGCTCGTCCGCTTCGTGGTCGCCGGCGCGATCCTCGTCGGACCGACGATCATGATGGGCGCGACCTTCCCCGTACTCGCCGATCACCTGGCAGCGCTCCGCGGCCGCCGGGTCGCGCCCGAGTGGCTCTACACGTTGAACCTCCTCGGCGCCGTCCTGGGCGTGGCCGCCGCGGGATTCGTGCTGATGCCGGTCGTCGGCGTGTGGGGCACGATCCTCGTCGGCGCGGGTCTGAACGTCGGCGTCGGTGTCGCGGTGCTCCGCTTGCCCGCGCTTCCGGAAGCGCCGGTGGCGCCCGCGCGGGCACCCGCCGCCGCGCGCCTCGGCTGGCTCCTGCCGCTCGCGGCCTTCGTCTCCGGCGCCACCTCGCTCGCGACGCAGGTGGCCTGGACGCGGGTCCTCGTCCTGGTGGTCGGCTCGACGGTCTACGCCTTCAGCATCGTGCTGCTCGTCTACCTCGCGGCACTCGGTGCGGGCAGCGCGTGGGCGTCGCGGTTCGGCCGACGATGGGCCGGCGTCGGTACACATCTCGCGATCGCGCACGCGCTCATGGCGCTCACGCTCCTCGTCGCGGTGTCGACCGTGAACCGCCTGCCGTACTGGTACATCCATGCCTACCAGCGATGGCAGCCGGAGACGTTCTTCGGAATCCTCGTGCTGTCGGTCGGCATCGTCCTCACGATGCTCCTCTGGCCCGTCCTCCTGGCCGGCACGGTGCTGCCGCTCGTCCTCGTGGGCGCCCTCGACCGTACCGGCGAGCGCGCCGGCCCCGTCGTCGGCCGCCTCTACGCCGTCAACACGGCCGGCGCGATCGTCGGCGCCGTCCTCACCGGCTTCTACCTGATCCCGCACCTCGGCTCCGAGGCGACGCTCCTCGGCGTCGCCGGCGCGGCCGCCGCGATGGGCTGCGTCTTCGCGCTCGCAGGCCCGCAGCCGTCGTGGCTCCGGGGGCTCGCCGGCGCCGTCGCCGCCGTCATCGCGCTCGGCATCTCGGCGCGTCCCGACTGGGACTTCCTCGAGCTCCACGTGGGCGTGTTCGAGCCGAGCCGGATCACCGTGCAGAACCCGACGACGCTGCACAACCGGGGCGAGCGCGCGGTCTACGCGCGCGAGGGCCCGACGGCGAGCGTGCTCGTGGCCCAGGAGGCGAACGGAGAGCGGAACCTCATCATCAACTCGCGGGGTAACGCCAGCGACGCGCCCACCGACATGACGACCCAGGTGCTCCTGGCGCAGGTCCCGCTCCTCGTCGCGCCGCGCGCGGAGGACGTGTTCGTCGTCGGCTGGGGGAGCGGTGTGACCGTAGGCTCGGCGCTGGCGTCGGGCGTCCGGCACGTCACCGCCGCCGAGATCGAGCCCGCCGTCGTGGAGGCGTCGCGGTTCTTCGTCCACGTGAACCACGACCCGCAGCGCGACCCGCGCCTCCGCCTCTACGAGGACGACGCGCGTCACATCCTGCTCGCGTCGGACGAGACCTACGACGTGGTCATCTCCGAGCCGCCGCATCCGTGGGCGATGGGGGTCGCCAACATCTTCACGCAGGACTTCTACCGCCTCGTCGATCGCCGGCTGCGCGACGGCGGGGTGTTCGCGCAGTGGCTCCAGAAGTACCAGATCTCGCTCGACACGTATCGCTCGATCCTGGCGGCGCTGCAGTCGGTGTTCCCCGAGGTCGTGGCGTTCAACCTCGGCGCGTCGATGGACAGCGTGCTGATCGCCTCGCGCCGGCCGCTCCGGCTCGACGTCGCCGAGCTCGAGCGGCGCTGGAACGGCGTCGAGCTCGACCGGGTCGGCGTCCACACGATCGAGGACCTGCTCGCGCGCTTCATGCTCGGTCCCGCTGCCGTGCGCGCGCTCGTCCAGGGCGCGCGCGTCAACACCGACAACAACATGTACGTCGAGTTCAATGGCCCGCGCGACATGGTGCTCGCGGTCGGCCCCGAGACCTTCTCGGCGGTGGAGGGGCGGGCGAGTCCGGTCGAGGACATCCTCACCGACCCGGCGGTGCTGCTCGGCAGCCGCGAGCGGCTCGAGCGCTTCATCACCGCGCTGCGGAAGCTCGAGAAGCCGACGGAGCGCTACGAGCGGTTGCTCTCGAACGTCCGCTGACGGTGATCAGCGCGTCGCGAACGCGTCCTTGAGCGCTCGCGAGGCTTCGTCGACGGAGGCGCGCCCGCGGTCGATCACGGCGCCCATCTGGAAGAAGCCGTGGATCAGCCCGTCCTGCTGGCTGAGCCGCACCGGGACCCCGTCCTCGCGGAGCCGCGCGGCGTAGGCGTTGCCGTCGTCGCAGAGCGGGTCGAACTCCGCGGTGATGACCAGCGCGGGCGGCAGACCGCGCAGGCTCGCAGCTCGCAGCGGCGCCGCGTACGGGTTCCGGCGGTCCTCGTCGCGTGGCGCGTAGTGGTTCCAGAACCAGACCATGTCCGCGCGGGTGAGGAAGTACCCCTCGGAGTTCTCGCGGTACGAGCGCGTCTCGAAATCGGTATCGGTCGCCGGATAGACGAGCAGCTGGAAGGCGAGCTTCGGCCCGCCGCGGTCGCGCGCCATGAGCGCGACGACGGCCGCGAGGTTGCCGCCGGCGCTGTCGCCGCCGACCGCGATGCGTCCCTTGTCGCCGCCGAGGCTGCCTGCATGCTCCGCGAGCCAGCGCGTGGCGGCGTAGCAGTCCTCGGGCGCCGCCGGGAACCGGTGCTCCGGCGCAAGCCGGTAGTCGACGGAGACGACGAGGCAGCCGACGCGGTTCGCGAGGCTCCGGCAGATCCCGTCGTGCGTGTCGAGGTTGCCGATGACCCACCCGCCGCCGTGGAAGTACACGAGCACGGGGAACGGTGCAGTGCCGACCGGCGCGTAGATGCGGACCGGGATCTCGCCCGCAGGCCCCGGGACGGTTCGGTTCTCGATCCGCGCGACGGACTCGGGCTCACCGGCGAGAGCCACCATGCCGAGGATCAGCTCGCGGGCCTGGGCGACGGACATCTCGTGGAACTGCGGCCCTCCCATGCTCGCAAACTGGTCGAGGACGGCTTTGGCTTGCGGATCGAGCGGCATCGGAGGCCTCCCGGTGACATAGCGGATCGCGACAACGGCGGGAAGGACGGGCCGCGCACTTCCCGGCGTCGATGGCCTGCCGGACGTTCGCGTCAAGCGGCATATCCGCTAGTATCTTCCGCGAGGGCGAGAGGGGGAGGTCGAGGGGTGGCGGTGTCCGGCAAATCCATCGGCCGCGCACTGCGCTTCATTCTCACCGTGCTCGGATGGGGTGGGCTCTGGGGTGGCGCGATGGGACTGTGCCTCTTTGCGCCGCGCCTCCTGCAGGACCATCACGCAAGCCCGACCGGCGGGTCGAGCTGGCTGATGTTCGCGGCCGTGCTGCTCGGCGTGTTCGGCGCGATCGGGGCGCTCTGCGCACTCCTCGCGGCCTCGGCCGTCGTCGGATGGCAAGTCGCACGGGGGCGCGTGTATCGCGATGTCGGCTGGACGCTCGGCCTGGCGATCGGGGCGCTCCTGCCGCTCACCTACCTGGCGGCGGCCGCCGCCGTCGAGTCGGGGACCTTCAAGCACGTCGTCAGCGCGGGCCGCTACGCGAGCGACGCGCCGGCGGCGATCGCCGTCTATTTCGTCTTCTGCGTGGTCCTCCGCCTCGTCTACCGCTGGGTGCTCGGGCGTCAGGCCCGGCCGCCGACGACCGCGCTCGCGGTCGGTCTCGCTGCGACCGCGCTGGCCGGCGCGGTCGTCCTGCCGCTGCGCATGCCCACGCCGGCCAGGTCGGAGGGTCCGAGCGCGACGCCGCCCGTCGCGCGCTCGGGCACGACGGGCAGCGCCCCGCCTCTCCTCTTCGTCGGCCTC
>VBKG01000515.1 GCA_005879585.1 Deltaproteobacteria bacterium | reverse complement strand
TGCGCGACTCCTATGCCGCGGCGGAGCGCAAGCACTTCCACGATCTCGAGCCGTTCGGCTGGTATCTCGAG
This sequence comes from Deltaproteobacteria bacterium, assembly GCA_005879585.1. GTDB lineage: Bacteria > Desulfobacterota > Binatia > DP-6 > DP-6 > DP-3. The sequence continues at coordinate 2,641 of VBKG01000515.1, read as the reverse complement.
GACTACCACACGCTCCAGGGCCGCCGCCTCGAGCCGCTCGTCGGCCAGATCCGTCATCACCTGGAGGCATCGGGTGTGCCCGTCGAGTTCTCGAAGGGCGAGTGGGGTCCCGGGCAGCACGAGGTCAACGTCCGCTACGCCGACGCGCTCGAGATGGCGGACCGCCACGTGCTCTACAAGCAGGCCGCGAAGGAGATCGCCGACCAGCAGAACCTCTCGCTCACCTTCATGGCGAAGGTTGACGAGCGCTGGGCCGGCAGCTCGATGCACGTCCACTCGAGCCTCTGGTCGCCGGACGGCGCGACGCCGCTGTTCGAGGGCGAGAGCGCGATCCCGGGGACCCGGGTGCGGGCCACGGACCGGTTCCGCTGGTGGCTGGGCGGACTCATGACGCACGCGCGGGCGTCGACGCTGCTCTTCGCGCCCTACGTGAACTCCTACAAGCGCTATCAGGCGGGATCGTTCGCGCCGACCGGCATCGCGTGGTCGTACGACAACCGTACTGCCGGCTTCCGCGTGGTCGGCCACGGCCGCTCGCTGCGCGTCGAGTGCCGCATCCCGGGAGCCGACGCCAATCCCTATCTCGTCTTCGCCGCCACGATCGCCGCCGGCCTGGACGGCGTCCGGCGACACCTCGAGCCACCGCCGATGTTCACGGGCGACGTCTACAAAGCCGAGGGGCTGCCGCGGGTGCCGCGCTCGTTGCCGGAGGCGATCGCGGAATTCGAAGCGTCGGCGCTCTTCCGCGAGGCGCTCGGCGCCGACGTGGTCGAGCACCTCGTGCACTTCGCGCGCACGGAGCAGCGGAAGTTCGACGAGGTGGTGACGTCGTGGGAACGGAGGCGGTACCTCGAGCGGGCGTGAGCGCGAGCGAAGGATATCGATGATGGCGGGGCGGCTGGCGGAACGGACCGCTCTCATCACCGGGGGCGGGGGCGGGATCGGGCGCGCGGCGGCGCTGGCGTTCGCCGCCGAGGGCGCGCGGGTCGTCGTGGTCGACTCCAACGCGACGGCCGGCACCGCCACCGTCCGTGCCGTCGAGGCCGCCGGCGGCACGGCCGCCTTCACGGTCGCCGACGTCACCTCGTCCGCGAGCGTCGCCGCGATGGTTCGCTTCGCCGAGGAACGCTACGGCGCGCTGCACGTGCTGTTCAACAACGCCGGGATCTTTCCCGACGCCGACGGCTCGGTGGTCGACACGGACGAGGCCGTCTTCGACCAGGTGATCGCGGTGAACCTGAAGGGCGTCTTCCTCGGCTGCAAGTACGGCGTGCCCGCGCTGCTGCGCGCCGGCGGCGGCGCCATCATCAATACCGCGTCGTTCGTCGCCGTCATGGGCTCGGCCACCTCGCAGAGCGCGTACACGGCCTCGAAGGGCGGCGTGCTCGCGCTCACGCGCGAGATCGCGGTCGAGTATGCCCGGCAGGGCATCCGCGCGAACGCGCTCTGCCCCGGCCCGGTGAACACGCCGCTGCTCGCACCCCTGCTCGCGGATCCGGCGGCGCGCGAGCGGCGCATGGTCCACATCCCGATGGGCCGGCTGGCCGAGGCGCGCGAGGTGGCGGCCGCCGCGCTCTTCCTCGCCTCGGACGATTCCTCGTTCGTGAACGGCGCGACGTTCCTGGTCGACGGCGGCATCACGGCGGCGTACGTGACGCCGCTCGGTTGACCGGATACAAGGAAACTTCGCATGAGCTCTCCGGAGCGGACGATCAACTTCACGCGCGGCGTTCCGGCCGACGACGCCTTCCCCGCCGCCGAGCTCGCCGATTGCGTGACCGCGGTGCTGCGCGAGCGGCCCGTGCAGGTGCTTCAGTACGGGCCGAGCACGGGGTTCCTGCCGCTTCGCGAGTGGCTCGCCGAGCGCCACGGCGTACCCGTCGACCACGTGCTCGTGGGCAACGGCTCGCTGCCCTTCATCGACCTCCTCGGCTGGGCGCTGCTCGAGCGCGGCGACACCGTGCTGGTCGAGTCGCCCACCTACGACCGCACGCTGACGCTGCTCCGCCGCCACGGCGTTCGGATCGTCGGCGTCCCGATCAACGGTGGCGGCCTCGACCTCGACGCGCTCGAGGCGGCGGTCCGTGCGACGCCGCCGCGCCTCCTGTACACGATTCCGGATTTCCAGAACCCGGCCGGCGCGACGGCCACGCTCGCCGTCCGCCGGCGCGTCGCCGAGCTGGCGGCGGAGCATGGGTTCTGGATCCTCGAGGACGCGCCGTATCGTCCGCTCCGCTACCGCGGCACGGAGCTCGTCTCGCTGCGCGAGCTCAGCCCCGCGCGCACGTTGCACATGTCGTCGTTCACCAAGCAGATCTCGCCGGGCGTGCGCGTCGGATATCTGATCGGCGACGCGCGCGTCGTGGCGCGCATCGCCAAAGCGGCCGAGGACACGTACATCACCCCCAACCTGCTCGGCCAGGCGGCCGTGTACGAGTTCTGCCGCCGGGGACTGCTCGAGCCGCAGCTCGAGCGGCTGCGTGCGCTCTACCGGCCGCGGCTGGAGGCCGCGTCTGCGGCGATGCGGCGCTGGCTCCCCGACGCGCAGTGGACGGAACCGGACGGCGGCTTCTTCCTTTCGCTCACGCTCGGCGGCGGCCTGCGGTCCGAGGACCTGCGCGCGCGCGCGGCCGCCGCGAAG
>VBKG01000514.1 GCA_005879585.1 Deltaproteobacteria bacterium | reverse complement strand
GATAGCGGTCGAGGACGAACCGATCGAGCCGTGCACCCGCGCCGAGGAGCAGGGACTCGAATCGCGTGACGGGAGGCAGGGCAGGAAAGGTGGCGTCGGCACTCACGGACATGGCGGGCTGCTGTAGCATGGCCGTGTTTCTCGTACTAACCGACCGCGTCCGGTGACGGAAGCGGCAGCCAGACCGCTACCAGAGGAGAACCCACGCCGGACCGATGCGCCGGGCGCTTCCGGGCAGCACCTCGAGTACCGCGCCCGTGATGTTGCCGAACGTCGTCGCCGCGAGCTGAAGGCGGATACTCGCGCCGGTCGTCCGCGCGAGGACGTCGTGCGCGGGCGCGGGCGGCCGGCCCGGTCGTCCTCCCTCCACGACCGTCATCCGATCGAGGCCGATCACGCGGTCCTCGACGCCGCCGGCGCCGAAGAACCGAAGGCGCAGGCGGTCGCTCGCGTCCGGATCGGCCACGCATGGACCGCGCGGCACGCGGATGATGATCCGATGCGACGTCCGCTGCACGCCGGGCCGCATGAGTCCCATCGCCTGCGGCATGAGCGTCGCATCCTCGCGCGCGAAGGGCTCGATCGGGTTCGCGAAGTGGAGGAGGCGCCGGCTGTGGCCCACCTGCGTCCGGTACGTCTCGATGAGCGCGGTCTTCCGCTCGACGGCCGCGCGCGACAGCGAGAGCGCGTCCCAGCGAAACAGCGCGCCTGCGCAGCTCGTGAGACGCGGATCGCCGGCGTCCGAAGGCCAGCGCTTGGCGTGGATCAGGTAGCCGAGGACCGGGAGGCGGTCGGCCTCGCCGAGCAACGCGAGGAGCGCGAACCGGTTGAGCGCGCGATGATCGGGATGCGCGTCGACCGCGATCGGAAGGACCACTGTGTTCGGACGCGCGCCCCGCAGCGCGGCCCGCAGCGCATCGACGACCGCATCCGCCGAGACCGATCCTCCCGCGCGTGGCACCGCCGTCCATCCGTTGCCCCAGGAGCCGGCGAGGCTGCCGTCGGCGTAGCCGAGGAACGTGACGGCGTCGGCGCCGAGGCCGAGGTCGCCGAGCGCGCGCCGCGTCTCTTCGCGCCGCTCTTCTCCGAGGTCCGGCGCACCCGTCTTGTCGGGGCCACGCTCACCGTCGGTCGCGACGAGGACGTGGACCTGTGCCCCGGAGCGCCGGGCGACGTCGATCACCGCTGCGGCGCCGAGCACCTCGTCGTCGGGATGTGGGGCAAGGACGAGGATGCTGCGGCCGAGCGGCGGGAGGCGCTGCAACGGCCGGTGATGGTCGAGCGTTCGGCCGCAGCAGGCGAGGGCAGCGACCACGAAACCGATCGCCGGGCGCGACGGCCGCATCGGGTCTCTGTACGCTGGTCGCCGCGTCGTGCCAACGGCCGCGGCGCCACCGTGACACTGCGCGATCACCGTGTGACGACGACGCTGACAGTGGTGGCGGCTTGGCAGCGCGCGGCGTGCGCGACGGCGCTCGCCTCGGCTTTCGAACCCGTTCCGGGCATCAGGAGGCCCCCGCAGATGGGATGCTTCCGATCGCGCCGGCCCGGCACTTCGTGGAGCGAGGAGCAAATGGACAGGGGGATTCCGACAATGGAACCTTGGGGCAAGATTTCCGCGGCACCATGCAGCGACGACCGCGACCAGCAGAATCACAAGAGCCGGGCTCCCGGTGATTCTGTGGCTTCAGTTGCGCGCGGGAAGGTCCGAGAGGTCGGCCGGCCCGACGAGCTGCTTGCCGGCCTCGTTCTCCTCGTACGGGGCCTCGTTGACGACCGCCTCGCCTGACGACCACTCGGTCGCAGGCAGGATCGTGCGCTCAATCGCCTGGCGGATGCGCACCGGCTTCGAGAGCGCAGAGATCGCCTTCCAGCGTCCCACCGGCTCGTTCCCGAGGATGACGAGGCCGGTATGCTGCTTTCGGTCGGCGTCGACGACCGGGTCCAGATCGTACGCGCCGAGCTTATGCCGGAGCAGCTCGATGTCGTCGCGCTTGCCGGTGAGGAAGTACCAGCCGGGACCGGCGCCGTGCGCCTCGGCGTATCCCCGGAGGACCTCGGGCGTGTCGTGCTCGGGGTCGAGCGAGATCGAGAGGAAGGTCACGTCGCGGCCGGTCCGCTCGCCAAGGGACTTCTGCACCTCAACGAGGTGTTGGGTGGAGGCCGGGCACGCGGCGCGGCAGGTCGCGAACATGAAGTTGATCGCGACGACCTTGCCTTTCACGAGATCGTCGTAGAATCGGACCGAGCGACCTTCGTGGGTCACGAGCTCGATGTTGGGCAGGTGTCGCTCGTGGATGACGGCCAGCCGGTCGCCCAGATCCGGTGCAGCGACCGCCGGGGCCGGTGGCGCCTCGGACGGACGTCCGGAGCACCCGGCGACGAGCACGGCGACGAGAAGGACGAGGATCATGGCTGAATGTCGAACTGCGCCATCATCCGCATGTCCTCGTGCTCGATGTTGTGGCAGTGGAACACAAAGCGGCCCGAGACCGGTCTCGGGACTGTGTGGAAATTCGCCGGGAACGGCAAGAGGATCTTCACGTCTCCCCGGTCGCCTCCGATGACGATCGTGTCCTTGCGTCCCCGCTCGAGCGGCGGCGGCGTCGAGCCGTTGCGCGACAGGAGAAGATAGGCCCCACAAAGGGGGTATCTGCCCCGATCTCGTCCTACCACCCCGCCGGTGGCTCCGTAGCGAGCTTCCGGACTCCGCCGTCGAGGTGGCGGACGGAAGGTGCCGAGCGGAATTCGGGAAAGTCCGTATAGCTTCCTCTTTGCTGACCTCCTAGTGCCATCTGATCGATACGAGA
>VBKG01000512.1 GCA_005879585.1 Deltaproteobacteria bacterium | reverse complement strand
GCCGAAGCTCGTGCCCTTCGCGGCGAGGGTCGCGGTCACCGGGGCGCCGGACGCGCAGGCCTGCTGCTGGGCGTCGTCGCGGATCGACTTGAGCTTCGTCGTCATCTCCTCCGCGAGCTTCTGGATGGCGCCGAGGCCGAACACGTGCGGGGCGTTGCGGCTGATCCAAAGGGCCGGATTGCCCGTGCGCCCGGGGTCGCGGATCACGTTGCTGCCGGTGTCACCGGCGCCGTCACCGGCGGCCAGACTG
>VBKG01000513.1 GCA_005879585.1 Deltaproteobacteria bacterium | reverse complement strand
GTCGGAGTTCGTCACGTACGCGCGCGTGCCCGCCGCGCCCACCGCGATCCCGCTCGGCGACGTACCGACCGGCACCGTCGCCAGCGTGGTGTTCGTGACGCCGTCCAGCACCGACACGCTGCCGTCATCGGAGTTGGTGACGTAGACGCGATTCGTGGTCGACTCGACGGCGATGCCGAATGGGCGTGCGCCCGTCTGCACTATCGCGACTGCCGCGTTCGTCGACGTATCGAGGACGGTGACGCTGTCACTGCCGCCGTTCGCCACGTACAGCCGCCGGCCGCTCGCGTCGACGGCGATGCCCGTCGGCGACGACCCGACGTCGACCGTCGCCACGACGGTCTCCGCGGCCGGGTCGATCACGGAGATGGTGCCGTCGTCCGGGTTCGTCACATAGACGCGGGCGCCGCTCGGGTCGACGGCCACCCCGAAGGGGCTCGTCCCGAGCGGCATCGTGGAGAGAACCGCATTCGTCTCGACGTCGACTACCGAGACGCTGCCGTCTCCGGAGTTCGCAACGTACGCGACGGGCGCGGCGGATGCCGGTCGCGCCGCGGCGATCATGGTGGCGACCGTCGCCGCCACCATGATCGCGCGCATCTCGGCGCGTCGCACGGTCAGTTCGGTTTGAACAGGATCAGGTTGTTCAGGAACGCGACCAGGTCGGCCTGGTCCTTGGACGGCGCCGTCGTGAACGCGTCGCGTGCCGCGGTGGCCTCGCCGCCGTGCTCGATGATCGCCTCGGTGAGGGTCGACGCCCGGCCGTCATGGAGATACGGCGCGGTGCTGCCGACACCCCACAGGGTGCGGGTGAGGAACACCGACGCGCCCGTCCCGACCTCGTCGACCGCCTCGGCCAGGCCGGGGCCCATGTCGTGGCGCT
>VBKG01000511.1 GCA_005879585.1 Deltaproteobacteria bacterium | reverse complement strand
GAGCGGCGAAGCCAAGCGTTCATCATGATGACCCTCTCTGCCGACCGGGTTCCCCGGTTCGGCGGAGGGATCATTACGAGCGCTGACGACGCCGGTAAATTGGATCTTACCCGCGGATCGACGCCGAGTTTCCCGGACCGATCGGGACGGTCGGCCGGCGAACTCGCCCGCGTGCGTCGCGTTCGACACAGCGCATGCGGGGAATTTCCCCTGATCGACGCCGGCGCGCCGCGAAACTCGCAGCCGGTTGCGACGCGCGGGATTCCCTGACGCGGTCAGCGCGCCGGGTCGCAGACGAGGCGGAGCTTCGACTGCACCATGCCCCGGGACGTGTGCGCGCGGAGCGCGAAGACGCGCCCCCCGCTCCGCTTGGCGCGCATCGGGACGACGAGCGGAATCGGCGCCGTGCACTCGTCGGGCGTCCCGATGAGGGCGTCGAGCGCGTCGGCGAGCGCTGCGGTGTTGGCGGTCGTCGCGCGGTCCGCCGTGCGCCGCACGTCGGCGGAGACGACCTCCACCGCATTCGTCACCCGCGGCCC
>VBKG01000510.1 GCA_005879585.1 Deltaproteobacteria bacterium | reverse complement strand
TCGCGTCTTTCTCGACCGCCGGCTCTACCGGCTGATGGAGTTTCCCTCCGCGGAGCGCTACGTCACCGAGCGGCTCGGACTGTCGCCGCGGAAGGCGCGGGCGCTGGTCGCGCTCGAGCGAAAGACGTGGCAGGCCGACGCCTTCGGCGAGGCATACCGCGCCGGCGACCTGTCGTGGGTCCGGGCGCTCACCCTGCTGCCCGTCGTGGCCGAGTCGACAGCCGCGGCCTGGGTCGAGCGCGCCGGCGCCGTTCCCGTCCGCCGCCTCGCCGACGAGGTCGAGTGGGCGCTCACCGTGCGCGAGGGGCTCGCGCCGATCGCGCCGCCGCCCGGGGCGTCGCTCGCGCTCGATGACCGGCAATTGTGTGCGCGTCCGGAGTGGGAGTTTCCAGATGCCGACGTCGCGTTCTCGGCGCCCGTGTCCGTCGTCGCGCTCTTCCGGACGGCCATCCTCGCGTTCGCCCACCCCCACGACTCGCTGATCGGCGGACTCGAATCGCTGCTCGTGCACGTGAAATCGGAATGGGAGGGGCAGCCGCGCCATCGCGATCCGGTGTTCACCCGCGACGGGTGGCGGTGCGCGGTCCCGGTCTGCACGGCGCGGCGGGCGCTCCACGATCATCACGTCGTCTTCCGCTCGCGCGGCGGCGGGAATGCGCGCGCGAACCGGATCACGCTCTGCGCCTGGCACCATCTCCGCGGGGTCCATGCCGGGCGGGTGCAGGCCGAGGGCGAGGCGCCGGACCGCATTACCTGGCAGATCGGTGTGCGGCCGGGACGGCGCGCGCTCGTCCGGCTCGTCGGTGAGCGGTATGCGACGGGCTGACGTCCGCTCGGCGCCAGTCAGTCGCCTGCGCTTCGGCGACGCTGCGATTGCCACTCAGGACGGTTGTCCCTTGCACTCGGAGCGCGTTTCGATGGACGCTCGCCCGGTGAGGCGGTTCGGCGGCGCGCTGCTCGTCCTCGTCTTCATCTTCCTCGGCCTCCGCGGCGGTCTCGGAGGAGGCCGGCGGCTCGAGGACCGCACGACGGCGCCGACGCTGCCGTCGTCCGCGCTGGAGGTCGTCGCCGACC
>VBKG01000509.1 GCA_005879585.1 Deltaproteobacteria bacterium | reverse complement strand
GAGAGCGCGCGACACATCCGCGAGCACGCGCCGTATCAGGTTTTCCGCTTCCGGCCCGGAACCACCGGCGTGCCGGGGCACTGAGCCTGTTGCGCGTCGCGGCCGGGCGCAAGTATGTTCCGGCCCCATGAGCACAGTCAGCATGAGCACCGTCTCCGTGCGGCCGTCGGTCGGGGCGCGCTTCCGCGACCTGGTACGCGCCGAGCCG
>VBKG01000228.1 GCA_005879585.1 Deltaproteobacteria bacterium | reverse complement strand
GCACGACGGTGGCGGCCTCCCGAGCTTCATCGAGCGGGAGTTCCGCGAGTTCCTGACGTGCGGTGCGCTGACGCGAGGGTTCGCGCGCGTGCGGTGCGAGGACTGCGCCTTCGAGCGCCTCGTGGCGACCTCGTGCAAACGGCGCGGCTTCTGTCCGAGCTGTGGTGGTCGTCGCATGGCGGAGCGCCTCGTATATGAGGGCTCGGAAACGACGTTGCGGCCCGACAAGGGGTAAAGCGGAAGCCTGGGCCAGAGTCTGATAGTGGATGTTACGTAAACTTTCCGGCTCTAATGATTCCTATGCTCGATCGTCGACGAGATCCATGCGGTCGCCGCCGACAAGCGCGGCTCCCACCTCGCGCTCTCGCTCGAACGGCTCGACGCGCTCGCCGGCCGCCGCCTCCAGCGCATCGGGCTCTCGGCGACGCAGCGGCCGATCGAGGAGGTGGCCCGGTTGCTGGTCGGCGCGCGTCCCGGCGGCGAAGCGCCTCCGTGCCGCATCATCGACGTCGGCCACCGTCGCGACCTCGCGCTCGCCGTCGAGGCAGACCAGGAGCTGGGGCCGATCGCCACCCACGAGCTCTGGGCCGACGTCTACGACCGCATCGCCGCCCACGCACGGGCTGAGCGCACCAACCATTGTCTTCGTCAACACGCGCCGCCTGGTCGAGCGGGTGGCCCACCAGCTGGAGGAGCGGCTCGGTCAGGGACGCGTCGCCGCGCATCACGGCAGCATGGCGCGGCGACTCCGGCTCGAGGCCGAGGAGCGGCTCAAGTCGGGCGCCGTGCCGGTGGTGGTCGCCACCGCGTCGCTCGCGGCGGGCGACGCCGGGCCGATGCGCCTCGCGCGGCAGCTCCTCCGCCGCTACGGCGTGGCGACCCGCGAGCTCACGGCGCGCGAATCCCGGGTGACCTCGTGGCGGGCGCTGCTGGGTGCCCTCCGCACGCTCGAGGCGCGCGGCGAGGTGCGAGACGCTGCGTGCGGTCCGGCGGCGTCATGAGCCGGGCGAGCTGGTCATCGTGGCGGCCGCCGATCCGCTCAACCTGGTGGGCATCCTACTGCCGGGTCCGCGCCTTCCGGCAACCGCACGAGAAGTCGTGGCGTTCCGCGACGGTGTGCCGGTCGAGTGCGGCGACCTCGGCGGCGTGCTGAGCCGCCTCGGACACGCGAGCCCCGGGCTACATCGGTCCGGGGGGCGTGCGACCGGGGCGCGGCGGTGGTGAGTCGGACGTTGGTATCGCCGCGACCAACGCGGTAAGAACCGACACCATGGAACCTCCCGTTCCGCTCGAAGCCTTTTACCTCTTCCGTGGCGTCCCGGCCTCGGAGGTCGCCGCGCTGCAAGCGGTCGCGCAGCGCAAGAACTACGCGACGGGGGACATGATCTTCGACGAGGGGGATCGGGCGGAGGCCATGTATGTCGTGGAGCGAGGCGTCGTTGAGATCGTCTCCTCGAGAGGGGATACCGTCGTCGCCACGATCCGGGCGGGCGAGCCGTTCGGCGAGGTGGCGTTCTTTGACGCGGGCACCCGATCGGCCTCTGCCCGCGCGGCCGAGGCGACGCAGCTGGTCACGTTTCCGTACGCTGCCATGCGAGAGGTGCTGCTGGCGCGGCCGACGCTCGCTGCCGCCGTCTACCTGAACGCGTGCTTGTTCATGGCCCGTCGGCTCCGCCAGACGTCCTCCGACTACTCCTGGCTGAGCGCGTACGCGAGGAGCTGAGCCGTCAGCATCCGGCGTGGCGGACTTCGACCTGCTCGTGATCGGCAGCGGCCCCGCGGGGGAGAAGGGAGCTGCCCAGGCCGCCTACTTCGGGAAGCGCGTTGCGCTCGTCGAGCAAGCGGCGGAGCCCGGCGGAGGTGCCGTTCACACCGGCACGCTACCCTCGAAGACGCTGCGCGAGGCGAGCCTCTACCTCTCCGGCCACCGCCAACGCGAGCTCTACGGAGTCAGCCTGCACGTGGATCCGACGCGTGCAGCGCCCGACCTGCTGAGCCGCAAGGAGGCGGTTCGCGCACTCGAGGTGGCACGCGTCCGCGCGAACCTCGAGCGGCACCACGTCACCCTGCTCGCCGGGCACGCGCGCTTCATCGACCCGTACACGGTGGTGGTGGAGTCGCCGGACGGATCGCAACGCATCACGAGCGACTACTTCCTGATCGCCACGGGGTCAGCGCCCTACCGACCCGACGGCATCGACTTCGCGGATCCGGGCATTCACGACTCCGACACGATTCTTCGGCTGCAGCGCATACCGCCCTCGCTGACGGTACTGGGCGGTGGCGTGATCGGCTGCGAGTACGCCACGATGCTCGCCGCCCTCGGCGTGCGCGTGAGGCTGGTAGAGGGGCGGACCCCGCTGCTCGCCTTCCTCGACGCGGAGATCAGCGAGCAGCTCCGAGTCGCCATGGTTCGCCTCGGAGTCGAGCTGCACCTCGGCGTGCGCTACCGAACGGTCCGCCGTGTGCCAGGCCGCGGCATCGTGACCGAGCTCGAAGACGGCGCAGAGGTCGCCTCCGACGAGCTGCTCTTCACCGCGGGGCGCAGCGGCGTGACCCGGGACCTCGGGCTCGAGACGGCGGGCGTGGCACTCGGCAAGCGCGACCACATCCAGGTCGACGGACGGTTCCGGACCAACGTCCCTCACATCTACGCCGCGGGCGACTGCATCGGTTTTCCGGCGCTCGCCTCGAGTTCGATGGAGCAAGGCCGCGTTGCGGTCTGCCACGCCTTCGGCTTCGCATACAAGCAGCAGGTGAGCGCCCTGGTCCCGTACGGCATCTACACGGTCCCCGAGGTGTCTTGCGTCGGCGACGCGGAGGCCGATGCGATCGCCCGCGGCGTGCGCCCGGTCATCGGGCGCGCCTTCTACCGAGACAACGTCCGCGGCAAGATCATCGGTGACCGCGACGGTCTCGTGAAGCTCGTTTTCGACCACGACACGCGTCGCCTGATCGGCTGCCATTGCATCGGCGAGCAGGCGACGGAGCTCGTCCATCTCGGGGAGACGCTGATCCTTCTCGGGGGCACCGTACAGACCCTGATCGAGATGGTCTTCAACTACCCGACGCTCACCGAGCTGTACAAATACGCGGCCTACGACGCGCTCGGACGCTGGGCCTAATCCGACCCGTCCGCACCCGCGCGCTCGGCAAGACTCGCCGGCCGCGGCGCGCCTGGGTCGTTGTTCACTGGGCGGCATGCGAAATCTCGGGTCCGCGCGTGTCGGCCGAGCAGGCGGTGAAATCTGCGCGCAGTTTGCGGACGACCACCTGAACGGCGCTGATCTTTCCGGTGAGCGCCTGGGCGCAACCGTCCGATATCTTCGTTCTCGCGGTCTTCACACGCGCCTTCCGTACCCCGGCAAGCGAAGCCTTCCACCAAACCAGCGAGCACGCCGGGTCTTGCGGGCGTAGGCCGTCATCTTCGTCGCCTGCCTCTCCTTCGCCTCGTCTGTTGCCCTACGGCTCGTCCAGCAGTCGCGCGATCACGCGCCCGCCGTTCATCTCCACCGGGCCCGTCACCCCGTGGTAGGTGTGGCACTCGCTGCATCGGTCCGACGCGCCGCCGGCGTGGTGGCATCGCTGGCAGGTCGCGCGGCGCGGCATGAGGATGTCCTCCGTCCGCTCGCTCGCGGGCGCCGCATGACATTCGGTGCAGGCCAGCAGCCGGTGGGTGCCATGGTCGAAGCGGCTCTGGGGTAGCCAGCGGACGGGCAGTTCCGTCGGCGCGACCGTGGGCAGCACGGCTCCAGGCTCCCAGGAGAGCACGTGGCACTCCTGGCAGCGCTTCGGGTCCCTGAACAGCAAGGTCTCCGCCTCCCGGACTTGGTCGTTCACCCACGCGTCGGCGGACTGCACCGTGGTCTCGCGTCCGAGGAGGCTCCGGCGGGGATCGACGAGCTCGTCGGCGTGGGTGACCAGGTAGTTCGCATATGCGCCGCGCAGGAAGGCGTGAATCACCTCGGGGCGGTCGTGCGGCGCAGGTAGGTCGGCGAAGCGCGCGTCGAACGTGTTCGGGTGGCAGCCGGCGCAGTGGCTGACGAACCGCACCGGCGCCATGTACGACGGCTCCTCCGCCGGGATGAGATCGGGCGCATCACCGGGCGAGGGCACGGGGGGCGGTGTCCCGGCGAAGCGGACACCCGAGAGCGCCATGGGTCCCTGATGGCAGTCGCCGCACGCGAGCTGGACGCCTCCCGCGCCAGCGGGACCGCGAAGCCCGGGTTTCAGATGCAGCTCGTGGTTCAACCGCACCTGCGCGCGGTCCGCGGGAGCCGGGGTGGCGTCCAAGCGCACTCGGCTGGCCTCCGGACCACGCCCCACCCACACCGCGAACTCCGGATGACCGTCGGCGAGGCCTTGGACAGCACGGCCGTCCGACCCGACGACCCGGATGAGGCTGCGTGCGTGCGCTTCGAGTTCTCCGTGGCACTGGACGCAGCGGGCTGTGCTCACCTGGCGCAGGACCCGCTGGCCGCGGTGCTCCGTGTGACAGCTCGCGCACGACGGCGCGTCCGTCTGATTCGTCTCGTGGTCTGCGGCGTCGTGGCACCGCCGGCAGGCGGCGTCGGTGGCGCCGAGCCAGCGCGGGTGATCGAGGCTGCGGGCGAGCGGCGCGGCGGCTGCGGTCGGCTGCACGGCAGGCTCGCTGTGACAGGCCGTACACCGGTTGCCGAAGAGGCTGTGCGCCACGCTCACCGGACCGGGCTCGACCGAACGCTGGTCGTTCCGCACGAGCTCGCGTGTGACCCAGAGCCCGGGAAGGGCAAGGCCGGCGAGCGAGAGGACGACGCGCCACGTCCGCAGGGGATGCCGGCGCGCGAAGTAGTCGAGCTCGATTCGCTTGGCCCGGAGCTTGGTGCTGCTGAGGCGCGTGGCCATGACGCTCGGCGCCTCAATAGGTGTAGCGGAGGGCCAGGACCGCGTGCGCCACCAGCAGCACGAGGAGCGCGGCCGCGAGCGGCACGTGGAGCAGGATCCAGCCGTGGAGCCAGCGGTGCAGGCGCGCCTGCACCGCGTAGTCCCGGCGCTCGGCGGCGATCGCGATGAGGTCGCCCGCGGCGTCGTGCAGCACCGGCGGCAGGAGCCGGAGAAGGCCCTGGGCGAGCCGCTCGGCCTGGCGAGCATCGGCCAGGGGACCATGCCGGCCGTCCCCCATGAGAAACGGCCGGACGGTCTCCAGGTAAAACCGGCGCAGCGGCGCCGAGCCCTCGGCCGGCGCGGCCGCGGGCCGCCGCCCGAGCACCTGGCGCGCCCGGCGCGGATCGCTCTGAATCGCCTCGCTCTCCGCGCGTTCCCCCTCCGCCTCGGCGAGCGCTCCGCACACGGCCGCGACGGCCTCGTACGCGTCGAGGCGAAGCGTCTCGATCACGTGGGGGATCTGCTCGTAGATCGTCTCGCCGGGCGCAGCGAGGCTCATGAGGCGGGGGAGAAACTGCTGGAGGACCAGCCCGAATACCCCGCTCAGGATGACGACGACGAAGACGATCATGAGCGCCGCGGCGAGCGTCCCGCGCAGGTGAAAGCCGCTGTGAAACAACGCGAGCGGCACGGCCAGCAGCCCGAGCCAGATGTGACCTTTGAGCCACGTCTCGGCCTTTCCGAGGTTCCAGGTCGGGACGCGCTTGCGCGCGTTCAGCAGCCACTCGAACGCCATGAGCGCGGCGGCCGCGACGCCGAAGCCGAGCCCGACGGCGGTGCTGCCGCGAGGACCCTCGGGAGCCTGCCGCGCATAGGGCACGTAGAAGGCCGTCGCAATCGCACCGAGCACGACGGATGCGGCGATCCAGCGGCGATGGCGGACGTCGATCAGCGCGATGGCAGGTCGTCCTTCAGCGTCGGCCCGCGGTCTCCTCGCCGAGACGGGCCGCGAAGAACTCCCTCGGGTTCGCCACCCGGATCGCCGCCCCGTGGGGGCAGGCGACCACGCAGCTCGGCTCCTGGTCCGATCCCAGGTTCTTGCAGAGATCGCAGACGGTCGCTTTCTCGCGCACGACGGCCTTGCGACGGCCGGGGCGCTGGTCGTCGTCCACCGTGACCCGGAATCCGTGCATGTTGATGTTGCCGTACGGGCAGTTCTCGGCACAGACACCGCACCCGATGCACCAGTCCTCGATCTGGATCTCGAGCGTGTCGCGACGGCGGATCGAGCCCACCGGGCAGCCGACCATGCAGAGAGGGTCGCGGCACTGGCGGCACGACGTCGCCACGAGGTAGTTCTCGAAGCGCAGCCCCTCGCGCACGAGGCGCGTGACGCCGTCGTGCGCCGTGGCGCAGGCCTGCACGCACAGGTCGCAGCGCGTGCAGCGGTCGAGGTCGAGGAGGAGGAGGCTCTGGGCTTGCATCAAGCCCTGACGCAGGAAGTCCTCGAGGTCGACGTTGGCGGTGTGCGCCTCGACCTCGACGTTCTCCCGCGCGCGACGCTCGGCCTCGGCGAGCAGGTCCTTGGCGACCTCGGGGAAGCGCTCGAGCATCAACCGGAAGTCATCGGCCGAGATCCGCACGACCTCGACGTGGTCGACCGCCGTGCAGGTGGCGCTCCGCGGCGCGTCCTGGATGAGGCCCATCTCGCCGAAGTAGCCGCCGCGTCCCTGGTATGCACGTACGAGGTCTCCGCCCGGACGGTGCTGCGTGATCTTCACGAACCCGAGCCGCACGATGAAGAAACTGTCGGCCGGCTCGCCCTGACGGCAGATGACCTGGCCGGGTTCGTAGCGGGCGAGCTCGACGCGCTCGCGGAGGTACTCGATGAACTCCTGGCCGAGGCCGGCGAGGAGCGGCACGCTGCGGAGGTGCGTGTCGAGCGTGCGGCGGCGGTAGGTCTCCTCGAGCTGGGCACGGAACGCCTTGGAGCGCAGCAGGATCTGCAGCGCCGGGCGCAGCATCTCGAGGACCACACAGTCCTCAGCGGCGCGCACGGTTGCGGACCGCGGATAGAAGTCGAGGCAGGTCATCTCGCCGAAGAGCTCGCCCGCGTTGAGCTTCGCCACGGGAGCGTCGCGGCGCAGGTCGATCGGCGCGTCGATCGGGATGAGCGCCGCCGGCCCGACCACTTCCAGGTCTTCGCGGCCGACGAGCCGGCTCTTCATCTTGAGGAAGAAGCCGGCCAGCCCGCCCGGATCGTTCCGCACGCGCGAGAGCGGTGTCGTGATCGCAACCTCACAGCTCCCTTCGACGATGTAGAACGCCGTCGAGCCGAAGTCACCCTCGCGGCAGATGACCTCGCCGGCGCGGAACGTGCGGCGGACGATCGCCCCCTCGTTGCGCCCGATGCCGCCGGAGGAGAGCGTCTTCGCCAGGAACTTGGGCGAGATGCCGTCGAAGAGCGGGGTCTGCCGGTCCTTACCCGGAAGCCGCATGAGCACCTCGACCGGCACCGGCTCTCCCTCGGGGAGGCGCGCCTCGCTGAAGCCCTTGTTCATGAGCGCGCCGGTCGGGCAGGAGGTCATGCACTCGCCGCAGGAGACGCACGTCGACTGCCCCATGGGGGCGCCGGCGTCGAAGGTGATCACGGTCGCGTTGCCCTTGCCGGCGCGACCGATCACGAAGTTGTGCGCGATGTCCGTGCAGGCGCGCACGCAGCGGTCGCAGACGATGCAGGCCGAATGGTCGACGGCGATGTTCGGGTGCGAGTCGTCGGACGGCTTCCAGCCGGGCTGGTGAACCGGCTTCGCAGTGCCAGGCCGATAGCGAGCGGGACGCGCGCCGAGCTCCCGAGCGCGGAGCTCGAGCTCGCAGTCCTGCGTGTCGCGCTGGCGGGCGCAAGGCGCCGGGTGGTCGGCCATGAGCAGCTCGACGAGATTCCGGCGCACCGTGGCCAGGCGTTCTCCCGTGGCCGTGATCTTCATGCCTGGCTCGACGACGCGGGCACAGGCCGGCGCGAAGACCCGCGCCCCGACGTCGACGACGCAAACGCGGCACACGCCCGCCGGCTCCTGCGGGGGCAGGTGGCAGATCGTCGGGATGTCGATCCCGACGGCGCGCGCGGCGTCGAAGATCGTCGTCCCGGGCGGGACGGACACCGGCCTGCCGTCGATCGTGACGTCGATCATGAGGACGCGAAGCCCCCGTTGATGCGCGCGGGCGGCTCCATGACACACGTCCCGGCGGGACAGCGGCGCTGGTGCAGGTGCGCGTCGACCTCGTCCTTGAAGTAGCGGCGCACCGAGTCGATCGCATTCGGGACCACCTGTCCGAGGCCGCAGATCGAGGTGAGGACGAGCGTCTGCGCGAGCTCGTCGAGCGGGCCGAGCGTCTCCGCTTCACCCGCGCCCCAGGTGACCGCCTCGAGCATGTGGACGATCTTCTCCGACCCCACCCGGCACGGCCAGCACTTGCCGCACGACTCGCGGGCGAAGAACCGCGCCACGCTGAGCGCGACGTCCACCATGCACGTGCCCTCGGCGACGACGCAGATGGCGCCCGAGCCGAGCATCGACCCGGCCTTGGCGAGCGCGTCGAAATCGAGCGGAACGTTCGCGAGGTGTGCCGGCAGAAATCCCGACGAGGCGCCCGACGGTGCCACCGCCTTCAGCCCTCTGCCGTCGAGTACGCCTCCCGCCCGCTGGATCACCTCGGCGATCGTCGTCCCCATCGGGATCTCGAACACCCCGGGTCGGTTCACGTGGCCGCTGACGCCGACGAACTTGATTCCCGCGCTGCCGCCGACGCCCTGGGCGCGCCACCAGTCGGCGCCACGCTGGAGAATGACGGGGACCATGCAGAGGGTCTCGACGTTGTTGATCACGGTCGGCTTGCCGAAGAGCCCGTGCGTCACGGGGAAGGGCGGCTTGAGACGTGGCTGGGCCCGCCGGCCCTCCATGGCCTCGAGGAGCGCGGTCTCCTCGCCGCAGATGTAGCCGCCCGGGCTGACGAACACGTCGAGGTGGAAGGACCGCTCGGAGCCGAGCAGGCGGTCTCCGAGCAGCCCCTCCCTTTTGGCCTCGACGATCGCCTGCGCGAGCGATTCGCGCTCGTGTTCGTACTCGTGTCGGATGTAGACGACGCCGCGCCGCGCGCCGGTCGCGATGCCGGCGATGGCCATGCCTTCGACGACGAGGTGCGGCGCCGAGTCGAGGATCGCGCGGTCCTTGATCGTCGCCGGCTCGCTCTCGTCGGCGTTGCAGATGACGTACTTCTC